>NZ_JCAMOT010000022.1:0-152522 GCF_059512425.1 Bradyrhizobium sp. Leo78
GCAGAGACGTCCGTCCTAATCTTCGTCACGGTCATGGCGGGTCCAAGCTCCTCTATGAGCGGTGATCTTCGCAATCACCGGACTTACCATGACCGCTCCAGCCTCTCAGGCTTTTGCAGAACCTTCCGCACACTACCGTCGGTGCAAGAGATGGTGGGCACGCTGCGCTTTGCCCACCCTACGGGCTGTCCCCAAGCCCGGGCATGACGGAGAGCCTGTTCGTTACGCGGCTGCGGTCGGGAGGCTGTAGGCCTTGAACTGATCGCGCAGCGCGGTCTTCAGGATCTTGCCGGTCGCGGTGTGCGGAATGCCGTCGACGAAGACGACATCGTCGGGCATCCACCATTTCGCGATCTTGCCGTCCATGAACTTCAGGATCTCCTCGCGCGTCGCCTGCTGGCCCTGCTTGAGCTGCACGATCAGCAGCGGACGCTCGTCCCACTTCGGATGGAACACGCCGATCACGGCGGCCTCGGCCACGGCCGGATGGCCGACCGCGAGGTTCTCCAGGTCGATCGACGAGATCCATTCGCCGCCCGACTTGATCACGTCCTTGGAGCGATCGGTGATCCGCATGTAGCCGTGCGCATCGATCGTCGAGACGTCGCCGGTGTCGAAATAGCCTTCCTCGTCGAGAATGCTGCTGTCGACGCGGAAATAGGCCTTGGCGATCGACGGGCCCGAGACCTTGAGCCGGCCGAAGGTCTTGCCATCCCACGGCAGCTCCTTGCCGGCATCGTCGGCGATCTTCATCTGGACGCCGAACGGCGGGTAGCCCTGCGTCTGCAGGACGTCGAGCCGTTCTTCGCCGGTGCGCTCTCCGAAGGGCGGTTTCAGCGCCGCGACCGTGCCGATCGGGCTCATCTCGGTCATGCCCCAGGCGTGGCGCGGCTCCACGCCCATGTTGAGGAAAGCCTCGATCATCGAGCGCGGCATCGCCGAGCCGCCGCATATCACCATCTCCAGGTGCGGCAGCTTCAGGTTGTTGGCGGCCATGTGCTGCAGCAGCATCAGCCACACTGTCGGCACGCCGGCGGTGTGCGTCACCTTCTCGGTGTCGAGCAATTCGTAGACCGAGGCGCCGTCGAGCTTCGGCCCGGGCATCACCAGCTTGGTGCCCATCGAGGGCGCGGAAAAAGCGATGCCCCAGCTATTGGCATGGAACAGTGGCACCACCGGCAGCATTGTATCGGTCGCGGATGTGCCCAGCGCATCCTTGTTGTTGGCCATGAGCGCATGCAGCACGTTGGAACGGTGCGAATACAATACGCCTTTGGGGTCGCCCGTGGTGCCCGACGTGTAGCACATCGCCGCTGCGGTGTTCTCGTCGAACGTCTTCCACTGGAACTTGCCGTCGGACGCCGCGATCCAGTCTTCATAGGCGACCGCGTTCTTCAGCGTGGTCTCTGGCATGTGCGCCTTGTCGGTCAGCACGATAAAGCGCTCGACGCTCGGAAGCTTGTCGGCGATCTTCTCCAGCACCGGCACGAAGGTGAGGTCGGTCATCACCACGCGGTCCTGGGCGTGGTTGATGATCCAGGCGATCTGATCGGGAAACAGGCGCGGGTTGACGGTATGGCAGATCGCGCCGATACCCATGATGCCATACCAGACTTCGAGATGGCGCCAAGTATTCCAGGCGATGGTGGCGACACGATCGCCGAGCTTGATGCCGTCGCGCTCCAGGCTCTGCGAGACCTTCAGCGCGCGCGCATGGATTTCGGCATAGGTGGTGCGATGGATCGGGCCTTCGACCGACCGCGTCACGACCTCCTGTGTGCCGTGATATTTCGCTGCGTGTTCGATAATCCGGTGGCACAGCAAAGGCCAGTCCTGCATCAAACCAAGCATACGCACGTCCCTCCTCAGTGTTTTTCTCTCGCATGACCGGCCAGCCAGACAGTATAGCCAGCCGTCCAATCATGAAATTGACATGAACTGTAGCGCGGAGAAAGCAAGCCGAAAATCCAATTATGGTGCGTTTGGCCGCACCGGAATGGCACTGGTTACCGCCGTAGCCATATTGCTCCCAATGCTGGCCGAACCCGCCTCGGCAGCCCGCAGATCGGTCCCGTTTCCCTTTGCCGACTTGTTCAGTCCTCCTCGGCCAAGGCCGCATCGGGCCGTTCATCGGGCAGTGGTGGTGCCATTGCCAAAGCCGCGTCCGGCCGAGGCGCCTGCTGCAAAGCCGCCTGAGCCGCCCGCAGCCGCGGAAAAGGCGCCGCCGGCCGATCATGGCAAGGCCGCCGAAAAAGCGACGCCGGCCGATCACGGCAAAGCCGTCGACAAGGCTGCCGACGAAAAAGCTGCCGAGCAGGCTCCGCCGCCGCAGCCCTCAGCCTGCCGGCAGGCGCTGACGGAAGAGATCGCCGTCGCGCCAAGTGTCCCCGATATCCATGGTCCCGGCGGCTGCGGCGGCGACGATCTGGTGCGGCTGGAGGCGATCGTGCTGCCCGACAAGCGAAAGGTTGCGGTGAAGCCGGCGGCGATCCTCCGCTGCACCATGGCTACCGCGATCGCCGACTGGGTGCGCTCCGACATCGCGCCGCTGGCTACAGCGCTCGGCAGCAGCATCAGCGACCTGGACAATCTCGATTCCTTCCAGTGCCGCGGCCGCAACGGTGTCGCCGGTGCACAGCTCTCCGAACATGGCCGCGCCAATGCGCTCGATGTCCGCGCCTTCAGGCTGGCGAACGGCCGCACGATCGCGCTCACCGACCGCAATGTGGCGCGCGATCTGCGCGAGAGCATGCTGCACTCGGCCTGCACCCGCTTCACGACCGTGCTGGGGCCCGGCTCCGACGGCTACCATGAGGACCACATCCACCTCGACCGGATGGAGCGGCGAAACAACTATCGGATCTGCCAGTGGGATGTCTTGGACCCGCTGCCGGCCGTCGCCCCGCTGTTGCCGGCCGAGCGCCCCGAGGAAGCGCCGCCGCGCGAGGTCGCCGCCAAGGAGGACCCAAAGAGCGGCGCCAAGACTGACACCAAGTCGGAGAGTACGAAGTCAAAAAATGCGAAGCCGGATGCCGGCGATTCCGACGCTACGAAGTCAAAGCCTGCGGCGACCAAACCGCAACCAACAAAAAAGCGCCGGCAAAGCCGGCGCTTTTGATCGCGTCTTCCGCGAACTTACTACTGCACCATGGCGTTGCTGCCGCCGCCCTGCAGCGCCATCTTCGAATTGAATGGCGAGTCGCCGTGCTTCGGCTCCAGCACGACCACGACGGTGCCGACGCCGACGCGGTCATAAAGGTCGATCACGTCCTCATTGGTCATGCGGATGCAGCCCGAGGAGATCGAGGCGCCGATATATTCGGGCTGGTTGGTGCCGTGGATGCGGAACAGCGTGTCCTTGCCGCCGGAGTACAGATAGAGCGCGCGCGAACCCATCGGGTTGTCGGGTCCCGGCGCGACATAGGTCGGAACGCCGAGCCTGGAGATTTCGCCGGGCGTCGGGTGCCAGGCCGGCCACTCGGTCTTGCTGCCGACCTTGGCAATGCCGGACCATGCCATGGCTTCTTCGCCGACGGTGATGCCGTAGCGGATCGCCTTGCCGTCCTTTTGCACCAGGTAAAGATAGTGGTTGTCGGAATCGACCACGATGGAACCCGGCGCCTCCTTGCGGTGGTAATCCACAATGGCGCGGCGGAACGGCTCGGCAACCGGAACTTTCGCGTAGGTGGTCTTCGCCAGCAGGTCCTTGTCGCGCTGCTTGAAGTTGGCGGTGTTGGTGGCCTCGTAAGTTGTGGCCTGCATGCAACCCGACAACATCAGGCCGGCGGCCACAATCCCCAGCGTAACTTTCAGCGACGACATGGTACACTTCCGTTGCAAATCTGCGCTCGCAGCGCGAAAATGCGCCCCAATCGCCACGATTCCATCATCTCTTTGATCGTATTATTGCCGAAACCTGCCGCTATTCCCAGCGTTTAGAGACCTATCCCGCGTCGCGGGACCCCTTCTGTGGCTTTTTTGCCGCAAATCCTGCGATCCGGCGGCCGATTTCTGTGCAGATCAGCAACGGTTGCCAAGTCCGGGCCGCGCCGCCGCCATTTCGCCGCCACAAATATGGACAGGCGGTTAATGCGCCGGTCATGAAGCCCTTGCCAGAATCGCGTTTAGTCCTGTTGGGTGCGCCGGTGCCCTGTTCCGGAGTTGCTGATGCTGTCAGTGTTCGTTCCTGCCGATTTCACGCTGAAAAAGGTCGTTTCCGACGAGGTTGCGGCCTTGCCGGAGAATGCGGTCTGGATCGACATGGTCAGGCCGACGCCGGAGGAGGACCGCGCCGTGGAGCGGCTGGCCGGGATCGCGGTGCCGACCCGGGAGGACATGCAGGAAATCGAGATTTCCAGCCGGCTCTATATCGAGAACGGCGCGCGCTACATGACCGCGACGCTGATGTGCCATTCCGACACCGACATGCCCCACACCACGGCGGTCACCTTTATCCTGGCTGGCCACCGACTGGTGACCGTGCGCTACGACCAGCCGAAACCGTTCGCGCTGGTCGAGGCCAAGCTTGGGCGGTCCTGCGCGCCCACCATCAACGGCGAGATGGTGCTGATGGAGTTGCTCGATGCGGTGATCGACCGCTGCGCCGACATTCTGGAGCGCTGCGGCGCCGATATCGACCAGGTCTCCCACGACATCTTCGAACCGGAGGCCGAGCGGCACGGCCATGCCAAGCAATATTCGCGGATCCTGATCGAGATCGGGCGCAAGGGCGACCTGACCTCGAAAGTGCGTGAAAGCCTGGTCTCCATCGGTCGCGTCGTCACCTTCATGTCGGCGGTGATCGAAGGCGTCAAATGGTCCAAGGACATGCGCGAGCAGCTCAAGACCATGCAGCGCGACGTCGCCTCCCTGACCGACCACGCCTCCTATCTCTCCAACAAGATCACCTTCACGCTGGACGCCATGCTCGGTGTCGTCAATCTCGAGCAGAACAACATCATCAAGCTGTTCTCGGTGATGGCCGTGGTGCTGATGCCGCCGACGCTGATCGCCTCGATCTACGGCATGAACTTCAAGGCGATGCCGGAACTCGACTGGCCGCATGGCTATCCGATCGCGCTGGTGATGATGCTGATTGCAGCGATCGTGCCGTACTACCTTTTCAAATTGAAGAAGTGGCTCTAGTTCCATTGCTGCGCACGATCGCGAGTTCCATTGCAGTCGCGATCGCGGCAATAAGGCTGCCGCAATTCCTCCGCGAATCCTCCGCTAAAATTTGAGTGTTGCACTGAACGTTTGAGCGAAACTTTGCTGCGATAACCCCCGCCTCAAGCCGGAGGGACAGCAATGGTTGAGAAGATCATAACGCCACGGCGTAACATCATCGACTTCGTGCGCTATCAGCAGGACCGCATGGTTGGAAGGATGCAGGCGATATCGCCGCGCACCTGCCGTCACTGCGGCGCAGCCCTGCTCGATGGCGAAAACGAAGACGAGTGCTCGAGCGCGTACAACACCAGCGCGCAGCGAGTGGTTGAGAAGCCGCGGAAGTTCTACGCGGATTGACGGCCAGGACGGCCGCTAACGAGTGCAGGCAAAGCAATCCAGAAGTCGACGGCGGAAACGGTCTGGATTGCTTCGTGCTCCTCGTTTGTTACGCACGATCCGATAAATTGGAAATCGCAGCCGTGGTCGCTCGCCCGCGAACAGGCGACGGTATACGTGGAGAGAACCCCTTACCCGAATGAGCCTGTGGTGATGGCGGAGCTGCCCTCTCCCACAAGGGGCGAGGGCACATCAACTGGCGTCGGCAAGGCGTTCTTCCCTTCTCCCCTTGTGGGAGAAGGTGGCGCGAAGCGCCGGATGAGGGGTTGTCTCCACGGGCGACAGTGTCTCTGGAGAGAGCCGTCAACTCAGCAATCTGTCCTACACGTGCTGGCCACCATTGATGTGGATCTCGGCGCCGTTCACGTAGGAACTGGTTTCCGTGCACAGGACGTAGATGATCTTGGCAACTTCGTCTGGAGTGCCCAGGCGATGCATCGGGATCTGCTGCTCGACGATCTTCTCGGTGCCCGGCGACAGGATCGAGGTGTCGATCTCGCCCGGCGCGATCGAGTTGACGCGGACGCCGACGCGGCCGAAATCGGACGCCATCTCGCGCGTCAGCGCCGCGAGCGCCGCTTTCGAGGTGGCATAGGCCGCACCCGCGAACGGATGCACGCGGGAGCCCGCGATCGAAGTGACGTTCACCACCGCACCCTTGGCGGTCTTCAATTCGTTGATCAGCCCGCGGGCCAGCATGATCGGCGCGAAGAAGTTGACGCGGAAGACATGCAGCCAGGTGTCGATATCGGTGTCCATGGTGCCGAGCCGCGTGCCGCCCGGCCCCTTGGGCGAGATCGCCGCATTGTTGACGAGTGCGTGCAGTTCGTCGTTCTCCAGCCGCCGGCGGATTTCCGAGATTGCGCGCACGGTGTCGTCATGGTCGCCGAAATCGACCTCGATGTGATCCTCGGGTCCGGCGCCCCAGGGGCAAACTTCCGGAAAGGCGTGCCGCGAGCAGGTGATGACGCGCCAGCCGGCCGAGGAAAACCGGATCGCGGTAGCATGGCCGATGCCGCGGCTGGCGCCGGTCAGGAGCAGCGTGCGTCGCGGCGCGTTGGAATGGTTCGGCATTGGACGGTTCTCTCGTTCTTCGTCATGCCGGCCTCGTGCCGGGCATCCACGTGTTCGGACTGGCTCGAAACTGAGACGTGGACGGCCGGGACAAGCCCGGCCATGACGGTCTGAGTCTTACGGATAAAGCCTTACTTTGGTCCAGGCTTGGCCTGGGCCCTCGCGCCGGAACTCGATGCGGTCGTGCAGGCGGTAGGGACGGTCGTGCCAGAACTCGATGCTGACAGGGCTGATGCGCCAGCCGCTCCACCCCTGAGGGCGCGGCACCTCGCCGATCACATATTTCGCGGCGACCTTCGCGATCGCCTGCTCGAAGGCGAAACGGCTCTCCAACGGCTGCGACTGCTTGCTGGCCCAGGCGCCAAGCTGCGCCTGCTTCGGGCGCGTCGCGAAATAGTCGTCGGCCTCGGCGTCGCTCACCGGCGACACGTTGCCGCGGATGCGCACCTGCCGGCGCAAGGATTTCCAGTGGAATAGTAAAGCGGCCTTAGGATTTGCGGCGAGTTCGCGGCCTTTGGCGCTGGCGACGTGGCTGTAGAACACGAAGCCATCAGCGTCATAGCCTTTCATCAGCACCATCCGCACGTCCGGGAGCCCGCCCGCGTCGACGGTTGCGAGCGCCATCGCGTTGGGATCGTTCGGCTCGGACTTGGTTGCTTCGGCAAACCATTCGGCGAACAGCGCAAATGGTTCTTCCGCAGCGGTAAAATCACCCGATGTTAACGGTGTAGGGTGTTTGATGGAGGTCGTGTCTGTCATGTCAGGAGTCCAGCGTTGCGTCCGTCGGCCTCAGAGCGCGCGTTACTCGCCCTATATAGGACGTCCTTATATAGGGCATGGGGACGCGTTGGCCTATCGGCGATCCGACCGGCGGGGACGGTGGTGACATTGGTTCTAATCGGCCTAGGGGCCGGCGGCTGCGCCCTGTCGCGCGGCGACAGTTTTGCCCGGCTGGACGACAGGGACTTGACGGGGTCGCTCGGCGCGCCCCACGTAAGGTCATCGGCGCCGACCGACAGCGACCTTGCCTTTGCCCGCAACGCCGCCTCAGACGTGCTGACCAAGGGCGACAAGGATTCCAGCCAGGCCTGGGAAAATCCCGAGACGGGCGCGCGCGGCTCGGTGACGCCGTTGTCGCAGGCTTACGCCGCCGAGGACGGTCGGACTTGCCGGGATTTCCTGGCAAGCTATGTCAACGGCCGGACCGAGAGCTGGCTGCAGGGTGCCGGCTGTAAGGCCGGACGCGGGAGGTGGGAGATCCATAGTCTGAAACCTTGGAAATCCTGAACGCCAAAGCAGTTGCAAAAATGCCACGGCGTCCCCAAATGACACCAAAGTGGGGCGACAAGCCCGAAAATTTCAGGTCTGATTTCCCGTGAAGGAGACGTGACGGATGCGCGACCCCTATGAGGTCTTGGGGGTGCCGCGGGGCGCCAGCGCTGCCGCGATCAAAAGCGCCTATCGCAAGCTCGCCAAGAAGCATCATCCCGACAGCAACAAGAACGATCCAAAGGCTGCCGAGCGTTTCGCCGAGATCAACTCGGCCAACGAGATCGTTGGCGACGAGGAGAAGCGCAAGCAGTTTGACCGCGGCGAGATCGACGCCGAGGGCAAGCCGCGTTTCCAGGGCTTCCCCGGCGGAGGCTTTGGCGGCGGCGATGCGCGCGGCCGTGCCGGTCCGGGCGGGTTCGAAACCTATACGTTCCGCAGCGGCTCTGGCGGCGGCATGGAAGGCGGCGGTGCAGGCGGCTTCGAGGACATCCTCAACAGCATGTTCGGCGCCGGTGCGCGTGCGCGCAGGGGCGGCGGCACCCAGTTTGAATTCGATACTGGCGGCGTCGGGCTCGACCTCGACCAGAGCGTCGCCATGACGGTGTCGCTGGAGGAGGCGGTGAACGGCGCCGAGAAGCGCGTCCGCCTGCCGACCGGCAAGGAACTCAATGTCAAGATTCCCGCCGGCGTCAGCTCCGGCCAGCAGATCCGGCTGAAGGGGCAGGGCGAGACGGCGCCTGGCCATCGTCCGGGCGATCTCCTGATCACAGTGACGATCGCGCCGCATTCCTTCTTCAAGGTCGACGGCAACGATCTCAGGGTCGAGCTGCCGATCACGCTGTACGAGGCGGTGCTGGGCGGCAAGGTCCGCGTGCCGACGCTTGGCGGCGCGGTCGAATTGTCGATCCCCAAGAACACCTCGAGCGGGCGGACGTTTCGGCTGAAGGGCAAGGGACTGCCGAAGTCGGGCGGCGCGGGCGACCTCTACGTCACCACTCGCATCATCCTGCCTGATGGGAACGATGCTGAGCTGGAAGCATTGATGCAGAAGTGGCGCGACCAGCATCCTTACAATCCCCGCAGCGATCTTGGCTGAGGGTGCGGCCTCGAGAGGGGGACCAGCGCAATACCAAACCCCAATCGAGGCCGCGAGCGCTGATCGGCGGATCGAGCGCTGCGCGATAACGCGGGCACATCCGGTGCGATTCTGAGACGCGCCGATGTCCTTATTCCAGATTTTCGATGACGGAATTGGGACATCGGGCAAGTGTGGCCATTGCGTCACGAACGTCCGCGAAATGCGGGCGTTTTCGCAAAACCCGGTATTGCCCGGTCTTTCGAATCGCTGTGCGCGAACTACATAACCTCGTGCGACGGCGCCTCGCGCTGTCGCAGCCCTCCTTGGGCGTTTCCTCCCTAGACTTGGGCCGCTTGCTGTCGCAGGTGGCCCTTTTTTCTCAGCGGTGGCCGGGAATGATCGTGCCGACTCAGCCGCCGGTCTTTTCCATCTGGTCGTAGACGGCTTGCGCGATCTGGGTCAGGCGGTTGCGATCGCTGCCGCCTGAGACGACGTAGCCGACGCCGCGGTCGGCCCAGAACAGCGCGCCCTCATTGCCGTGCGTGGCGTAACGCATTTGCGTGGTCTCCGCCTGCGCCTTGGAGGCGTAGACCGTGAAGCGCTCGCCGGAGGCGCTTTCATACATCAGGAAAGAAGCCGGCCGCCCGGTCGGGCCAGGCAGCAGCCGGCCGCCAACCAGCTTCAATCCCGCCGCCGACAGCTCCGGCGCGCGCACGTCCCAGCCGCAGCGCTTGGTCAGCCAGGCCTGCAGATGGGCGCGCTCATCGCCGGGCACCTCGACCGGATGGCGGACCTCGACCACATAGAGCCGGTGCGCGTCCATCGCATCGAGCGTGAAGCTCTGCAGCGGCGAGGGCTTGGCCGCCGCGCCATGCGCGATCCAGCCGACGCCGCCGCCGGCGATGAATGCCACCAGCGCCGCCGCAATGGCGCCATAGACCAGCTTGCGCGGCTGACGCACCAATTGCTCGATCTCGAGCCGCTTCGGCACCGCCTCGTCTGCGACCGAATCGTAGCGCGCGTGCAGCACGTCGGCCATGGCGAGCCACGACCGCACCCGTTCGGCGTCATCGGGGTGCGCTGCCAGCCACGCCTCGACGTCGCCGCGGCGCTCCACCGGCAATTCGTTGTCGACATAGGCGTGCAGCTCGTCCTCGGTGACGGGAATCCTGGGGTTGGTCATCGCAGTCGTCTCTGTCTAATTCTCAACAATCGAAATCGCCTGAACCTGATGTCATGGCCATGCACAACGCCTGCCATCATTTCACCCGCCTCAGCGTCGTCGCCCGTTCGCCTTCGAGGAAGGCCTTAACGTGGGCGCGAGCACGCGCAAGCCGGGACATCACGGTGCCGATCGGCACGCCCTGGATGTCGGCGACTTCGCGGTAACTCAATCCTTCCAGCATCACCAGAAGCAGCGCCGCGCGCTGCTCTTCCACCAGCGTCGCCAGCGCGCGCGCAATGTCGCGGCCTTCGGCCTCGGTGCCGCTGGCGTCCGGATTGTTGTCCAGCAGCGGCATGAATTGCGGCCGCCGCGCCAGCGAGCGGCGGCGGTTCTTGTTGAGGTTGGTCAGGATCGTATAGAGCCAGCTCCGCACGTCGCCGCCGAGGAACAGCCGCTCGGAACGCAGCGCCCGCACCAAGGTGTCCTGCACCAAATCGTCGGCGATATCGGCATCGCGCGCCAGCGCCCGCGCGTAACGGCGCAGCGCCGGGATCATGGCTTCAACACTCTGCCGGAACGCGGTCATGACACCGGATCTTCATCCTGCTTCAGCTCGGACGCCTTGCCTAACATAACACCCAAATGACACGACTATTCCGTCGATCGCGACGGGGCTAAATCAGCGTTAACAGGAGACGGATTTGGACTGTACCGCGGTGGAGCGCTGGTGTACCTCCGAATACCAAATGCAACGCGAGAATGGACAGCGGATGGCACAGAAATCGGGTCTGATGCAGGGCAAGCGCGGTGTGATCCTTGGTGTCGCCAATAACCGCTCGATCGCCTGGGGGATCGCCAAAGCCTGCCACGATGCCGGCGCCGAAATCGCGCTCACCTGGCAGGGCGATGCCCTGAAGAAGCGGGTCGAGCCCTTGGCGAAGGAATTGAACGCGCTCCTGCTCGGCCATTGCGACGTCACCGACGCTGCGACCATCGACGCGGTGTTCGACGTTATCAGGGAGAAGTGGGGCAAGATCGATTTTGTCGTGCATGCGATCGCCTTCTCCGACAAGGACCAGCTCGACGGCCGCTACATCGAGACCACAGCGGAGAATTTTTCCAAGTCGATGCTGATCAGCTGCTACTCGCTGACCGCGATCGCGCAGCGGGCCGAGAAGCTGATGACCGACGGCGGCTCGATCATCACGCTGACCTATTATGGCGCCGAGAAGTGGATGCCGCATTACAACGTGATGGGGGTCGCGAAAGCGGCGCTGGAAGCGAGCGTGCGCTATCTGGCCGCCGATCTTGGCGAGAAGAACATCCGCGTCAACGCGATCTCGGCAGGTCCGATCAAGACGCTCGCGGCGTCCGGCATCGGCGATTTCCGCTACATTCTGAAGTGGAACGAGTACAACGCTCCAATGCGGCGCACGGTCACGATCGAGGAGGTCGGCGACAGCGCGCTTTATCTGTTGTCCGATCTTTCCCGCGGTGTCACCGGCGAGGTGCATCACGTCGATTCCGGCTATCACATTGTCGGCATGAAGCGTCCCGATGCGCCCGACATTTCGCTCGCCAAGGAATAGCTGCTGCATCGATAGCAATGCCAACAATCTACTACATCCGCCATGGCGAGACGGCATGGAACGCGGAAGGCCGGCTGCAGGGCACCCTGGATATTCCGCTGAACGATCGTGGGCGCGCCCAAGCGTCCCATGCCGGCCATGTGCTAGCCGACCTTCTCACGCGCGACGGATATGACAGGGCAACGCTGCCCTACGTCTCGAGCCCGCTCGGACGGGCGCGCCAGACTATGGAGCTGGCGCGTCGCGCGCTGGAATTGCCGCCTGGCGACTATTCGCTCGACGACCGGTTGCGCGAGATCGGCTACGGCGTCTGGGAAGGCTCGACGCTGGCGGAGATGCAACTCGCCGATCCCGAGCTCTACGCCAAGCGCCAGACCGCGAAATGGACGATGGCGCCGGAGGGCGGCGAGACCTACGCCGCGGTGCAGCTGCGGGTGCGCGACTGGTACGACTCGCTCCTGGGCGACACCGTCACCGTGGCCCATGGCGGCACCTGCCGCGCCCTGATGGTGTCGCTCGGCATCGAAACCCCTGATAGCGCCGCGGACCTCTACATCGAGCAGGGCGCCGTCTACGTGTTTCGCGATGGCGGGCTGGTGAAGTATAGTTAAGAACCGCGCTCCGCCGTCATGGCCGGGCTTGTCCCGGCCATCCACGTCTTGGCGGCGCGGAACGAAGCGCGTGGATGCCCGGGACAAGCCCGGGCATGACGACCGAAGTTTGACGCTGTCGACTGCGCGCGTTACGACATGCTGACAGTCAACATTGCATTACAACGCACAAGGCGGCGATCACCGGATGTCTCACAACACCTTCGGCCATTTGTTCCGCGTCACGACCTTCGGCGAGAGCCATGGGGTGGCGATCGGCTGCGTGGTCGATGGCTGTCCGCCGCTGATCCCGCTGACGGTCGAGGAGATCCAGCACGATCTCGACCGACGCCGGCCGGGCCAGTCCCGCTTCACCACCCAGCGCCAGGAACCGGATGCGGTGAAGATCCTGTCCGGCGTGATGGCGCATCCGGAGACCGGCGTGCAGGTGACGACGGGCACGCCGATCGGCCTCCTGATCGAGAACACCGACCAGCGCTCGAAGGACTATTCCGAGATCAAGGACAAGTTCCGCCCCGGCCATGCCGACTTCACCTATGAGGCCAAATACGGCCTGCGCGATTACCGCGGTGGCGGCCGCTCCTCGGCGCGTGAGACCGCGACCCGGGTTGCCGCCGGCGCGATTGCGCGAAAAATCCTGCCGGACATCAAGATCCGCGGCGCGCTGGTGCAGATGGGCCCGCACAAGATCGATCGCGATAAGTGGGATTGGGACGAGATTGGCCGCAATCCGTTCTTCTGCCCGGACCAGGACAAGGCGGCGTTCTTCGAAGATTATCTCGATGGCATCAGGAAGAAGGGCTCCTCGATCGGCGCGGTGATCGAGGTCGTGGCCGAGGGCGTGCCGCCCGGGCTCGGCGCGCCGATCTACGCCAAGCTCGATAGCGAGTTGGCGGCTGCGATGATGACCATCAATGCGGTGAAGGGCGTCGAGATCGGCGCCGGGTTCGGCGCGGCCGAATTGTCGGGCGAGGAGAACGCCGACGAGATGCGCACCGGCAATAACGGCGTGCGTTTCCTGTCCAACAATGCCGGCGGCATCCTCGGCGGCATCTCCACCGGCCAGCCGGTGGTTGTTCGTTTTGCGGTGAAGCCGACCTCCTCGATCCTGTCGCCGCGGCTGACCGTGGACCGCAGCGGCACCGACACCGATATCATGACCAAGGGCCGCCACGACCCCTGCGTCGGCATCCGCGCCGTGCCGGTGGGCGAGGCGATGATGGCCTGCGTGCTCGCCGATCATTTCCTGCGGCACCGGGGACAGGTTGGATAGAATCTGACAGCACAGAGGCCGTGATGCAGATCGACATCAGGGGGATCGCGGACTGGCTGATCGACGGCGCAAGGTCGACCCCTGTTGTCACCGACATGGTCTCCGAACTGTGCGGGCGCCTGGTTGCGGCCGGCATCCCGCTATGGCGGGTCGGATTCTTCATCCGGACGCTGCACCCAGAAATCTATGGGCGCAATTTCATCTGGAAGCCCGGCGAGCCTGTCGTCGTCGGCTCGGTTGACTACGACATCAAGCAAACGCCGGAGTTCATCGCAAGCCCGCTTGCGATCGTTTTTGGCGAGGTCAGGGAGGTGCGGTCCCGCACCGACGATCCCGAAAGCCGGCGATTTCCCTTTCTCGACGACATGCGCGCGGAAGGCGTGACCGACTATGTGGCCATACCGCTACGCTTCATCGATGGCTTCACGCATGCCTCCAGTTGGACCACCAAGCAGGCGGGCGGTTTCACCGACGACCAGCTCGCCGCACTGCGATCGGTGCTGCCGGCGCTGACGCGTCTCATCGAGGTGATCGGTCTTCGCCGCGTCGCCGCGACCTTGCTTGACACTTATGTCGGCAACCGCGCGGGCACGCGCATCCTCGATGGTCAGATCCGGCGCGGGCACGGCGAGACCATGCATGCGGCGATCTGGCTGTCGGACTTGCGTGGCTTCACTGCATTATCGGATCGACTCCCGGCCGAGACCGTCGTCGACATGCTCAACCGCTATTTCGACTGTCAGGTCGCCTCGATCCGGGCCCATGATGGCGAGGTGCTGAAATACATGGGCGACGGATTGCTCGCGGTTTTTCCGATCGATGAGTATGTCGGGGATGCGCAACAGGTCTGTTCGCACGTGTTGGAAGCCGCGCAGGACATGCGGGCCAGCGTCGAGGCGCTGCGGTATCCGGTCGGCGACGTCGTCGAGCGTTTCCGTTTCGGCGTTGCGCTGCACGTCGGAACAATTCTCTATGGCAATATCGGCGGCGGCAACCGGCTCGACTTCACCTGCATTGGCCGAGCGGTGAATCTTGCCGCGCGACTGGAGAAGATCGCCGGCCGACTTGGCCGCACGGTCGTGGCCTCCGAAGGCTTTGCCGGCATCTGCCGCGGCGGCTGGGATGATCTCGGCGAATTTCCGATCGCAGGTTTTTCAAAGGCCCAGCGCGTCTATGGCCTGATGGGCGAGGCGTCTGCGAGCTGAATTCCGCGGCGACCCCTAATCGTGGACATAGGACTGCTTCAGGCCGTAGGTCAGGATCAACAGTGTCACCCACAACCGCAGCATTGCGAAGCTGAAGATGAATACGAAATAGACGAGATTCTTGACGAACTGACTGGACGTGGAGGTCTGCCAGAAAACCACAATCGCACTGCGGACCAAGCCCTGGCCAAAGCTCAGACCTAGATTGACCAACCCAAGAGCTATCACGGCGGCCCCCAGCCAGAACCACCGCCTTGCAAGCTCGCCAGCGGCTTCGAAGAATGCCACCCGACCGCCGTTTTGCTCGGCACCGACAACCATCAGAAGTGTCACGGCGCCGACTGCGGCGCTCCAGAATTTTCCTATGACGGTGAACTGATCGAAGGCCATGCCGTCGATTCCCGCCAGCATATGGGGCGCCAGGGATCCGTAGCCGGCCGCCGCAAGCGCGGCTGCTGCCGCGATCATCAACAGCGCTATCCGACACGCGATCGCGAGCGACAATTTGAATTGCTCCGCGATCCCAAGCTCGCCGAGGCTGCTTTGGCCACCGGTCATCTCGATGCAGCGTTGAGCTGCTACGAGAACGGCGTGAATGACGGCAAGGTTGGCGATGATGATTGCAGGCAGAGCAACTCCGCCGCCGCCGAAGGCAATGACCCGCATCGCCGCGGCCAGTATCAGCCATGGCAGCGCGAGAATAACAAATCGATACGGCCCGAACGAGATGTCCGGAAGGGAGGCCTGCCGTTGCTTGCGGAATGCGACCGTCATGAACGCGATCATGCCAGCAAAAACTGAACCGTCGGTCGCACCGGCAGCTAAAATTGGCAGGAAATCCGGTTACCAGAACCTTTCGGGTCTCGTCGCGGCCTATTCCTCTGGCTCGGTCGTAAACAGCAGCGGATAGCCCTTGGCGCGGCCGGCGTCGGTGGCGCGGGTCGCCTTTGTCTCGGCGACGTCCTTGGTGAAGACCGCAACCACGCAGACGCCGCGCTGGTGTGCGGTGAGCATCACCTTATAGGCTTGGTCCTCGGTCATGCGGAATTCCGCCTTCAGCACGGTGACGACGAATTCGCGCGGCGTGTAATCGTCGTTGATCAGGATGACCTTGTGCAGGCGCGGCCGTTCTACCTTGGTCTTGACCTTGGTTTTGGGGGTGGTGACGGTGTCGCTCATGGTGCGGCACTTCCTGCTGCTCTGCGAACCCGAAATAATATCGCCTTCCTGGCGATCCCGGAACCGGGGGTTTTTGCACGGGCTCCTTGCAGGAGCGGGATAATCGCGGGCAAGCGACAAAACCTCGCCAAAATCGGGGCGAGTACAAGGCGAGACTAGCAGAGCTGGACGGAAGGCTAACCTGAATGTGAAGGACAAATGATGTTCGCCCTTTGCGCCGCGCAGTTTGCGTGTCACCATTGTTGACGTTCGACGGGAGGGCAGCTCATGCGCTGGTATGTCTCGATCGGGGTTGTGCTTGTCGCCGGCTGGCTCGTCGGCGGCGACGGGGCCGGCATCGCCGCGCCGGGGCCGGGCAACCAGGGCACCCGCCAGGTGGTGGAGAAGGACGCGAACCCCACCGTCGATGTCGAACTGATACTTGCCGTCGACGTCTCCTATTCCATGGACATGGACGAACTCGCGATCCAGCGCGAGGGCTACGCGCAGGCAATCGTATCGAAGGAGTTCCTGCAGGCACTCAAGGCCGGCCCGAACGGCAAGATCTCGGTGACCTATTTCGAATGGGCCGCTTCCTCTGATCAGAAGATCATCATTCCCTGGCGGCTGATCGACGGCCCGGAAACGGCCGACGCTGTTGCCGCCGAGATCATGAAGACGCCGATCCGCCGGGCGTCGCGGACCTCGATCTCGGGTGCGATCAATTTTGCGGTGCCGCTGTTCGACGAAGATCCCTATCGCGGCCTCAGGCGCGTGATCGACATTTCCGGCGACGGTCCCAACAATAACGGCGCACCGGTCTCGACCGCGCGCGACGCGGCGCTGGAGAAGGGCATCGTCATCAACGGCCTGCCGATCATGGTGAAGGAGCCGTCTTATTCCACCATGGATATCGACAATCTCGATCAGTATTACGAGGACTGCGTGATCGGCGGTCCAGGCTCCTTCGTGGTGACGATCAAGGAGCGCGAGAAGTTCAAAGAAGCGATCCGCACCAAGCTGCTGATGGAGGTCGCCGGCCACGCGCCCGAGCGCAAGATCGTGCCGGTGGCCGAAAAGGAGCCGCGCGTGAGCTGCATGATCGGGGAAAAGATCTGGCAGGACAGGTGGGGAAGGTAGCGTCCTTTCCTTCTCCCCTTGTGGGAGAAGGTGGCGCGCATGCAATGCGCGCCGAGGGGTTCTCTCCACGAGCGACCGTCCTCGTGGAGTGAACCCCTCACCCAAGCGATTTCGTCGCCAGCAGTGGAGGAGCCCTCTCCCACAAGGGGCGAGGGCACATCAACCGGCACCTCCAAACCGGCAGGCGTCCGCTACGACACCTCGCGCATCACCTGTTCCGGTGCCCGGCGCAGCGAGTTGGGCAGAGCGGGCCCTGTGCCGAAGCGCATGATGATGTCCGGGCGCCGACCGCCAAGATCCAGGAACGAGGCGAATTGCGAGCGGATCGCGGGCACCTCGACCGGTTGGTTGACGAACGCATATTTCAGTCCAAGCGCGGTCGCCTGCAGTCCGAAACGCTGGCAGGCGCGGCCGACTGCGATCCAGTGGGCCTTGTCGCCGGCATCAGATGCAAGGACGACGACACCCGCCGAGCTTGCGATCTGCTCGCGATACTTCTTGTTCTCTGCCTCTTCGGTGAGGAAGAAGCTGAGAAGCGGCCGGGCAATCCAGGCGGGCAGCGCGGGATTTCCAGAGCAGCGCGAGAACAATCCGTCCATCTTCGCCATGGCGTCGGCTTCGCTGAAGCGCAGCCAGCGTCGCAGTTCGTCGATGAACGCCTTGTCGCGCATCTGTGCCGAGTTAGCCTGAACAACGTAGTCGGCGACGTCCAGGATCCCGGCCCGGTCGCTTATCATGATGGCCGAGACGCCAGGCTCCCGACATGCGCTCTCCAGCAAGCGCAGCGTCTCGGGTGAAACGGGCTTGCCGTCATAGATCGTGCGGGTGCTCTGGCGAACCGTGATCGCCTCGGCGAGCGGCGAGCTCAAGGAGCGGGCTGCTTCCAGATCAATCACGATCCGGTCGCCCTCGACAACCGCATTCGCCTTCAGCCCGAGCATCGAGGCTGCCAGCACGAGGTTTTCCGCGGCACATCCCAGACTGACGAAGAGATGGTGGTCGTCCGGATCGACCGCGGGACATCTGCGCGTGTAGTCCGGCATGATGACGATCCTGTCGGCGCTCGCGGTGAAGGTCCAGGGCTGAGTGTTGTGACTGTTGGCCGCCAGGCTGGCAAAGCGCACCAGTTCTCGGTTTCGCGGCGTGGACCGCAACGGCGCTCTGACGATGCCGGCCGCGTCCTCATACGTCATTGCTGCTGCTCCTGCCTGCGACGACAAGCCTATGATCGCCGCCGCGCCAAGCCCAAGCGCGGTTCCGAACATCTGTCGTCTATCGATGAGCATCGACCCGCTTCCAACCAAGTTTTGCACGGAAGCAGTTAGCACAAGCGGGGGCCGGGGCCGTTGACCAAGGTCAAGCCTGTCGTCTTACTACGCGCTCGAAGACGCCGCGGCATCCTTCCCTTCTCCCCTTGTGGGAGAAGGTGGCGCGGACGAAGTCCGCGACGGATGAGGGGTTCTCTCCACGGACTCCTGTGCTCGTGGAGAGAACCCCTCACCCTAGTGAGTTCGCTGCTGGCGACTGAGCAGCCCTCTCCCACAAGGGGCGAGGGCACATCAACTGGCACCGCCAAGCGTGATGCTATTTGGCTACGGCGGTCAGCGCTTGCGCGTAAATCGCGCCACCAGCTCGACGTGCGGTGTGTGGCGGAACTGGTCGACAGGTGTGACGCCTTCGATCCTGTAGCCACCGTCGATCAGGATCTTGGCATCGCGGGCGAAGGTCGGTGCGTTGCAGGACACGGCCACGACGGTGGGCACCTTGCTTGCGGCAAGCTGGGTTGCCTGCGCCTGCGCGCCCTGACGTGGCGGATCGAACACGACTGCGTCGTAGTCGCGCAATTCCTGCGGCACCAGCGGGCGGCGGAACAGGTCGCGTGGCTCGGCTTTGACCGGCTTCAAGCCCGCCGTCGAGGTCGTGGCCTTCTGCAGGCTCGTGACAGCGCCGGTGTCGCTATCGAAGGCGGCGACCCGCGATTTCGTCGCGAGGCGCAGGGCGAACGGGCCGACGCCGCAGAAGAGATCGGCGACGTGCTTGGCGCGCTGGCAGTGATCGCTGACGAGCCGCGCCAGCGTCTCTTCGCCGGCGATGGTCGCTTGCAGGAACGAGCCCGGCGGCAGAATCACCTGGGCCGCTCCGATCATCACCGCGGGAGGGGCGCGCATCAGCACCAACTCGCCATGCCGCGTCAGCCGCGCCAGGCGATGCTGTTCGGCGATGCGCGACAGGGCGGCGATCATGGTCGAGGGCAGGGCGCCGGAGCCGCGGACGTCAACGTCGAGGCCATTGAGGGTTGCAGTCACCTGGATGTCGAGCGGCTTGCCCATCGCTATCAACGGCTCGGCGATCGCCCAGGCGGCGTCGAGCGCGCCGCTGAGACCCGGATCGAGAATCGGACAACGATCGACGGGGATGATGTCGTGGGAACTTGCTGCGGCGAAGCCGACCTTGAGCACCTCATGCGTCCCCATCCGCGCGTGAAGCGTGATGCGGCGGCGCCCGAGGCCGTGGGCGTCGATCAGCGGGGCGACCTCGGCCGCAACCTTGGCCTGCGCCAGCGCCTCGACGACGAGCTCGCGCTTCCAGGCCTGGTAGCTTTCATGATCCCAATGCTGGATCGCGCAGCCGCCGCAGACGCCGAAATGCGGGCAGAACGGCGCGATGCGTTCGGGACTGGCACGCTCGACCTGCAGCAATCGACGCCGGTCGGGATGGCCGGGAACGCTAGCCGCCTCGATCGTCTCGCCGGCGAGCGCATAAGGCACATAGATCACCTGGCCGTTCTCCATCGCGACGCCGTCGCCGCGATGGCCGACATGGTCGATCATCAGCCGTTCAGCCACGGCGCGCGCCGAGGAAGAATTCGATGTTGCCGTCGCCGCCGGTGATCGGGGACGGAAAGACCTGGATATCGGTGCAGCCCTGGGCAGCGGCAAAGGCCGCGATGTCGTCGCAGATTTCCTGATGCACCATCGCGTTGCGGATGATGCCATGCTTCAAATGCTTTCGCTGCGCCTCGAATTGCGGCTTGATCAGCGCGAGCAGGTGCATCGGCGCTGCCGCGAGCGACAACGCGACCGGCAACACCAACTTCAGCGAGATGAAGCTGACGTCGATGACGACGACGTCCGGCCGCGCCGGCAGGCGCTTGCCCTCGAACGAGCGGATATCGGTCTCTTCCATCGACACGACCCTGGGATGGCCCTGCAGCGAAGGATGCAATTGGCCGTGCCCGACGTCGATGGCAAACACCAGGCTGGCGCCATTGGCGAGCAGCACCTCGGTGAAGCCGCCGGTCGAGGCGCCGACATCGAGGCAGACGTGGCCTTCGATGTCTACAGAATATTGTTCCAGCGCCCCGGCCAGCTTCACGCCGCCGCGCGAAACATAGGGGTGCGCGGGCTCCGCCGACAGCGTCGCATCGGACGCAAGCGTATCGGAGGGTTTCGCCACCTGTTTGCCGTCCGCGATCACGAGCCCGGCTTCGATCGCGGCGCGCGCCCGCGCCCGGCTCTCGAACAGGCCGCGCTCAACCAGCAGCACATCCGCGCGCTTGCGCGGGGCATGCTCGCTTTCGCTTTTCTTCATTGGCTTCGACCCGTCTTTCGCCCGTGGTCTGCGGCAAGGCGGACGCAGGCCTCGAAGCAGGCGAGGTCGTGCCAGATATCCGCAGGTGCAGCCTTCGGCGTCACGAGCGGGCAGCCGTGCAGGTCGAGGGCGTGCATCATCATCAGATTGTCGGGCAAGCCAAACTCTTCCACAGTGAGGCCGTGTCCATCGGCAAGGCGGCCGTCGGGCAACGTCGTCACTTCATATAGGCGCGCCACGCGAGTTGCATATGACGCGGGGTCGTTGGAATAGCCGAAGCACAATTTGCCGCGCCCCGCCATGTAGCCGAGCTCATAGACGGTGCCTGCGTCGGCACTGGGGCCACGAAACGGCGTCAAATTGGCGATGACGGCATCGGCTGCCTCCATCATCGCCTCGTTGCCCTTGAAGATGATGAGGGAAGCGTCTAGCGCCGACAGATCGACCGCGTTGTCGAGCGGGTAGATGCCGATCAAGCCGTACCGCGTGCAAAGCTCGGCCTTGCGCCGTCCAATTTCCATCGCATCCGGCAGGAACACGTCGGGACCTGCCAGATAGATCTTCATCGCGGAATCCGCAGGCAAGCCTCAGGTCAGGCGAGCTTGACGGTCTCGGTCTTGAAATCCTTGCCGAGGGTCTCGAACACCTTGGCGACGATGCTCTTGGCGTCGAGGCCTGCCTGCGCATACATCGCCGCCGGCGTGTCGTGATCGAGGAACACGTCGGGCAGCACCATCGAACGCATGCGCAGACCGCCGTCGAGCATGCCGTGCTCGGCGAGGAGCTGCATCACATGCGAGCCGAAACCGCCGATCGAGCCTTCCTCGATGGCGATCAGGATTTCGTGGTCGCGCGCGAGCTTCAGGATCATCTCTTCGTCGAGCGGCTTCATGAAGCGCGCATCTGCGATCGTGGCGGAGAGGCCATGCGCCGCCAGCTCGTCGGCGGCCTTCTCGCATTCGGCGAGGCGGGTGCCGAAGGAGAGCAGGGCGACCTTCTTGCCTTGGCGGATGATGCGGCCCTTGCCGATCTCAAGGGGGATGCCGACTTCGGGCATCTCGACGCCGCGGCCTTCGCCGCGCGGATAGCGCACCGCGCTCGGGCGGTCGTTGATCGCCACCTGCGTTGCGACCATGTGCACGAGCTCCGCTTCGTCAGAGGCCGCCATGATGACGAAGTTCGGCAGGCAGCCGAGATAGGCGTTGTCGAACGAGCCGGCATGGGTGGCGCCGTCGGCGCCGACCAGGCCGGCGCGGTCGATCGCGAAGCGGACCGGCAGGCTCTGGATCGCGACGTCATGGACCACCTGGTCATAGCCGCGCTGCAGGAAGGTCGAGTAGATCGCGCAGAACGGCTTGTAGCCCTCGGCGGCAAGGCCGGCCGCGAAGGTCACGGCATGCTGCTCGGCGATGCCGACGTCAAACGTTCGGTTCGGGAACGCCTTGTTGAAGATGTCGATGCCGGTGCCGGACGGCATCGCGGCGGTGATGCCAACGATCTTGTCGTCCTTCTGGGCTTCCTTGACGAGGCTCTGACCGAACACGTTCTGGTAGGCCGGCGCATTCGGCTTGGCCTTGGTCTGGGTGCCGGTGGCGACGTCGAACTTGACCACGGCGTGATACTTGTCGGCGGAGGCTTCTGCCGGGCCGTAGCCCTTACCCTTCTGCGTCACGACGTGGACCAGGATCGGGCCGGTATCCATGTCGCGGACGTTCTTCAGGACCGGCAGCAGGTGGTCGAGGTTATGGCCGTCGATCGGACCGACATAATAGAAGCCGAGTTCCTCGAACAGCGTGCCACCGTCCATCATGAAGCCGCGGGAATATTCTTCGACGCGGTTGGCGCGGTTGGCCAGCACCTTCGGCAGATGCTTGTTGATCTGCTTTGCCGCCTCGCGCAGCGAGCGGTAGGTCTTGCCCGAATAGAGCCGCGACAGATAGGCGCTCATCGCACCGACCGGCGGGGCGATCGACATGTCGTTGTCATTCAGGATCACGATCAGGCGCGAATTCATGGCGCCGGCATTGTTCATCGCCTCATAGGCCATGCCTGCCGACATCGCGCCGTCGCCGATCACGGCGATTACGTTGTTGGTGCCGCCGGAGAGATCGCGCGCCACCGCCATGCCGAGCCCGGCGGAGATCGAGGTCGAGGAATGGGCGGCGCCGAACGGATCGTAGTCGCTCTCGCTGCGCTTGGTGAATCCGGACAGGCCGCCGCCGGTGCGGAGCGTGCGGATGCGGTCGCGCCGGCCGGTCAGGATCTTGTGCGGATAGGCCTGGTGGCCCACGTCCCAGATCAGCCGGTCGCGCGGGGTGTCGAAGACATAGTGGATCGCGGTGGTCAGCTCGACCACGCCGAGCCCGGCGCCGAAGTGGCCGCCCGTCACGGAAACCGCGTCGATGGTTTCCTGCCGAAGCTCATCGGCGACCTGCCGTACCTGCTCCACCTTGAGCCGGCGCAGGTCGTCGGGCGTGCGGATTGTGTCGAGAAGCGGCGTCTTACTGTATGTGGTCACAGCGATATTCCAGTTCTTGAGGTCAGGGCCAGCGGCCCGACCGGAGATGGGGGCGCATCGATTGCGCCGTGAGAGTCCAGACGCCAGTTGCCGCCTTGGCAGGCCGGCGCCTGATTTGAAAGCCTAGATGCACTCCGGATCGAACCACGTGATATGCATCACGCTGGTAACTGCACCCGTCCCGGTCATTTTTTTCAGCCCTTTAAGAGGTATCCGCTGCCGCCAAATCTGCGGCAAGCTGCCCCCAAACAGCCATAGAACGGCAAGCTTTACACCAAAGCGGACGGCAAAGCCAAGCCGCCCAGCGGCTGGGTTCCCGGGGGAGCCCAAGCGGGGGAATTGAAAAGTCTAGGGTTTTTAACCGTGCCGGCGGGCGGAAGGTTCCAGCGCAAGCAAATTCCCGCCAGGCGTTGCCTCCGCGCCGCACATCTCGATCTGGCGCCAGGCCTGCTCGCGGGCAGCCGGATTGCCGGTCGCAACCTCCAGGGCAGCCTCCGGAAACGCCATCCGCTCCTTCAGCGGCACCGGACCGCACACGATCATGAAAAAATCGTAAGGATGCGGGCGTTGATTGGCCATCACGAACTGAAAATGCACCCGGAAGAACTGCCAGCGGAAGGTATTATAATGCTCCGGCTTCACGATGTCGCGGAAGCGGACCGGCACAATGGTCGGATTGCGCCTGGTCTCGCCGAGTTCGATGCCGTGGCTCGAGATCGGATCGAACTGGTAGAAGTTCATCACGTCCTTGCGCGCCTGGCAGTCGATCCATTCGATCGAGGGTTCCAGCGCCAATTGCCGCAAATGGTCGCGAAAATCCTGCGATACCTTGTGAAAGCCGACAATCGGAAGATTGCCGCCAATGGTGAACAGCACCACGCGAGGGCCGTGGCGGCCCAATGACGGGTCGAGCCTCAGCGCCCGCGCCAGGATCTCGGTCCCTAAGAACGATCCCGAGCTGTGGCCGACCAGCACGATCTCGTCGGCATCGCTGCTGCGCGCGATGTTGACGAGGTGCCGTGCAAAACGGTCGATGCGCTCGTCCCACTCCGGACGCCGTCGATGCGAGAACTCCCAGGTCCAGATCGTGTCCGACAGGAGATAGAGCACGTAAGTGTTGTTCTCGGTGTATTTCAGCATGGTGCCGAGCACGGCCACGAAGATCGCGGTTGCCGCGGCAACACTGAAGAGATCGGGGACGCCGATCGCACTAAGCCCCTTTTCGAACACGAACGCGACTGCCGCAGCGCACAACGCTTCCAGCAGCAGCACGACGTGCGGATAGGTGATGAACGCCGTGAAACGCCAGTTCGCCCGCGTGAACCGGGCGATCGTGCCGGTGAAGACCAGCCCCCAATAGATCCAGAGGGCATGAAACACGGTACGCCAGATCGGCGCGGCGAGGTCGCGCTGGATGAAATCCTCGAACCGCAGGAAATCGTAGGACGTGCGGGTCTGCCAGTCGGCCGCCTTGGTCTCGATGGTCCAGGACGCGATCTCGTCGTCGTCGGCAACCTTCGGCCGGCTCATGGTGGCCGATAACTGGTAGAGACGGCTGAATTTCCGCAGTTCGGTCCTGAACATGCGGTAGTATTGCGCAAGGCCGCGCGGATCGTATCCCTGGATATAAATGATATGGCGGTGCCGAACGCGCACTTACTGTCCCCAGATGAGATCGGGACTATAGCAGCCAGCGCGATGCGCCAAGAGCTATTTCGGCCGACTCTGGGGAAGACCGGCAGATTCGCCTGAACCTGCTGCACGATTGCGACGCCACGTCGCGGTTAGATCATGATCCGATCAGACGGCATCGATCCATTTCTCGGATCATGCTCTATTGCACGTCGAGCGGCTCGGTTCCCGTGGCTTGGCCGCTGGCGTCGGTCGTGATCTTGTCGACGCGCGCTTCGGCCTGCCGCAGCAGTTCCTCGCAGCGGCGCTTCAGCGCCTCGCCGCGTTCATAAATCGCGACCGATTCCTCAAGTGGCACCTTGCCGTCCTCAAGCCGTTTGACGATCGATTCAAGTTCCTCCATCGCACGTTCGAAGGAGAGCTTCTTGACGTCGACCTTGTTGTTTTCGACTTGAGTGGTGTTTTCTGCCATTTACTCGCGTTCCCATTCGCGTTTTTCGGCTGCGCCGTTCCCAGTGCAGAATCAAAGCAATTCTCTGCGGAAGTAATGTGGCGCCGATTCACGCGCCCATCAATGCGGTGACATGCGCGGCCACCGACTCTTTCAATCCCTGCAGATCATAGCCGCCTTCGAGCACGGAAACCACCCGTCCGCCGGCGTGCCGATCGGCGAGATCCAGAAGCTTGTGCGTCACCCAGCCGAAGTCGTCGGCCCTCAGGTTGAGCGAGGCGAGCGGATCGCGGTAATGCGCATCGAAGCCGGCGGAGATGATGACGAGCTCGGGGCCGAATTTTTCCAATTGCGGCAGGATCAAATTGTCGAACGCCGAGCGGAATTGCGCGCCGCCATCTTCGGGCGCGAGCGGTGCGTTGACGATGGTGTCGTGCTCGCCCCGCTCGCCGCGGCCGCCGGTGCCCGGAAACAGCGGCATCTGGTGCGTCGAGCAATACATCACGGTCGGATCGGCCCAGAAGATATCCTGGGTGCCGTTGCCATGATGAACATCGAAATCAACCACGGCGACGCGGCCGATGCCGAACTTGCGCTGGGCGTGGCGCGCGGCAATCGCGGCATTGTCGAAGAAGCAGAAGCCCATGGGACGGCTGGCTTCGGCATGGTGGCCGGGCGGCCGAACCGCGACGAAAGCATTCGGATGCTCGCCCGACATCACCGCATCGGTAGCCGCAACGGCGCCGCCGACGCCGCGCATCACCGCTTCCCAGGTGCCCGGCGACATCGAGGTGTCGCCATCGATGTAAACCAGGCCGGAGGTCGGAGCGATGTGGCGGAGCTCGCCGACATAAAGCTCGCCATGGCAGAGCATGACGGAATCGAGGCCGCCTTCCGGCGCTTCACCGCGTGCGAGCGGTGCGAACCGCTCTTCACCGAGCACCTCGGCGACCGCACGCAACCGGTCGGGGCGTTCGGGGTGGCCTGATGGTGTCAGGTGGTCGAGGCAGGCGGAATGCGTCAGAAGAAGGGTCATGCAGGTTTCCAGCGCATTCGCTGCGCGTTCTTGCGAGTAAGCCTCTATTTAGGCGCTTGGCGCCCACCGCGAAAGCCCTCTATGGCTTTCGTAGCCCGGGTGGAGCGCAGCGCAACCCGGGAAACCCGTGCGATTTGCCGTGTGCTGATCGAAGATCCCGGGTTGCGCTTCGCTCCACCCGGGCTACGGGCCTGTTGGTCAGTTGATCCGCTGGATCCGGTTGCCGGGCGCGGGCCCAACCGGGCTGTTCGCCTGGAAATAGGCCTGGAGCGCATCGACATCATAGGGGCCGGTCAGCGGCGCCTGACCTTCTTTCAGCACGGTGAAGCCGTCGCCGCCGAGCGACAGGAAATTGTTGACCGTCACCCGATAGGTCGCGGCGGGCTCAATCGGGACGCCGTTCAGCGTCATCTTCTCGGCGATGATGCGCTCGCCGTCACTCTTGTTCGCATCCCAGGCGTAAGCGAACCCTTTCGACACCTGCAGGATCCGCGGACGCTTCGGGTCAAGCCATTGTTGCTCGAGCGTGTCCTTGATCTGCTTGCCGGTGAGCGTCAGCGTGATGAGCTGGTTGCGGAACGGCTGGCTCGAGAACAGGTCGGCATAGGTGACGGCGCCGTCCTCTCTCCGCGCAATATCGGTGCGGACGCCGCCCGGATTGGTGAAGGCGATCACCGCGCCGCCTTTTTCCGGCGACGTCGTCGCGGCGAGCTGGGCGTCAGCAATGATGTCACCGAGCGCGCTTTCGCCTGCCTGGTTCGGCACGCGCGACAGCGTTTCCGTCACCGAGCCTGCCGGACGGTTGGCGATCGGTGCGGCCAGCCGGTCATAGGCCTCGATCAGCGCGGTCTGGCTCGCGTCCTTGGCCAGCGTCTGGCTGCGGACGATGGTGTTCTCGGCCTTGGCGCTGATCACGTCGCGCGTCTTGGGATCGAGCTTGAGGTCGATCGCGGTGACGAGCGTGCCGTATTTGTCGCCGGAAGTGACGAGCCGGCCGTCAATGTCGCAGACATAGGCCTGGTGGGTGTGGCCGGAGATCACGACGTCGACCGCGCGATCAAACCTCTTCACGATGTCGACGATCGGGCCGGAGATGGAGGGGCATTCGTTGTAGTCGCCGGTCGGCAGGCCGCCTTCATGGATCAGGACCACGATCGCCTCGACGCCGCGCGCCTTCAGTTCCGGAACGAGCGCATTCACCGTCTCGGCTTCATCGCGGAATTCGAGGCCGGCGGCGCTCGCCGGCGAGATGATGTTCGGCGTGCCCCTCAGCGTCAGCCCGATGAACGCGACCGGGATGCCCTCGAATTGCCTGATCTCGTAGGGCGGAAACACGGTCTTGCCGGAGGCCTTCTCGAAGGTGCTCGCGGCGAGATAGTGGAATTTGGCGCCGGGGAAGGGATGAGGACCGCGGCACTTCTCGGTCGGATGGCAGCCGCCGTTCTGCATCCGCCGCAGTTCGTCCATGCCCTCGTCGAATTCGTGGTTGCCGACGGAGGCGACCTCGAGCCCCATCATCGACAGCGACTCGATGGTCGGCTCGTCATGGAACATCGCCGACAAAAACGGGCTCGCGCCGATCAGGTCGCCGGCGGCGACGAAGATCGTGTTCTTGTGTCCCTCGCGGAGCTGGCGCACCAACGTCGCCATGTGCTCGGCGCCGCCGGCGGGCACGACGATCTTCTTCGCTTTGTCGTCGGGATCGCTGATCCGGATGCCGCCCGGCGGCGGCCGCAAATAGCCGTGGAAATCGTTGATCGCGAGGATGCGCAGATCGACGGGCGAGGCGGTTTGGGCCTGGCAAGGTGCGAGGGCAAATCCAGCCATCAGCGCCAGCGCTGCAAGGATGTGATGGGTTCTCATGGGGTGAATATGGAGAGGCGCGGCAACGATTTTGCGACGTTCCGGTTCAATTTTGTTTGCGCGCAAAGAATGCCTTGAAGGCAGAGACTGCTTCCTTGGAGCGCATCCGCTCGCTGAACAGATGAGCCTCCTGGTCGATGCGGCGGGTCATATCTTCCGGCGGGAGTTTGATCAGCTTGCGGGCGATTGCGACCGCGTCGGCCGGCAGCGCGCAGATCTCGCGCGCCACTTTCCGCGCTTCCGTTTCGGTATGGCCCGGAGCCACCACCGCGTTGACGAAGCCGGCGATTCGGGCGTCGTGGGCGTCCATGGTGCGGCCCATCACCAGCATCTCGAAGGCCCGCTGGTGCCCCATCGTGCGCGGCATCAACAGGCTCGAGGCGCCCTCGGGCACCAGCCCCAGATGGATGAACGGCGTCGAGAAGGTCGCCGTGCTGCTGGCGAGCACGTAGTCGCAGTGGAAGAGCATGGTGGTGCCGATGCCGATCGCGACTCCGTCGACGGCGGCGATGACCGGCTTCACGTTGTGCGCCAGCGAGTAGAGGAACTTGACCGCGGCGGCGGTGCGCACCGCGTCGGGATTGGCAGTGGCCTGCTTCAGGAAATCCTCGACATCATGGCCCCCGGTGAACACGCCGGAGCCGCCGGTGATGATGAGGCAACGGATATTCGGATTGTTCTGCGCGGTGTCGATCGCATCGCTCATCGCGCGATACATCTCCTCGGTGATCGCGTTCTTCTTCTCGGGCCGACGCATCGTGATCACGCGCGTTGCGGCTTCGTCTGATACGATGAGGTGCCCGGTCATCAAGCGGTCCCTTGCGGAGGCGGCGCCATGGCCGCCGGCGAACACCTCGCTATCCTACATGATCTCCGCCCGGCTCCCAATGTCCCTCACGGCTTTCCCACGCCCTTGTCATTCCGGGGTGCGTCAGGATCACGCAGGCGCGGAATGTATCGGGCGGCCGGAGCCGACGATCACGATCGCCACACGGTATCCTCGGTCCAACCAAGGGTCGCAAACTCGGCGGCCCTGAGGGGGGCTTCTCCGGCTGAAAAGAACTCGTCGAGCTGAGGTGGCTTGATCGCCGTTCCAGACAGCATCGCGTGCGCCTGGCCGCGATGGTGGATCTGGTGCTGGAAGAGATGCATGAGGAGGCGGTCACAGCGTTCGGTCTGTACGGACGTGTCGCGATTGACCCGCACGATCTCGTTGAGCAGCTCGGGCGTCAGGCCGTCACAGATCGCAATCAACCGCTTGTCGACGACCGCTTGAGCGCGCTTCAGCTCCGCAACGGTTCGACATGGCACTTCGTTTTCCCAGGTCCGCGGTCCGAGCCATCCGCCTTCGAGCGCGTCAACGTAGAACAGATCGATGACGTAGACGTGGTTCAAGGTCCGCTGCAGGCTGGGAAAGAAACCCGTCCGCTCGGCCGCAAAATCCTCCTGGCTGAGATTTTTGCAGGCCGTGAGCAGCCGATAATTGGCCCACGCGTTGTTGTAGGCGAAAGCGCGATAGGTCTGAACAAATCCGGTGGGCACGTTTGTTCCCTCACTTGATGGCATCGCTTGGAAGGACTCGTATGCGAGCGCGATTATACTGCGTTCTGCGTCCGCCCCACAGCAGGTCAATTGGAAGCGACGTCCGTGCTCACGCCCGTCATTCCGGGATGGGTGCGCAGCACCCAGGCCCGGAATCCATCGGGCCACAGGCACAGGCGGAGAAATGGATTCCGGGTTCACGCTTCGCGCGCCCCGGAATGACAGAAAAAATGCGGATGCGCCGCTACCCCAGCAACACCGCGTCTGCGCCGTTGATGGCATCGGCGCTGTCGGTCACCGTCTTCTCGAGCGATGGTGACTGGACGGTGACGTTCTCGGCGAAGAAGCGGGCCAGCGCGATATAGCGCTGCGGATCGCCGGCCTCGTCGCCGCTTTTCACGGCGAGCGCTTCGCCGGCCAGCATGCAGCCGCCGAGCGTCGCGCCGAACAGGCGCAGGTAAGGCGTGGCGCCGGCAAGCGCATCGTTTGGCGCCGAGGCGAGGCGCTCGAGCAACCAGCGGCTGCTGCGTTCGAGGGCGCCGAGCGCATCGCGCAATTTGGCGCCGGTGGTGCCGAACGCGGGATCGTTGGAAGCTTCCACCTGCTTGACGATCGCGGAGAGCTCTTCGAGCAGCGCCCAAACCGAGGCGCCGCCATTGGCCGCGAGCTTGCGGGTGACGAGGTCGATCGACTGGATGCCGTTGGTGCCCTCATAGATCGCGGTGATGCGCGCGTCGCGATAATGCTGGGCCGCACCGGTCTCCTCGATGAAGCCCATGCCGCCATGCACCTGCACGCCGAGATAGGCGACCTCGTTGCCGACGTCGGTGGAGAAGGCTTTCGCGATCGGCGTCAGCAGCGCGCCGCGCGCGGCCGCATCGCTGCGCACCTTCGGATCCTTCGCGCGCGTGGAAATGTCGAGTGCGACCGCAGTCGCATAGCAGATCGCGCGGGCGGCTGCCGTCATGGCGCGCATCTGCATCAGCATGCGCTTGACATCGGGATGCGCGATGATCGGATCCGAGCTCTCGCTCTTGCTGCCGACGGCGCGGCCCTGGCGGCGTTCCTGGGCATAGGCGAGCGCCTGCTGGTAGGCGCGGTCGGCAAGGCCGACGCCTTCGAGGCCGACCGCGAGCCGGGCCTGATTCATCATCGTGAACATGCATCGCATGCCCTGGTTCTCTTCGCCGACCAGATAGCCGATGGCGCCGCCATGGTCGCCCATAGTCATGGTGCAGGTCGGGGAGGCGTGCATGCCGAGCTTGTGCTCGACGCCGGAGGGATAGATGTCGTTGCGTGCGCCGAGCGAGCCGTCGGGATTGACCAGGAATTTCGGGATCAGGAACAGCGAGATGCCCTTGGTGCCCGCGGGCGCATCGGGCAGGCGGGCGAGCACGAAATGAACGATATTGTCGGTCATGTCGTGATCGCCATAGGTGATGAAGATCTTGGTGCCTTTGATGCGGTAGGTGCCGTCACCGGCGCGCTCGGCGCGGGTGCGCAGTGCGCCGACGTCGGAGCCCGCCTGCGGCTCGGTGAGTTGCATCGTGCCGGTCCACTCGCCGGAGACGAGCTTGGCAAGGTATATAGCCTTCAACTCTTCGCTGCCATGGGCGTCCAGCGCCTCGATCGCGGAGAGCGTGAGCAGCGGGCAAAGGCCGAACGCCGAATTCGACGCGCTCCAGATCTCGGTGCAGGCGGCATTGATCACGAGCGGCAAGCCTTGGCCGCCGAAGGCTTCCGGGCCCGACACCGCGTTCCAGCCCGCGGCCGCCCAGCGCTGATAGGCGTCGGGCCAGCCCGGCGCGGTCGTCACCTTGCCGTCCGCGAGCTTGACGCCGTTCTGGTCGCCAATGCGGTTGAGCGGCGCCAGCACGTCGCTTGCGAACTTGCCGGCTTCCTCCAGCACCGGCTGGGCGATGTCGCCGTCGAAATCGCCGTAATGGCCGGCGGCGAGGGCGGCCTTCAGTCCAGCACCATGGTTAAGGGCGAGCAGGATGTCGTCGATCGGCGCGCGGTAGGTCATGGCGTTACTCCCCGAGGGAACATTGGCGTCGTCTTCCCACGAAACCATGCTTCCCTCAACCGTCCGGATAACCGAATTGAGGGGGAGAAACAGTTGAAATGGTCCGACTCCCTCTGTAGACCGGCGTTGCCAGACCGAGAGGGCTGCGGCTATGTTCCGCGCCTTCCGGACCTGACATTGGGGCGTAGCCAAGCGGTAAGGCAGCGGATTTTGATTCCGCCATTCGGAGGTTCGATCCCTCCCGCCCCAGCCAGGTCAAAAAACATCAGTAAAATAAATGGCTTACCGGTTCGGAATATCCGAAGATCGATTGCGTTGACGAAGTCGAACCTCAGAAACTCGAAAAGCGCTCGCCCTCGCTGTTTAAGTCGGCTGAAACCTCAATCACTGCGTACCCCTTCAGTGCGCGGTTTCACGTCAGGCCATTGCTCGATGTAGCGCGCGATCTCGCTTCTCATCACACCACCGAGTGGCCGCGTTTTCCTTGCTCTGAGATCGCCGCGTGCGATCACGCGGTCGAGTTTCGCAAGCGTAAGGATGCGATCGGCTAATCAAATTAGAAGCAGGGCCTTCTCGTTCGTGGCACCACCAGTTTTGATTCCTCAGCCGATAGGAAACTGGACTCAAAAAAGGGGCGGTCGTCCGACCGGTGTCGCGCGAGGGACGCGCGGAAATTGCCTTGGCGGTGGAGCGCTTCATCCCTAAAATCTTGTCACCGCCGCCAGGTGGTTCGGTAATTGAGCTCAGTCACTGCGGAGTAGAAGCTATGTCCAAGCCGGAAAGCTTCCCAATCGACAAGATTTACGTTCCCGTGAAGAGGAAGAAAGCACTCAAGCCTGAGCTCGTTCAAGAAATCGCGGAAAGTATTTTAGAAATCGGACAACAAGTGCCCATTCTCGTTCGGCCCGACGAAGGCCGGTTCGTTCTGGTCGAGGGACTGCATCGGTTCGAAGCCTGCAAGGCTCTTGGCGAAGGAACTGTCATCGGGGTCCTGGTCTCGGCTGAGATCGTACCCCAAAAGACGCTTTTGTCGGACAGCGCCGAAGCAGAAGCAGAGCGCGACAAGATGGCGCGATTGAAAAGACTGCGCCTCGAAAAGGAGGCTGCCGCGCGATTAGCCGCCGCTTCGGAGGCCGCCATAGAGACGCAGTCTGCAGAGCTCTTGCGAAAACCTTCGGAGAAGGGTATCCGGAACGTTCCCAAGGCATCACGAAGCCAATTCGATCGCAAGACTTCAGGATCAACACCAAGAACATTGTCGGAATGGCTCACGCAACAAAAGCGCAATGGCGGTCGTTATTGATCGCCAGCTCCGCCGCGACCCACCGGCCTCGAGCAAGCTTGGGCTAATGGCCCCCTACGCAATCGTCTTGAGGTAAAGGCTCGGGTCGAAATATTTGTTGGCCGGGGTGAAATCCTTGATGCCGGCGTTCGCCATGAAGAACTCGGTGGATTGCTGCAGCCAGTTCGTAATCGTGTTGTCGGAGTATCGGTACAGCCGATCTCGAAGCATCCAAGCTTCTTGAAATTCCGCTTGGTTCTCCGGTCGCGGAGGTGCGGCGGGTCTTCAACACCGCTAGCGATCGCGTCATCTACCTCGGCGAAGTGACCTATCGCGGCGACTTCATTCGCATCGATATGGATCTGAAGCCTTAGGGTCCTCCTCCGATCGAGCAAACGCAAAGCCAAGCGTCGCGTCGGCAGGCTTAGGCGATGACTTTGCCAGGATTCATGAGATTGTGGGGATCGAAGGCTTGCTTCAGGAGCCTCAGCGCGTTCAGCTCTGCTGGTGATTTGTAGCGGAGCATCTCCGATCGACGGAGTTGGCCCACGCCGTGTTCTGCGCTGATCGAACCGCCGAGATCGGCGACGATGTCGTGCACAATCCGGTTGATTTCGCTCCGACGTTCATTGAACTGACTGGAGCTAATGCCCAGCGGCGGCATCGGATTATAATGAATATTGCCGTCGCCGAGATGGCCGAACGCAAAGGGACGGATGCCCGGGATTGCGTCCGCCAGCGCAGCGTCGGCACGCGCGATGAACTCAGGCACCTGCGACACCGGGACCGAGACGTCGTGCTTGATGCCGGCGCCACCCGCTTTCTGTGCTTCGGCCTGGCCTTCGCGAAGGGCCCAGAGACGGCGGCGCTGCGCCTCCGAATCCGCAAGCACGCCGTCGATCACCAGGCCTTTTTCCAGCGCCTCGGACAGCATTTGCTCGATCGGATCACGCAGCGAACCCGGCTCGCCCTGGCCGGCAGCCTCGATGAGCACATACCATGGATGTTCCTCGGCAAAGGGTGAAGTCTGTCCCGGCAATGCCACCAAGACCCACTTCATGCATTCGCGCCGCATCAGCTCAAACGCGCTCAGGCTCTCGCCGACGTGGCTGCGGGCGAGGTGGAGGAGATCAAGTGCCGCCGCCGGCGTCGGGACAGCAACGAAAGCCGTGACGATGTCTCGCGGTCTCGGAAACAGCCGCAGCGTGGCGGCCGTGATGATGCCGAGCGTGCCCTCGGCTCCGATAAAGAGCTGTTTGAGATCATAGCCGGTCGAGTCCTTGCGTAAGCCACGCAGCCCGCTCCACATGCTGCCGTCGGGAAGTACGACTTCGAGCCCGAGCGTCAGAGCGCGCATGTTGCCGTAGCGCAGGACCTGCGTTCCTCCCGCGTTGGTCGAAAGGTTGCCGCCGATCTGGCAGGATCCTTCGGAGGCGAGGCTGAGCGGAAACAGCCGGTTGACATCGGCTGCATGTCTCTGCACCTCCGCGAGCGTCATCCCTGCCTCGACAGTAATGGTGTCGTTCTGCGCGTCGACCGCGCGCAGGGCGCGCATCCGCTCCAGCGAAATGATCACGCTGTGGGGATCGATTGGCTGAGCACCGCCCGCCAGGCCGGTGTTGCCCCCCTGAGGTACCATCGAAATGCCTGCCTTTCGGCATGCGGTCACAACGGCAGAAACTTGGGCGGTGGAGGAGGGGCGCGCGATATATTGCGCGGGTCCCCGGAACGCGCCGTCGAAAGAAACACAATAGCGCTCGAACTCAGCATTCGGCTCGGCCAGGCCTTGGGGCCCAAGAATTGCGCGCAGTCGGTCGCCAAGGTCGTTCGTCAGCATGTCTCCCGTCGCGATGATGTGCACAACGCCGTCTCCCCTTCAGTCAGGTAAAGTCAAAGGCGCCGCGGTGGCGGCGTGTGAGTTGCGCGAGCGCGTCGAGCGATGGTGCGCCGAGCTGTCCCATCGCGGTCTCCAGCTCTTCCTTCAAGAGTCCGGCGACATAGCCTGCGCCTCTTTCGCCGAGTCCGCCGAGCCCGAGCAGGAATGCGCGCCCCGCAAATGTACCGCTGGCGCCGAGCGCGATAGCGCGCGCGACGTCAAGGCCCGATCGTATGCCGCTGTCGAACAGGATGGTGGCTCTGGTCCCGACCCTTGCAGCGATAGCGGGCAGGACGTCGATCGCAGCAGGCGCAGCATCGAACTGGCGACCACCATGATTGGAGACCAGGATGCCATCCACTCCCGCTGCAAGCGCCTGTTCGGCATCCTCGGGATGCATGACACCTTTCACGATCAGCGCGCCTGACCAGGCATCCCGCATCCGCTTGATGACATCCCAGGAAAACGTGCCCTTGATCTGGCTCTGTACAAAGCCGGCGGTGTTCGCCAGCGTCGCCGGTTTTTCGACGTAACGCTCCATGTTGCGAAAGGCCGGCGTGCCCGCCGTGGCGAGCGCAAGCAGCCACGGCGGCGACAGAGCCACGTCCAGGATGGTTCTTGGCGTGGGACGGAATGGGACCACCAGGCCGTTGCGCAGATCACGAGGACGCTTGGAGCGAACCGGCGCATCCAGCGTCGCCGCCAGCACCCGCACGCCAGCCGCGCCTGCCCGCTTGATCAGATCGAAGGTGACGGCGTGGTCGTCGGCCGGCAGTCCGTAGAGCTGAAACCAGGCATAGGGACCGGCAAGCTCGGCGACATCCTCGATCGTGGCGGTGGCGAGCGTGCCGGCAATGTAAGGAATCCTTGCCTTGCCGGCTGCGCTTGCGAACATCCGCGTGGCGCCGGGCCAGATAATGCCGTCGACTCCCACAGGAGAGATGCCGATCGGCGCCGCGCAACGGACGCCGAACAGCTCAACCTCAGTGCTAACGGGACCAGGCTTGCCGTAGCGGGGGACCAGCTCCACCGCATCGAGCGCCAGTCGATTGCGCCGGGTGTTCAGATCGTCACCCGTTCCGCCCTCGAGAAAATCGAAGGCAAAGCGCGGGATGCGGCGACGGGCGCGGCGCTCGATGTCATCCAGCGTGGGCAAACGCTGACGCAAGCGAGCCTCGCGGCTTGTTCCGCTGCCGGCACCCCAGGCTTGCGCGCGCGGTGAGGAGCGGCGAAGATCGCCGGTCATGAGAAAGCGTCCTTGGTTGCGTGACCCCCGCTTCTCATAGGATGCGTCTCGTCATCACCGCAAATAATTAGAGATGATGACCGCGATAGCTTCTGATGATTGCCGGCAGGATGGCTACCGCGACTTGGCGCGCCGTATCGCCCGGCGCCTCGCCGTATCTCCGGAAGCCGGCTGCACATAGTTGCTTGCCGATGTCGCGGCCTCGAGCAGGTCGTGGCGAATGATGTCCAGCACGGCTCTGGCAGCGGCGGACACCATTCGGCGCGGATGATGAACCCAGGCGATCGATCGGACGATGCGCGGTTCGGCAAAGCGGTGCGCTCTCACCCTGCCGTCCGCAAGCGACTGTTGAAGTGCAATCGTGGGCAGCACGGTCACGAGATTGGTGGTGGCGATCACGTCGCACACCGCGGGTAGGGTGTCGAGCTCCAGCCTCGGCTTCAATTCGATGCCGGCCGTGGTGGCGTGCTCCTCGAGGATCATGCGCAGGCCGTGCCGTTTCGATGGCATGACCAGGTCGAACTCGGCGAGATGCCCGAAACGCAGGTTCGTCGGTGGCTTGATCGGCGCATCCTTTCGGCAGGCGAACACCATCTCTTCGTCCATTACATGGTGCGTGGCGAGCGAAACCCGCCGGCGCGGCACGTTGATCAGCGCAAAGTCGAGTTGCCCGGAATTCACCCAGTCGGTCAAGGTTTCCGTGTATCCCTCGCAGGCCGAGAGCGTGATTTCCGGATAGAGATGCGCAACGGTTGCGGACGAACTCGCCATCGTGCTCTGCGCCACCGAGGTAATCAGTCCGACCGACACCCGGCCGGAAATACGGCCGTTGAGCCGCGCCATTTCCTGCTTGGCATATTCGACGTCGCGCACGATGGGAAACACGAGCCGGGAGAACGCTTCGCCGGCGACCGTCAGCGTCATTCCGTTGATGCTCCGCTCGAACAGCTTTTGGCCAAGCTCGGCCTCAAGTTTGGCGATCTGCATGCTGAGTGCCGGCTGTACGATGTTGAGCTGGCGGGCTGCGCGGGTCACGTTCCTCTCTTCCGCCAGGCAAAGGAAGTATTGCATCTGCCTGAGTTCCATTGGTTTTTTCCTTCCTGTCCTCGACGACGCGCCGGTGCTGTAGGCTGCCGCTAGGCATCATTTTGGATGATTGAGTTTATCATCAATCATTATTTGTACTGATCTTAGCTTGCCTCTACTGTCCGTTCAAACAGCTTGACGCGCCTGCAGCCCGAAATCGGGGCACCCGCACCGCCCAGGCAAACAACATTCATTTCGATGGCCGCGACGCCTGGCGTCACTTGCGTCGCGGCAGCAGGGAGCAGAAGCGAAACGTCATGCATGATCGGACGCCCTCACGGCTGATTATCGGCATCTCCGGAGCCTCCGGCGTCGTCTACGGCGTGCGCTTGCTGCAATTGCTCCGCAACGCCGGTGTCGAAACGCACCTGGTGATGTCGAAGACGGCGGAGCAGACCTTCGCCTATGAAACCGACCTGAAGATCGCCGAGGTGAAGGTGCTGGCCGATTTCAGCCACGCCATCGACGACATGGCGGCTTCGATCTCCAGTGGCTCGTTCCGCACGGCGGGCATGATCATCGCGCCCTGTTCGATGCGATCAATGTCGGAGATCGCGTCCGGCGTCACCACCACGCTCCTGACCAGGGCCGCCGACGTTGTGCTCAAGGAGCGTCGCCGGCTGGTGTTGATGGTGCGCGAGACGCCGCTGCACACCGGCCATCTGCGTACCATGACCGCGCTTTCAGAGATGGGAGCGATCATCGCGCCGCCGGTGCCGGCGTTCTATGCCAAGCCCGACAGCCTGGACGACATGGTCGAGCATACGGTCGGGCGCGTGCTCGACCTGTTCGACATCGACATCGGCGTGGTGCGCCGCTGGGGCGAGGACGAGGCGTTGAAGCGTCGTTCGCCGCGAAAAATTGCTCCCTATGCTTGAAGAAGACCACGGAAAGGATCGCCATATGCGGACCGAGAACCTGGCCAGAGCCGCTGCGGCGGAGGCGCCGAAAGACTTGCGATCATGGCTCGCTCACCTCGCCGAGCGCGGCAAACTCGCGGTTGCTCGCGAGGGAGTAGGGCTTGCCGATGAGCTCGCTGCCGTTTCGAAAGGGCTGGAGCGTGACCGCGCGGTGTTGTTTCCAAAGCCCGGCGGGCACGACATTCCGGTGGTCTCAAATCTGTTCGCGGCTCGCGACTGGGTCGCCGATTCCATCGGCGTCGGCGAGGAGCAATTGCTGACGCGTTTCCTCGCGGCGGCGCGCAATCCGCTGCCGAGCCGTGAAGTGGCAAGCGGGCCGGTGCAGGAGGTTGTCCACAACGAGGTCGATCTCCTCCGGCAGCTCCCGATCCCGAAACATAACGAGCGCGACAGCGGCCCCTACATCACGGCGGGGCTGTTGATCGCGCGCAATCCGCGCAATGGCATTCAGAACGTCTCGATCCATCGCTGCCAGATCAGCGGTCCGAACCGGATCGGCGTTCTGTTGTTGCCACGGCACACGCTGTCCTATTTCCGCATGGCTGAGGAAGCTGGTGAGGCACTCGAAATCGCCATCGTGATTGGGGTTCATCCGGCCCTGCTCTTGGCGTCGCAGGCGATTGCTGCGCTGGACGAGGACGAGATGGCGATTGCCGGCGCGCTGCTCGGTCACCCCGTCGATGTCGTGAAATGCAAGACCAACTCGGTCCGCGTTCCCGCCCATGCGGAGATCGTGATCGAGGGACGAATTCTTCCCCGCGTGCGGGAGCCCGAGGGGCCGTTCGGCGAATTTCCCCAGTACTACGGGCCGCGTGCGGATCGCGAGGTGATCGAGGTCGACATGGTCACTCACCGCGCTCAGCCAATCTACCATACCATCGTCGGCGGTGGTTACGAGCATCTCATTCTCGGCGGCGTACCGCGCGAGGCGACGCTGGTGCAGCATCTGCGGCGCAGTTTCCCGAACGTGCTCGATGTACGTCTCACCCGGGGTGGCACCTGTCGGTATCATCTTGCCGTCAAGATCGACAAGATTGCCGACGGCGAGCCGAAGAACATCATCATGGCTGCCTTCGGCGCTCACTATGACATCAAGCAGGTCATAGTCGTCGACAAGGATGTCGACATTGGTGATTCCGAGGAGATCGAATGGGCGGTCGCCACCCGCTTCCAGGCCGACCGCGATCTCCTGGTCGTCTCCGGCGCGCTCGGCTCCAAGCTCGATCCGACAACCGACAAAGGGATCAGCGCCAAGATGGGGCTCGACGCGACCGTGCCGGTCGATGCGCCCGAGCTCGATTTCAAGCGCATCCATGTCAAGGGCGAAGAAGAGGTCGACCTCGCGACGGTCTTGCAAAAAGATCCGAATGCCGCCTTCTCCCGCGTTCTTGCACGAGCGCGATAGGCAAGGGGCTGATCCGAACACGTTAACAACGCAGCGCGCCCGCAAGAGTGCGGTCGCAGGTAACATTGGGAGGTGATTGATGCTCTCTAGGATGATCCGTGCGAGTTTGGTTTTCAGTGCTGTGGCGGCATCGAGCTTGGTGCCCACGTGGGCGAAAGCGGCCGATGACGTCAAGGTCGCCATCAACAACGTGGTCAGCGATGTTGTCTTTCACCTTGCCGCCGAACGCGGGTTCTTTGCCGAACAGAATCTCAACGTCACCCTGGTCAGCTTCGATTCCGGACCGAAGATGATTGCGCCACTGGGTGCGGGCCAGATCGACGTTGGCGCAGGCGCATCTTCCGCAGGGCTCTACAATGCGGTGGCGCGCGGCATCAATGTGAAGGTCGTAGCCGATAAGGGCTCGACGCCACGCTCTTACGATTACATGCCGCTGCTCGTCCGCAAGGCGCTGGTCGACAACGGCACCGTCAAGACCGTTGCAGACCTGAAAGGAATGAAATTCGGCGAGGTTGGTCCGGGAGCCGCGACCAATGCAAAGCTCAGCCACATCCTTGGTGGTGCAGGGCTGACCTACAAGGACGTTACGCACAACTATATCAACTATCCCCAGCAGATCGCAGCCTTCACCACCGGTGCAATCGACGCGGCGATCACGACGGAGCCGTCGGTCACGCAGGCGATCAATAGCGGCGTCGCCGTGAAGTTCGTGGCGGATGGCTATCCGGATCAGCAGGTTGCCGTGCTGCTCTATGGCGGTGACTTCATCGCCAAGCGTCCGGCCGTCGCCGAGCGGTTCATGGTCGCCTACCTCAAGGCGGCGCGCATCTACAACGATGCTACCGCTGGCGGAAAATTCACGGGCAAGGGTGTCGACCAGGTGATTCAGACCATCATGAAAAGCACCGGCCTGAAGGATCCGGAGCTGTTTAAGAAGATGGTGCCGAACGGGATTGATCCCGATGGCAAGGTTAACGTGAAGAGCATGGCGGACGATCTGAAGTTCTTTGCCGACAACGGCTATCTGGAGCGGCCGGGCAAGGTCGAGGACGTCGTCGACGCCTCGTTTGCTGACAAGGCGGTGCAGAAGCTCGGCTCCTACAAGCCTGCCGAAAACTGACGGCAAAGAAGGATACGTCATGGCTATTGCGAACGTGTTGAATAAGCAGGGGCGACCGGAACTGGTGCCGTCGACGCCGCAACTGTCCCTTTCGGGTGTCAGCAAATATTTCGGATCGTCGGGTTTCGTAGCCCTCGACGGCATCACCATCGATATTCCGCAAGGGCAGTTCTTCGTGATCGTCGGCCCGAGCGGCTGTGGCAAGACCACACTGCTGCGCATCCTTGCCGGGCTCGATACTCAGAGTTCAGGCACCGTCGCCGTCAACAGGACCGATGAGAAACGCCCGGTCAATTCCATGATCTTCCAGGGCGACTCGCTGTTCCCCTGGATGACGGTGTTCGATAATGCCGCCTACGGCCTGCGTATGCGGCGTGTCCCTGAGGCGCAGGTGTCCGACACGGTCCGCACGTGGCTCGAGCGGATCGGCCTGTGGCGGTTTCGCGACCGCTATCCCAACCAGCTATCGGGTGGCATGCGTCAGCGTGTGTCGATCGTGCGAGCCTTCGCGAATGATCCGGAAATCCTGTTCATGGACGAACCGTTCTCGGCGCTGGACGAGCAGAACAAGCTGCTGCTTCATGAGGAATTGCTGCGGATCTGGGAAGCGACCAAGAAGACGGTCGTATTCATCACCCACAGCGTCGACGAAGCAGTCACGCTCGGTGACCGCATCATGATCATGACCGCCAATCCAGGGCGCGCCAAGGCCGTGCTCGATGTGCCGTTTCCGCGTCCGCGGAATGTGCTGGAACTCCGGCAAAAACCTTCCTATGGCGATCTCGTGTTCCATATCTGGGAGCAATTGCGCGAGGAGGTACAGCGCGCGCGTCAAAACGCGGAAGGAGAGAAGGCATGAGCGCCGAGGTCAAAGGCCGTGACAGGGTAGTCGGTGTCCTCACGCCCATCGTGCTGTTGGGCCTCTGGGAGCTCGCGGCCCGATTTGGGCTTCTCGATGCGCGCTTCTTTCCGCCGCCATCGGCCATCGTTCATCAGTTTGCCGCGTTGGTCGCTTCCGGCGAGCTTGGCGCCAATGTCCTCGCAAGTCTCAAACGCCTCGCGCTCGGCATGCTGCTCGGCGGCGTGCCTGCGTTGTTCCTTGGTCTTGCCATGGGCATATCGCGGCCGCTGCGTGCGGCGATCGATCCCTTGATCTCGGCCACCTATCCGATCCCGAAGAGCGCCATCCTCCCGCTGGTGCTCTTGATCTTCGGTCTCGGCGAAATGTCGAAGGTGGTCATGGTCGCGCTGGGCGCGTTCTACCCGATCATCATCAATACGGTGGTCGGCGTCGCCAACATCGACAAGATCTATCTCGATGTCGGGCATAATTACCGGGCCAACCGGTGGCAGGTGTTTCGGACCATCGCCTTGCCCGGAGCGTTGCCTTCGATCATGGCCGGTGTCAAACTGGCGGTCGGCATGGGGCTGATCCTGATCGCGATTTCCGAGATGGTCGCCGCCAATGACGGCGTCGGCTACATGATCTGGAATGCCTGGCAGGTGCTGACGGTCGATACGATGTATGTCGGGCTTCTCGTGATCGCGGTGCTCGGATTCCTGTTCTCGATCGTGCTCGATGAGATCGAACATCGTCTCATTCCCTGGAAACGAAGGGCATGATCGATGGCCAGCTTTCTGTCATCAAGCAATCGTCGGGTGAGCAACGATCGATGTTGACGACCTCAGGCCCGCGCAGCGGTGGCGAAATCCTCATCGATACGCTGAAGATCCACGGCGTCGACACGGTATTCTGCCTGCCGGGGGAAAGCTTTCTGGCCGCAATCGATGCGCTGGCCGGTGACGGCAACGCGATCCGGACCGTCGTGACGCGTCATGAGGCTGGCGCGGCTCACATGGCCGAGGCCTATGGAAAGCTGACCGGGCAGCCGGGTATCTGCTTCGTGACACGAGGGCCCGGCGCAAGCCACGCCGCAATCGGCGTGCATACGGCTTCGCAGGATTCGACGCCGATGATCCTGTTCATCGGGCAGGTTGCTCGCGGCATGCTGGGACGCGAAGCGTGGCAGGAAGTCGATTTCCGCCAGATGTTCGGCGGCATGGCGAAGTGGGTCGTGGAGATCGACCGCGCCGAGCGCATCCCGGAATTGGTCAGCCGCGCTTTTCATGTCGCGGTCTCGGGACGCCCGGGTCCGGTCGTGGTCTCGCTGCCGGAGGATATGCTGGCCGAGGAGGTCGTGGCTGCGGATGCCAGGCCGTATCGGCGGTCTGCGGCGCATCCGAGTGCTGATCAGCTCTCGCGGCTCGTCGAGATGGTAGCGGATGCGGAGCGGCCGCTTGTTATTGTCGGCGGCGGCGGGTGGAACGCGCGAGCCTGCGAGGACCTCAAGACCTTCATCGAGCTGTTCGATCTGCCCGTTGTCGCGGGCTTCCGGCGGCAGGATATCTTGGATAACCGCCATCCAAACTACATCGGCCACGCCGGGCTTGGACCGAGTGCAGCATTGGTCCGGCGCATTCGCAGCGCTGATCTCATCATCGCTGTCGGCGGACGGCTCGGCGAGACGACGACGTCCGGATACACCCTGTTCGAAGTGCCCCGGCCATCGCAGCGCTTCGTTCACGTGCATGCCGATCCGAACGAACTCGGCCGTGTCTATCAAGCCGATCTCCTGGTCAACGCTGGCATGCCGGAGTTTGCCGCGGCCGTCGCGCGACTGCAGCCGTCCGACGGATCGCAGGCAACCAGGAGCCTGCAACGGAAGGCCTGGGTTGCGGCAGGCCGTGCCGAATTCGTCTCCGACCAGACGCCGGGATCAATGCCGGGCCCGGTTGATCTGGGCGCAGTGATGCTGCACTTGCGCGAGGTGCTCCCCGCGGACGCGATCATCTCGAATGGTGCCGGCAACTATGCCATCTGGGTGCACAAATTTCACCGCTATGGCGGCTTCAGGACCCAGCTTGCGCCGACCTCCGGATCGATGGGTTATGGCCTGCCGGCGGCAATCGCCGCCAAGCTGGCGCATCCCGAGCGCACTGCTGTCTGCTTTGCGGGCGACGGCTGCTTTCTGATGAGCGCGAACGAGCTCGCCACGGCGGCGCGACATGGGCTCGGCGTCATCGCGATCATCATCAACAACAGCATGTACGGCTCGATCCGCATGCACCAGGAGAAGGAATATCCCGGACGGGTACATGCGACGGCGCTGGACAATCCGGATTTCGCAGCGCTCGCGCGGGCCTTCGGCGGCTATGGTGAACTTGTGCTGGAAACCGATGCCTTTCCCGCAGCATTTGCGCGGGCCCGGGCCTTCGCCGATGAAAAAAGCAAACCCGCCATACTGGAGCTCAGGATCGATCCGGAAGCGATTACGCCCACTGCAACGCTGACGCAATTACGCGAGCGTGCGCTCGCTGCGCGCGATGTTGCTCCGCAACGATGATGGCGTGCCGTGGCTGCCTCTCGGATTGACAGATCATTCGACTTGTGCTGACGGGAAAGGAAGCAACAACGACGTCTGAAGGGAGGCCTTGATGTCGACAGCTCTGCGCATCGCTCATGGCGCCTTCGGCAGGGTCGCGCTGCTGGATATGGATCGTTCGCTGGTGCGCCATGCGCATCCGCATTGCCATGTCCTGCTGAAGGTCGAAGGCGCCGATACACAGTTCCTGGTGGGAGATAGGGTCTATCCGCTGACCGACACATGCGCCGTGCTCGTCGACGGCTGGAAGCCGCACGCCTATGTTCACGATCCCGCGCGGCCGCGAACCCTCATTCTGGCGCTTTATATTGAACCTGAATGGTTGAAGGAGTTCCGGCCCGGATGGGCCGCGAGCGGCGCGCCGGGTTTCTTCGATCAGCCGTCCGGGGAGGTCTCGCCGCGGATCCGGCAACTCACGATGCATCTTGCCACCGACATGATGTCGCATCCGGACTGCGTCCGTGCCCATGAGCAGACCCTCTCGGACCTGATGATCGCGGTGATCGAACGCTTCACACCGTGGCGGAGCTTTCCCAATTCCATCCGCGGCATGAACGCGATGTCGTGCGACTGGCGGATCCGGCGCGCGACGGAAGTGATTCGCGCGCAGGAGGGAGCCCACGCCAATGTCGATCAGTTCGCGAAGGGCGCAGGGCTGTCGCGGGCGCAGTTCTTCCGCCTGTTTGAATCCTCGCTCGGGGTTTCGCCCAAGATCTATCTGAACGTCGTGCGGATGGAGCGGGCGCTTGATGCCGTGATCCACCAGGATACGTCGGTCACTGATCTCAGTGAGCGCTTCGGCTTTCCGGAGCCGGCGCATTTCACCCGCTTCTTCCGCGATCACGCCGGAGTCGGCCCGCGCGAATTTCGCAACGTCTCGCGGCTTGCAAGTTGATATTGCGGCGCACACTCCGAAATGAGACGATTTGGTAGGTCGTGAGATCGGGCGGTATGGCCCGCATGGCTGACATTCTGACAACTGCTCCACGTCGCGTCAGAGAGCGCGATGGAGAGGAGCGTCGGAATGGCGGAGGCCGCGGTTCAGTCCGCATTATCTGCAGATCGGAACACGGCTGAAGACCGGCCTTGGGTCGGCCGTTCGATCGAACGCGTCGAGGATGCCGCGCTGCTCACCGGGCGCGGGCGCTTCATCGACGATCTCGGCACTCCACCGGGGACGCTGCATGCTGCCATCCTGCGCTCCCCACATGCCCATGCCGATATTGTCTCTGTTGACGCTGAGGCGGCGCGGCATGCGCCGGGCGTCGCCGCTGTCCTCACCGGCGAGCAGGTCAAGGCGCTGACGTCGAGCCTCGTCGTTGGCGTGAAGGCGCCGGTGGAATGCTGGCCGATTGCGACCGAGCGGGTTCGCTATGTCGGCGAGCCCGTCGCCGTGGTCGTCGCGAGCGATCGCGCCCGGGCGGAAGATGCGATCGAACTGATCAACGTCGAGTACCGGCCGCGCGCTGCGGTGGTCGATCCGTTGGCGACGCTCGCTGCCGATGCGCCTGTCCTGCACGATGGTTTTCCCGGCAATCTCGCCAGCGACCGCAGTTTTTCCTATGGCAATCCCGAGCAGGCGTTTGCCGAAGCAACGCATCGCTTTTCAATCGACATCCGTTATCCGCGCAATTCCTGCACGCCGATCGAAACCTATGGCATCGTCGCCACCTACGATGCGGCTGAGAATGCCTATGACATCCTCGCCAATTTCCAGGGTCCTTTCAGCATTCATACCGTGATCTCGCGTGCGCTGAAGGTGCCGGGCAATCGGGTGCGGCTGCGCACGCCACCGGATTCCGGCGGCAGCTTTGGCGTCAAGCAGGGCGTCTTTCCCTATATCGTTTTGATCAGCGCGGCCTCTCGCGCCGTCGGGCGCCCCGTGAAGTGGATCGAGGATCGGCTTGAGCATCTGACGGCCTCGGTGTCGGCGACCAACCGCGCCACGACGCTTTCAGCCGCGATCACCGCGGACGGCAAGATCCTCGCGCTCGATTGGGACCAGGTCGAGGATTGCGGCGCCCACCTGCGCGCACCCGAACCCGCAACGCTCTACCGTATGCATGGCAATCTCACTGGCGCCTACGACATCCGCCATGTGAAGGTGCGCAACCGCGTGGTCGTCACAAACAAGACGCCGACCGGCCTCAACCGCGGCTTTGGCGGACCGCAAGTCTACTTCGCGCTCGAGCGCCTGATGCAGCGGATTGCGATCGGGCTGCGCCTTGATCCGCTCGACGTGATCCGGCGCAATCTCGTTCCGGCGAACGCCTTTCCTTATCGCACGGCGACCGGTGCGCTGCTGGACTCCGGAAACTATCAGGAGGCGATCGCCAGAGCTGTCGAGCAGGGCCAACTCGCGGAACTCAAGGCGCGACGCGATGAGGCGCGCGCGCAAGGCCGCCTTTATGGCATCGGCTTTACGGCTGTCGTTGAGCCCAGCGTCTCCAACATGGGCTATATCACGACGGTGCTTACGGCGGCGGAACGTCGCAAGGCCGGACCGAAGAATGGCGCGCAGGCAACCGCAACGGTTGCGCTTGATCCCGTCGGGGGTGTCACGGTCCATGTCGCATCCGTGCCGCAAGGGCAGGGTCATCGCACGGTGCTGTCGCAGGTGGTGGCCGATGTGTTCGGCCTCAAGCCGCAGGATGTTCGCGTCAATACGGAGATCGATACCGCCAAGGATGCCTGGTCGATCGCCTCCGGAAACTATGCGAGCCGGTTTGCGGCCGCCGTAGCCGGGACCGCGAAGTTGGCGGCTGAGCGGATCGCGGTCCGTCTTGCGCGCATCGCCGCGAGCCAGCTGAATGTTGAGCCGGCAGATATCACGTTCGCCGGCGGCTTCGTCGCGTCGAAGCGCAATCCGGAGAACCGCATCCCTTTTTCCAGAGTGGCGGCCCTCTGTCATTGGTCGCCGGGCTCATTGCCTGATGATGCCGGCCAGACCATCCGCGAAACCGTGTTCTGGACGCCGCCGGAGCTGACCCCGCCGGACGATCAGGATCGCATCAACTCCTCGCTCTGCCACGGCTTCATCTTCGATTTTTGCGGCGTCGAGATCGACCGCACGACGTTTGAGACCCGTATCGATCGCTACGTGACCATGCACGATTGCGGCACCATCCTGCATCCGGGCATGGTGAACGGGCAGATCCGCGGCGGCTTTACGCAAGCGCTCGGGGCGGCGCTCTATGAAGAATATGCTTATGCGGCGGACGGCAGCTTTCTGACCGGAACGTTTGCGGACTATTTGCTGCCGACGACGACCGAAGTCCCCGAGCCGCAGATCATCCATATCGAGACACCGTCGCCCTTCACCCCGCTCGGGGCCAAAGGCGTCGGCGAAGGCAACTGCATGTCGACGCCGGCGTGCATCGCCAATGCCGTTGCCGACGCGCTGGGCCTTGCCGACGTCACGCTGCCGCTGGTGCCGGCGAAGCTCGCCGATTTGGTGCGTGGTCCGGAGCCCGAACCGCCGACCGGACAATCGAAGGCGGCGCCTGCACGCGAAGGAGACCGCCGGCTGCGCGGCGAGGGCCGTGCGTCCGTCAACGGGGCGCCGGAGCAGGTGTGGACGATGCTGCTCGATCCCCAGACGCTGCAGGCTGTGATCCCCGGATGCGAGCAGGTCCACAAGGTTTCCGACACGCATTTCCGCGCCCACGTGACGCTCGGCATCGGTCCTGTCAGCGGACGTTATCGTGCTGACGTCCAATTGTTTGATCTCGACCCGCCCCGCGCAGTCACGCTGCGTGGAAAAGCGGAGGGGGCACTCGGTTTCGGAAACGCCGAAGGTCGCATCACGCTCGAGCCCGACGGCAAAGGCGGCACACAGCTCAGCTACAGCTATGACGCAGCGATCGGCGGCAAGGTCGCGAGCATCGGCGGCCGCCTGCTCGACGGCGCCACGCGCGTGATCATCGGACAGTTCTTTGCGGCACTTGCGCGCCAGGCCGGCGGTGGGGCGCCGGCGGGCGGCACCTCGATATTTGCGCTGCTCGCCAAGCTCGCAAGCCTGTTTGGAGGGCGACGATGAAACCAGCCGCCTTCGACTATGTCCGCGCCGAATCCGTCAACGAAGTCCTCGAGGGACTTTCGAAAGAGGGCGGCAATGCCCGCGTGCTCGCCGGCGGCCAATCGCTGATGGCGATGCTCAATATGCGCCTCGCCAAGCCGAGACTCCTGATCGACATCATGCGGCTGAAGGAGCTCAACCGCATCGAGGAGCAAGCGGGAGTAGTGACGATCGGCGCCGGCGTGCGCCAGGCCGCCTTGCTCGCATGGCCGGAACTGGCGCGGACTCAGCCGCTTCTTGCGCGGGCGTTGCCCTGGGTCGGCCATGTCCAGACGCGCAGCCGCGGCACCATCTGCGGCTCGCTCGCACATGCCGACCCGAGCGCCGAGATGCCGCTCGCGCTGATCGCCCTCGGCGGCGAGGTGCATCTGCGCAATGCGCGACGGCGCCGACGGGTTGCAGCGACCGAGTTCTTTCTTGGCATGATGGCCACTGCGCGGGCGGAAGACGAACTCATTGAAGCCGTATCGTTTCCCGCTCGGGCCGGCGAGCGATGCGCGTTTCGCGAAGTCGCCCGCCGCCACGGTGATTTCGCCATCGTGGCCTGCGCGGCGGTTGCGACCTCGAAAGGTGTCCGCTTTGCTGTTGGCGGCGTCGCCGATGTTCCGCAGGCGCGGGACTGGCCGCGCCTGGACGGAAGTGCGCTCGACGACGCGCTGAACGGCTTTGCCTATGAGCTCGACGCGCGCGATGACGTGCACGCGACCGCGCGCTATCGCCGCGATCTGGTGCGGATCATCGGTCGCGATCTGGTGCGCGAGGTGCTGCAATGACCCGTCTCAGCGCCGATGGCCGTCATCCGGTTCGCTTCAAGCTGAACGGCAGGCCGGTTGAAGCCGAAGCCGAGCCGCGCATGCTGCTGTCCGACTTCCTGCGCCAGCAGATTGGCGCAACCGGAACCCATGTGGGCTGCGAGCATGGGGTTTGCGGTGCCTGCACGGTCATTGTCGACGGCATGCTCACGCGCTCCTGCCTGACGCTGGCGGCACAGGTGGATGGCTGCGAGATTCAGACGGTCGAAGGGCTTGCTCCGTCGCCGGACCGGCTCGGCATCCTGCAACAAGCGTTCCGCCGCAACCACGCTTTGCAATGCGGCTTCTGTACCGCCGGCATCCTGATGTCGCTCGACCATTACCTGCGCCGGCATCCGGCGCCAAGCGAAGCCGATATCCGCGATCTCCTGAGCGGCCATCTCTGCCGCTGCACCGGCTACACCCCGATCGTAAAGGCGGCGCTGGAAGCGGCCGCCGAGCTCGCCACCACCACCCAAGAGAAGTCAGATGCTTGATCTCGGCAGCAGTTTCATTGCAAGCGTCGCGCGTGATCCGGATGCGCTTGCAATCGTCGACGGCGAGCTTCGCCTCACCTATCGCCAGTGGTACGGCAAGATCTCGGCGCTCGTAGCATCGTTCGATCGCATCGGGCTGAAGCCCGGCGATCACGTCGTCACCGTGCTGCAGAACCGCTGGGAGGCTGCGACCCTGCACTGGGCTTGCCAGTTTGCGGGGCTGGTCATCACGCCGATCAACTGGCGTGCTAAGGCCGACGAGCTCGATTTCTGCATCGAGAATGCGGAGGCCTGCGCGGTCTTCTATCAGGATGTCTCCGCCGACGCCGTGAGAAATTCTACGCGCGCGGCCGGCTTGCAACGCATTGCGGTCGGTATGAATGCCGACGGAGATCTGGCTTTCGCGGACATGGTGGAAGGCGACGCTCCTGATGCCCAGCCTCGGGTCGGCGCCGATGCATGGTCGATCATGCTCTACACTTCGGGCACGACATCGCGACCAAAGGGCGTGCCGCGCCACCATCGTGCCGAGCGCGCGGCGGCAATCGCGCATGTCGCGCAAAACCTCTATGGCCGCAACGAGCGTACGCTCGGCGTGATGCCGCTCTATCACACCATGGGTGTGCGCTCCTTGCTCGCGATGTCGCTGATCGGCGGCACCTTCATTTGCCTGCCGCGCTATGACAGCCGCCAGGCGCTGGCCCTTATCGAGAGCGAGAAGATCAGCAATCTTTATCTGGTGCCAACGCTCTACCACGATCTCGTTCACCACGAGGCGTTCTCGGCGACCGACGTATCGAGCGTGCGAAAACTCGGCTTTGCCGGCGCCTCGATGACGGATGGATTGCTCAAGAAGTTGAGCGAAGTGTTCAAGCCGGACCTGTTCGTCAATCATTACGGCAGCTCCGAGATCTACACCTTCACGATCGATCAGAACGCGCCGGCCAAGCCCGGCTCGGCCGGCAAGGCCGGCATCAACCAGCACATCAGGGTGGTACGGATCAACGCTCGTTCGATTGCCGAACTTGCCGCACCGGGCGAAGAGGGCGAGATCATCGCCTCGCTCGCCGGCGACGAAGCATTCGAAGGCTACTGGCGGCGGCCCGAGGCCGATGCCAAGGCGCTGCGCGAGGGCTGGTATTTTACCGGAGATACCGGGTTCATCGATTCCGACGGCGACCTGTTCGTGACCGGCCGCGTCGATGACATGATCATCACCGGCGGCGAGAATGTGTCGCCGGTGGAAATCGAAAGCTGCCTCTCGCTGCATCCCGCTGTCTCTGAAGTGGCAGTCGTCGGTCTCGCCGACGAGAAATGGGGCAAGATCGTCGCCGCCTTCGTCAAGCGCAACCGATCGGTCTCCGAGGCGGAGCTCGAGCAGTTCTGCCGTACCTCCGGTCTTGCCAATTTCAAGCGCCCGCGACGCTACGTCTTTGTCGATGCCATTCCAAAATCGCCGGTCGGTAAACTTCTCCGGCGTCTGCTCGTCGCAGGAGAATACGAAGCCGAGCGCCTGCCGCCCTCGGATGCGGCCTGATCACACGACACCAACGAAAGGAAAACCACATGCCATCCCCGTACACCTTTGCCGATCCCCGTCTCGCCAAGCTCGATGGGTTCAAGGTCGAGATCGACGAGGCGCATGAGCGCGCCGACATCATACTCGGCCGGCCGCCCTATAACGTCGTCTCGATGCCGCAGCGCGATCAGCTACGGCTGACCTTCGAGACGCTCGACGAAGATCCGCGTGTTCGCGTCATCGTGTTGCGGGGCGAGGGCGACCATTTCTCCAGTGGCGGCAATATCGGCGGCTTCATGGAAGCGAGCCCGGAGCACGTATCAAAACTGGCCTGGAATATCGCGGCGCCCGCACGTTGCGCCAAGCCGGTGATTGTCGCCAATCGCGGCTATTGCTTCGGCGTCGGATTCGAGCTGTCGCTCGCCTGCGACTTCCGCATCGCTTCCGAAACCACGCAATACGCCTTGCCGGAGCAGAAGCTCGGACAGATCCCGGGGTCGGGAGGATCGGCACGTCTGCAGAAAATGGTCGGTATCACCCGCACCAAGGACATCGTGATGCGCTCCAAGCGGATCTCGGCGAAGCAGGCGCTGGAGTGGGGGATTGCGACCGAATGCGTGCCGGACGCCGAGCTTGAGAAGGCGACGGACCGGCTGGTCGACGAGCTGCGCACCTTCTCGCCTTTGGCGCAGCGTACCGCGAAGAAGCTCCTGAACGACACCGAAGACTCGACGCTCACGATCGCGATCGAGCTCGAGGGCCATTGCTACAGCCGGCTGCGTCAGTCCGAGGACTTCAAAGAAGGCGTCGAAGCCTTCAACGCCAAGCGTCCGCCCAAGTTCGTTGGGCGCTGACGACAAGGAAGACGACTAACAACGCCGCGGACGGCGGTCAGCCGCCGCGGCAATCTTCGACGGGGAGGGAAATATGGCTGAGATGGACGTGTCCGTCGCGAACGTGCGGACGTCGGCAGACAATCGACAGATGGTCAACGCGATCATTGCCTCGGTGCTCGGCTGGGCGCTCGATCTTTTTGATTTGTTCATTCTGCTCTATGTCGCGCCGGTTGTCGGCGCATTGTTCTTTCCATCGAGCAATACGGCGCTGTCGCTGGCCGCAGTGTATGGATCGTTCGCCGTCACGCTCCTGATGCGGCCGCTCGGCTCGGCCGTCTTCGGCCATTATGCCGATGTGCACGGACGCAAGCGCGCCATGCTGGTCGCAATTTTCGGTGTCGGCATCAGCACGGCTGCCTTCGGCTTGCTGCCGACGATCGCCCAGGTCGGCGTGATCGCGCCAATCATCTTCCTGATCCTGCGCCTGGTGCAGGGCGTCTTCGTCGGCGGAGTGGTGGCGTCGACCCATACCATCGGCACGGAATCTGTGCCGGCAAATTGGCGCGGGGCGATGTCCGGCCTGGTGGGTGGCGGCGGCGCCGGGATCGGCGCGTTGCTGGCGTCGTTCGTGTTCCTGATCACCTCCTCGATCTTTCCCGGTGAAGCCTTCGCGGAGTGGGGCTGGCGCGTGATGTTCTTCTCCGGCCTGCTGAGCTCTTTGCTCGGCTGGTTCATCTTCAAGAACCTCGAGGAATCGCCTTACTTCAAGGAACTGAAGCGGCAGCAGAAGACACGTAAGGCAGAGGCGTCCAAGGCTCCGGTTAAGGAGATTTTTTCAGGAGAGTACCGCAGGATCCTGCTGCTCAATATCCTGATCACGTTCGGCGGCGGAGCGGGCTATTATCTGACCTCCGGATATCTTCCGAGCTTCTTGAAGATCATCAACGCGGTCCCGAACCAGACCTCGTCGCTGATTCTGATGGGCGCCAGCGTCTCGTCGTTCTTCTCGGCGGTTCTGATCGGATCGCTGAGCGACAAGATCGGGCGGAAGAAGACCTTTCTCCTGGTCGGGGCAGGTGCCATCGTGCTGCTTCCGCTGTGCTATCTGGGCCTTGCCGCGGCGAAGGACATCACGCAGATCACGCTCTATGCGCTGGCGATCGCCTTCATCGGCAATGCCGGCTATGCACCGGTGCTGATCTTCCTGAACGAGCGCTTCCCGACGGCTGTGCGCGCCAGCGGTACAGGGCTGTCCTGGAACATCGGCTTTGCGCTCGGCGGCATGATGCCGACCTTCGTGTCGCTGGTGAGTGCCGGCGCCGCGCAGATTCCGACATCGCTCGCCATCTTCTCGGTTGCGGTCTTCGCGATCTACCTGATCGGGGCAATCGTGATCCCGGAGACCAAGGGCGACTTCAAGTGAGGACTAGTGGCGGCGTGGTCGGGCCGCGTCGCCACGATCGAAAGTTAGGTTCGGATATTATGTCTCATCATGCTCTCAATCTGATCGACGGCGTCTGGCAACCGGCATCCTCCGGTGAAACGGTGCCGAGCATTGATCCTTCCAATCAGGCGGTGGTCGGCCGCGTCGAGGCCGGCGGAAGGAAAGACGCGGAAGCGGCGGTATCGGCCGCACGCGGCGCTTTCGAGCGCGCGGGCTGGTCGCAGAATCCGCGGCTTCGCCAGCTGGTCATGCTGAGATGGGCGGACCGGATGGAGCAGCGCGGCGCGGAACTGGCGCGCCTTCTCACGCTGGAGAACGGAAAGCCGCTTGCGCAGTCGCGCGGCGAGATCGAGGGCAGCGTCTCGGAGATACGTTACTACGCGGGATTGACGCGTCATATCCCCGGACACGTTCTCGAGGTCGAACCGGGTACGTTCTCCACGATGCTGAAAGAGCCGGCAGGCGTCGCCGGCCTGATCATCCCGTGGAACGCACCCGCGGTGTTGCTTATCCGCGCATTGACGCCGGCCCTTGCCGCCGGGTGCACGGCGGTGATCAAGCCCGCGCCGCAGACGGCATTGGTTACTGCCGAGATCATCAAGTGCCTTAGCGACGTCGAGCAGCTTCCTGCCGGCGTCGTCAATCTCGTCAACGAGCAGGGGCACGAGGTGGCGGAATATCTCGTCACTTCGCCCGAAGTCGACGTGCTCAGCTTTACCGGCTCGAACGCGACCGGGCAACGCATCATGGCTGCGGCTGCGCCGACCATGAAGAAACTGTCGCTTGAGCTCGGCGGGAAGTCGGCCTGTCTCGTCTTTGAAGATGCAGATATCGCGACCGTGGCACCAAAGCTCGCTGCCGCTGCGACCATCATCTCCGGACAGCAATGTACGGCGGCGCGGCGTGTTCTGGTACATGCGTCGCGTTATGAGGAGATGAAGGCAGCGCTGCGGTCCTCTCTCACAAACCTGAAAATCGGCTCCGGCCTGTCGGCAGAGACGAACATGGGTCCGTTGATCGATGCGGCGTCGCTTGCCGCAGTCTCGCACAGGATCGACGATGCGATGGCTGCAGCGGACGAGGTTGTCCTGCGTGGCGGACGGCCGAACGGAGATCTGGCCAAGGGATTCTTTCTGACGCCGACGCTGGTTGCGCATCGCGATACTTCGGGATTCTTCGTGCAGGAGGAGATCTTCGGCCCGTTTGTCGTTCTGGAGAGGTTCGAGGACGAGCAGGAGGCGGTTGTCCGCGCCAATCACAGCGAATACGGCCTCTCTGCCAGCGTCTGGACCCACGATGGCGCGCGCGCGATGCGCGTCGCACGCGCTTTGCGCAATGGCACGGTGTGGATTAACGACCATAACAGGCTGTTTGCCGAAGCGGAAACCGGTGGATACCGCCGCAGCGGACTAGGCCGGCTGCACGGTTACGATGGGCTGATCGACTTCCTTGAGATCAAGCACATCTATCAGAACTGCGGCACTGTCTAGCCAGCGGCCGCTACTGACGCCTATCGGTGACCGGCAGGTAGCGCGTCACGCGCTGGTCGAAGCCGTACAGCGCCGTGGCGTGCGCGCGACAGTGGTATCCACCATCAAGAGTCATCCGTCCATGGTCGCTGACGAGTTGCGTCGTCAGGCTGACGTTTTTCAGGACCTCGATGAGATGAGAGCTTTGGTCGGCCGCGACTAGTATGAGCGCCCCGCTCAACGGGAGCCCGCGGAGCGACCGGCCCAGTCCGATCGATTCCGATCAACCGAGGGAGTCAGTTTACACGGCGCTCGCGGTTGTCCCAGAACGGCTTGCGCAGCTCGCGCTTCAGCACCTTGCCGGCGCCGGAAAGCGGCAGAGGCGCCTCGGTGATCTCGATGCTTCGCGGGCATTTGTAGCCCGCGATCAGCGTCTTGGTGAACTCGATCAGCTCGCCGGCGGAGACTTCGACGCCGCTGCGCTGACCACGACCGCATGGACCTGCTCGCCCCACTGTTCGCTCGGGATGCCGATGACCGCGCATTGCAGCACCGAGGGATGCTGCGCCAGCGCATTCTCGACCTCGATCGAATAGACGTTCTCGCCGCCGGAGATGATCATGTCCTTCACGCGGTCGACCACATAGATGAAGCCGTCCTCGTCCACATAGCCGCCGTCGCCGGTGTGCATCCAGCCATCGACGATGGCTCGCGCGGTTTCCTCGGGCCGTTCCCAATAGCCCATCATCACGTTGTCGCCGCGCACGACGATCTCGCCGACATTGCCCGAAGGCACCGGCTGGTCGTTCTCGTCGACGATACGTACTTCGCAGCCAAGGGTGGCGCGGCCCGCGCCGCGGTGGCGACCCTTCTTGCGTCCCTCGCCGATATGCTCCTTCCAGTGCAGAAGCGTCGCGATCGGCGACAGTTCGGTCATGCCGTAGGCCTGCGTGAACTGAACATGCGGCAGCGCCCGCGCCGCGCGGTCAAGCACCGCCTCGCTGATCGGCGATGCGCCATAGACGATGTTCTTGAGCGAGGACAGGTCATAGCTGCCGATCGCCGCGTGATCGACCAGCATCTGGATCATGGTCGGCACCAGCAGCACATCGGTGACACAATGGCTCTGGATCGCGGCCGCAACGGCGTCGGGCGTAAAGCCCTGGATGATCACATTGGAGCCGCCGGAGAGGAGCAGCGAATACATCGCCGCTCCGTTGGCGAGATGGAACATCGGTGCGGCATGCAGATAGACCGAGCTTGCCGGAAACAGCCGTTCACCGAGCGCATTGAGGGCATTCGCCATCAGATTATGGTGGCTGAGCATCACGCCCTTGGAGCGCCCCGTGGTGCCGCCGGTGTAGAAGATGCCGGCGAGATCCTTGCTCTCGCGCATGCTGTCGGCGACCGGCTCGCTCCTCGCGATGACGGCCTCATAGCTCTCGGTGCCCGATGGCGCATCGCCATCGTCGGCAAAGATCAGCTTTAGTCCCGGGATCGCCTTCGCGAGCTGCGCGCCGGTCGGCGCAAACGCCTTGTCGACGAACAGGACGCTGGCGCGGCAGTCGCGCAGTGCATCCTCATTCTCCAGCGCGCTCCAGCGGATGTTGAGCGGCACGATCACCGCGCCCGCCCAGCCGACCGCGAGATAGAGCTCGAGATAGCGGTCGGAATTGAGCGACAGCACCGCGACGCGATCGCCATCGGCGACGCCGCGCGCCCGCAAGCCTCCGGCGAGGCGCGCGACCCGTTCTCCCACGACGCGCCAGGTGCGTCGTCGCTCGCGGCATACAGTGGCCAGTCCATTCGGGTTGATCTGCAGCGCCCGCCGCAATCCGTGGGTGATGTTCTTTAAGACGCTCCTCCTGTGCGTTTCTTCCCTGGTGCCTTGCGCCTTGTTTCGCGCCGCAAGGGCGCGCTCGGCGTCTTTTGTTTTGAGTTGTGATTGGGAATTGCGACCGCAGCCAAGCCCTCGGTCAGCCGGGCCGTGAATTCGTCGGCGATGTCGGTCGGCGACGATGTGCCGTCGCGCCGGTACCAGTGCCCGATCCAGTTCAGCGCGCCCGCGATTGCGAATGCGGCAAGCTTCGGATCGCAGCGCTTGATCGAGCCGTCGGCGATGCCGCTCGAAATATGCTTGCGGAACGTCGCATCGATGCGTTTCTTGGCGGCCCGCGCGATACCGGCGTCCTTCTCGGCAAGATCGCGCAGGTCGAAGCGCACCAGGCTCGCGCCGAAATCGGTCGCCATCAATTCCGCATAGGCATGCACCAGCTTGCGCAGCTTGGTGAGGCCTGAACCACCGCCGGCATTGATCTCGGTGATGACGCTGTCGACGAGATCTGCGCCCATCGACCAGCATTCGAACAGGATCTCGTGCTTGCCGCGGAAGTAATTGTAGAGCGCGGGCTTGGTGATGTTCAGCCGCTCGGCGACGTCATTCAATGTCGCGCGGTGATAGCCCTGCTCCAGGAAAAGCTGCACCGCCGTGCGTAGCACCGCCTCGCGCTTCTCGTCGCGGACGCGGCGCCGGCTTTCGAATGGCAGCCAGGGGGAAGACGGCAGGGCGGGGGATCCTGAATCCATGCTCGGACGCGTTGACTCCAGGTGACGGCAGGCTGTAATCTTACCCATGGGTAAGAAAAAGTCCAATGGGTAATTTATTCGGAGGAAAGCGAGGTCCGAGGTAATTGTCGCCGGTGTCGGCATGATCCCCTTCGCCAAGCCGGGCGCCAGTGCGCCCTATCATGCGATGGGTGCGGAGGCGACGAAGCTGGCGGGCCGATGCGGGGCTCGACTACAGCGCGATCCAGCAGGCCTATGTCGGCTACGTCTATGGTGATTCCACCTGCGGGCAGCGCGCGCTCTATCAGGTCGGAATGACCGGCATTCCGATCTTCAACATCAACAACAACTGCTCGACCGGCTCGACCGCGCTGTTCATGGCGCGGCAGATGATCGAAAGCGGCGCAGCGGATTGCGTGCTGGCGGTTGGCTTCGAGCAGATGAAGCCCGGCGCGCTCGGCAGCGTCTACACCGACCGCCCGAGCGCGTTCGAGGAATTCGACGCGGCGGCGGACCGGTTGATCGACGCGCCCGGCATTCCGCTCGCGCTGCGCTATTTCGGCGGGGCGGGCCTTGCCTACATGCAGAAATACGGCACGCCGCTCGACGCTTTTGCCAAGGTGCGCGCGAAAGCGAGCCGCCATGCGGCGAACAACCCGCTAGCGATCTTCCGCAAGGAGGTCACCGCTGATGCCGTGATGAACGATCAGGTGATCTGGCCTGGGGTGATGACGCGCTTGATGGCCTGTCCCCCGACCTGCGGTGGCGCGGCGGCGGTGCTGGTGTCGGATCGGTTCGCCGACAAGCACGGCATTGCCAGGACGGTGCGGATCGCCGCACAGGCCATGACAACCGACACGCCCTCGACCTTCGGCGCCGGCGACATGATGCGCCTGGTCGGCTACGACATGGCGTGCGCGGCAGCAAAGCGCGTCTACGATAGCGCGGGCATCGGGCCTGAAGATCTCGACGTGGTCGAACTGCACGACTGCTTTGCCCACAATGAGCTGATCACCTATGAGGCGTTAGGGCTCTGCGGCGAGGGCGAGGCGGCGAAGTTCATCGACGACGGCGACAACACCTATGGCGGCCGGATCGTGACCAATCCCTCCGGCGGGCTGTTGTCCAAGGGCCATCCACTCGGCGCTACGGGTCTTGCACAGTGCTACGAGCTGACGCGGCAGCTACGCGGCATGGCCGGCCCGACGCAAGTCGAGGGCGCAAAGCTAGCGCTGCAGCATAATCTCGGCCTCGGCGGCGCCTGCGTCGTCACGCTCTATCAGAGAAATTGATACCGACTATGGTCGATCAATCCGCGCCAAGGGCATTTCGTTGATCGTGGTCGAGACCGCGGGTGCGGCTGGCTACCGGCGCGGACGCAACCTCGACAAGATCGGGCTACACGCCTCCGATACGTCGGAACTGTTCTTCGACAATGTCACCGTGCCGCCGGAAAACCTCCTCGGGCCCGAGGAAGGTCAAGGCTTTGTGCAACTGATGCAGCAATTGCCGCAGGAGCGGCTGGCGCTCGCAGTCGGGGCCGTCGCCTCGATGGAGCGTGCGGTCAAGCTGACCTCGGATTATACCAAGCAGCGGACTGCGTTCGGCAAGTCGCTCCTGGATTTCCAGAACACCCCTTCAAGCTCGCCGAGCGCAAGACGGAGGCGATGATCGCGCGCATTTTCGTCGACTGGTGTATCGAGCGCCTGATCACCAAGGACCTCGATAGCGTCACCGCTTCGATGGCCAAGTGGTGGTGCTCGCAAAAGCAGGTCGAAACCGCCGACGAATGTCTGCAACTGCACGGCGGCTACGGCTACATGCAGGAATACCCGATCTCCCGCATGTTCGTGGATTCGCGGATCCAGAAGATCTACGGCGGCACCAACGAGATCATGAAGCTCTTGATCGCGCGGTCGTTGTAGCAATTCCGCCGCCGCTGCAAACGACCGCGCTCCGGCGCCGGCGGCGGTGACGAAGCCACGGCGGTGAATGCCTTTCCGCTGCGGCATGCCCTTCTCCTCGCGTGAATGTCACCGCAACCTTCTGCGAGCGCTTCGGTTGCTAATTGAGGATAGGCGAGTTCGTACGCTTGCCAGTTCCCAACCCAGCTACGCGAAGGGAGCTATCATGGACATTTTGGATCGACGAACGCTGATTGCGGCGGCCGCCGCCTGTGGCGCGACCGCCGCGGCCGCAGCAAAGAATAGCAACGAACCGCTCATTGGCGCTAAAGGAGCGCCAATCATTGGCCCCCGGAATGTCGAGCGGGAGCAGCAAAACCCCGATATTCTCCGCCCGCCGTCCACCGATCACGGCTCGATACCAAATCTGCGCTTCTCCTTCGCAGACGCACACATGAAAATTCGAGAAGGCGGCTGGTCTCGCGAGGTAACGGTAAGGGAGTTGCCGGTAGCGACCACCATGGCCGGTGTTAACATGCGTTTGAAGTCGGGCGCGGTGCGCGAGCTGCACTGGCACAAGCCGGCAGAATGGGCATTCATGCTCGCCGGCCGAGCCAGGATTACCGCTGTCGATAATGACGGGCATAACTTCATCTCCGATGTGAAGGCGGGAGATCTCTGGTATTTTCCGTCAGGCATTCCCCACTCCATTCAGGGCTTGCCGGAAGATGGCTGTGAATTCCTGCTGGCCTTTCCTGACGGAAGCTTCTCCGAAGACAGCACTTTCGCGATTACTGATCTGTTTGCTCATACGGACCGGGGCGTGCTTGCGAAGAACCTGAAGCTGGACGCAAAGCAACTGGATCAGATTCCGACAGAGGAACTGTTCATCTTCCAGTCCGATCCACCTCCGCCAATCGACGCCGACCGTATCGAAGATTCCCTCGGAGGTGTTCCGCAGGACATGGCGTTCAGGTTAATGGAGCAGCAGCCCACGATCTCCCCCGGAGGGCGAGTGCGGATCGCTGACACGCGCAACTTCCCGATCTCCACAGATGTTGCCGCGGCGCATGTAGAAGTCGACCCAGGTCACATGAGGGAGATTCACTGGCATCCCAACGCGGACGAGTGGCAGTTCTACATCTCCGGTAAAGCGCGGATGACGGTCTTCGCTGCCGAGGGCAATGCGCGCACCTTCGATTATCAGGCCGGCGATGTCGGATATGTGCCCAAGTCGATGAGCCACTTCGTCGAGAACACCGGCGGTGAGCCCCTGCAGTTCCTCGAGCTGTTTAGGTCGCCGAGATTCATGGATGTATCTCTGGCTCAGTGGATGGCCCTGACGCCGCATGAGTTGGTCGAAGCGCACCTCAAGATCGATCGTTCGGCTCTCGAGGCAATTCGCAAGGACAAGCAGCCGGTGATCTGAAGGCGCGGAGCATCAAAGCCAGGGCAAAGTTATCGTTGCCTTCTTGCGAGGTACGAGCGAGAGAATGGCGTAGGGGCGGCGATGCGCAACAATGTGTGTGGCCCTACCTGATCTGCGATTGAAACTGGCGATGCTTGAACGCCGTCAGCGCGACGACGATCGCACAGCACAGCGCGTTGAAGCCATTGGTCAAGGCCATGGTGATGTCTCCGAGATTGGAGAAGGAGTAGACGGCCGTTGATCCGTTCGCTGCAATCCAGAGAAACCACGTCGAATAGGAAATGGCTGAGGCACCATTGGTATCTTGCGCGATTTTGTAGATCTGCGGCAGATAGGAAATGAGCCGCAAAGCGCTGAAGATGGCGAACAGGTAGTACGCTATATCCGAAGACGTCATTCGTGCACCCGGCTCTTGTTCGATCTCAACGAGAGCTCTTCATGAACGCTCGGCCCCGCTTTGCGGTGCGCCGCTCGTCGATCGCTGTACTTTCGAAATTTTAGCCAACTCTGCTACCGGATCATGACGTGCTGCAGACTGAGCGGCTACATCGGTAACCGAGACGCACCGCCGCTTAAGGTGCGCGATACATCCTGCGCGCAGCGGCGTCGCGCTAGCCGTCTTCAAGGCCGCAGATGCCGGGGTGGAATGCGCTTGACATAACAAAACTATGCCGTATCATTTTTGGGGATCTGGGATGATGAGCGGAGCTTCCCGTCCAATCGGCTTGGCGCTCCTTGCTAGGCTCACGCGGTCTTTACCCATAACCAGTGGATAGTTGAAGCCGAATTCAGCCAGCACATGGTCAACTGCGATATTGAGCTGGTTCGTACAGTCACGTCAGTGACCAGGTCACGAGAACCGCTGAATGATTACCTGCATTCTCCTCAACAATAGCCGCCGCGCGTGAGACTCGGAATTCCATTGCCGTTTTCGGTGCTGCTCCTTGTTTTGCTTTCTCTCCAGGAGGCCATCGCGCACGCCATCGTGATCAAGTCGTCGCCCGCGGCTGACGCGGTTGTGCCTGCTGGCAATGTGCCTGTTCATCTGCAGTTCAATAGTCGGATTGATCGCGATCGTTCGAAAGTGATGCTGATCGGCGCTGGTGGGACAGAGCAGCGGCTCGCACCGGCGGCCGATTCGCCATCCGACGCGCTGGATGCGGAGGCAAAAGGTCTCAGCCCTGGTGCTTGGCGTCTGCGCTGGCAGGTGCTGAGCGTCGACGGGCACATCACGCGCGGCGATATTCGGTTCACCGTGCGATAGCCGTGTCGCTCTTTCTCGACATATTCGGCTACCTGTCCGTCGTTCTGCGGGGTCTGATTCTCACGAGCCAGACTTTCACGCTCGGCACGCTTGCCTTCCTGCTTGTGCTGCTGCAACCGCTCCAGCCCTGGCTTTCCGTCGAGAGCGCCGAGATTGGCAGCCACTGCCGGACATTTCTTGTTATCAGCTCCTTCCTCCTGGGCATCTTCACGCTTTGCTCGCTCGTACTTAACGCGCTCGCGCTTGTCGGCACGCTCGAGCTGTCGTGGGCGGAGGCGGCCGGGGCCGGTTTCGTACGAGCGGACCTCGTGATCGCCGCTTGCGCCTTCCTCATTGCTCTCCTCGCAAGGAGGTCGTGGACAACGTCACGACTTCTCTTTCTTGTCGGCCTCGCCGCCGTGATCTTGATCGCGCAGCTTTCGGTCACTCACGCGGCGAGTCGTCTCGAACTGCGATGGCCCTACCTCGTCGCGGGCGGGCTGCACATGCTCGGTGCCGCGGTCTGGATCGGAGGCCTGCCTTGCTTCCTGATTGCGCTCAACCTCTGTCAAGATCCCGTTGGCTGGAAGCTGATCGGGCGGCGCTATTCGGTGATGTCGATGGCATCAGTGGGCGCCATCCTCGTCGGCGGCACCGTGATGTCGATCGGCTATATCGGCTCCTTCGAGGCGATCTACGGCACCGCCTATGGCGTCATGACAAGCGCGAAGGTCTGTCTGCTGCTGATGCTGCTCGCCCTGGGCGCCTTCAACTTCTTCACCGTCGACCGGCTGCGCCGCGATGCGTCAACACCGATCCTCCGACTGAAGCGGTTCGCCGAAGTGGAAATCGGCATCGGTGCGGCTGTGCTCTTTGCCGCCGCCTCCCTGACGTCGCTGCCGCCGGGCATCGATCTGGCGCAGGACCGGGTGAGCTGGTCCGAGATCGTCGAGCGGTTCACGCCGCAATTCCCGATCCGCCTGTCAAGCCCTGATTACGACAAGCTCACCGTCGCGGAATTGCAGGCGAAAATTGCTGCGGCTGATGCGCAGCGGACAACGGCACCGCTGGCCTATGTCCCAGGCGAAGGCACGATCCTGCCCCGCAATGCCGCGGATGTCGCCTGGTCGGAATTCAACCACCATTGGGCGGGGATTTTCGTCGTCCTCATCGGCCTTCTCGCCCTGATCCAGCATTTTCGTTGGGGCCGGTGGGCAAGGCACTGGCCGCTGCTTTTTCTGGCGATGGCAACGTTTCTGTTCTTCCGTGCCGACGAGGCGGCGTGGCCGCTCGGACAGTTCGGCTTTTTCGAATCGCTGCGTGATCCCGAGATCGCACAGCATCGCATCTTCGTGTTGCTGATCGTCGTGTTTGGTCTGTTCGAGTGGCGCGTGCAGGTCGGCGGGCTCAGGAACAGCAAGGCGGCGCTGGTGTTTCCTCTGACCACCGCGATCGGCGGCGCACTGCTGCTCACCCATTCCCATGCCATCGCTAACATCAAGGACCAGCTCCTGATCGAGATGAGCCACACGCCGCTGGCGCTATGCGGAATCCTCGCCGGATGGGCGCGCTGGCTGGAGCTCCGTCTCGACGGCAAGGCAAGCCGCATCGCCTCTTGGATCTGGCCCGTGGCATTCATCCTGGTCGGGCTGATCCTGCTCGATTATCGGGAGGCTTGACCCAAACGTCGGTTAACGTTTCGCGGCCATCGGTTGCTTGGCAAGGCGCCGTGTTCGAATAGACTAGACCTAACTAAGATGACTTGACGCCGCAGCATCGGCCGGGGAGTTGTCTTGCAAACTGGGTCTCGCGGGACGGAGCCGAGCAATATGAGTTTCCATTCGATCTACCGCCACGGCTTCGCCCGGGCCGCTGCCTGCGTCACGGTGTCCCGTGTCGCCGATCCGGCCGCTAACGCGACCGCGATCATCGAGGCGGCCCGCGCCTGCCACAAGCAGTCGGTGGCAGCAGCGGTATTTCCCGAACTGTGTCTCTGCGGCTACGCGATCGAAGATCTGATCATGCAGGATCCGCTCCTGGATGCGGTGGAGCGAGGGCTGGCGAGCGTCCGGGCGGCATCGGCCGAGCTGATGACCCTTCTGATCGTCGGCGCACCGCTGCGTCATGGGGCGCGGATCTACAATTGCGCTGTTGTCATTCACCGTGGTCGCATTCTCGGCGTCGTTCCCAAGACGTACCTGCCGACCTATCGGGAGTTCTACGAAACCCGTCACTTTGCCTCCGGCGCGGGATTGACCGGGTTGGAGATCACAATTGGCGATGTTCGCGCTCCCTTCGGCGTCGACTTGCTCTTTGAGGCCGACGATGTTCCCGGACTGACCATCGGTGTCGAGATCTGCGAGGATATGTGGATCCCGGTGACGCCGGGATCGGAACTTGCCTTGGCCGGAGCGACCGTGCTCGCCAATCTCTCCGGCAGTCCGATCACGATCGGCCGGGCGCTGTCGCGTGATCTCTTATCGCGATCCTGCTCCGCACGCTGCCTTGCCGCCTATGTCTATGCCGCGGCGGGAATCGGGGAATCGACCACCGATCTGGCCTGGGATGGCCAGACCTCCATTTTCGAAAATGGCGTGCTGCTGGCGGAGGGTGAGCGTTTCCGGCAGGACGGACAGATCACGATCGCCGACATCGATCTGGATCTGCTGCGTCAGGAGCGCTCGCTGATGAGCACCTTCGACGACAATCGAAGGCAGAAGAGTGCCGGCTCCTATCGGAGGATCGGTTACGCGCTGCGGCCTCCGATGACGGACATCGGATTTGCGAGGAAGGTCGAGCGCTTCCCGTTCGTGCCCAGCGATCAGAGCCGCCTCAATCAGGATTGCTACGAGGCCTACAATATCCAGGTTGCGGGCCTGGTGCAGCGGCTGCGGGCCATCGGCACCAAGCGCGTCGTGATCGGCGTGTCCGGCGGGCTCGATTCCACGCACGCCCTGATCGTTGCCGCCAAGGCGATCGATCTTCTCGGATTGCCGAGATCGAACATTCTTGCCTACACGCTGCCGGGCTTTGCGACCGGCAGCGAAAGCAAGGCCAATGCTCTGGCCTTGATGCAGGCGCTGCAGGTGAGCGCCGGCGAGCTCGATATCCGCCCAGCCGCCACGCAGATGCTCCGCGACATCGATCATCCCGCAGGGCGGGGCGAGCCGATCTATGACATCACCTTCGAGAATGTGCAGGCGGGGCTGCGCACCGACTATCTCTTCCGCCTCGCCAATTATCGCGGAGGGATCGTGATCGGCACCGGCGATCTCTCCGAGCTGGCGCTCGGATGGTGCACCTATGGTGTCGGCGACCAGATGGCGCATTATAACGTCAACGCCGGCGTGCCGAAGACGTTGATCCAGCACTTGATCCGCTGGGTCATCGCGACCGAACAGTTCGACGATGAAGTCGCAAAAACGTTGCGCGCCATTCTCGCCTCGGAGATCTCGCCCGAGCTGGTACCTGTTCAGGCCGGCGAAACCCCGCAGAGCACGGAAGCGGCCGTGGGGCCGTATGAGCTGCAGGACTTCAATCTGTTCTATACGCTTCGGTTCGGCTTCCGGCCGTCGAAGATCGCATTCCTCGCCTGGCATGCCTGGAACGACGTTGCCAAGGGCGAATGGCCAGCCGCGTTTCCCACTGACCGGCGCAAAGCCTATCCGCTTGCCGATATCAGGCGCTGGCTGGAGGTCTTCCTGCGGCGATTTTTCGCGTTCAGCCAGTTCAAGCGTTCCGCGATGCCAAACGGCCCCAAGGTTTCGGCCGGAGGGTCACTTTCGCCCCGCGGCGATTGGCGCGCGCCCTCGGACGCCAGCGCTGCGGCTTGGCTGGAGGATTTGGAACGAAACGTTCCGCCCGCCTGACAAGGACAGATCGATAGGCACCGCCGGAACTGATTTGCGTTGTTATTGACCAAGCTCAACGTCCCGATAGTGGAAATGCGCTGAATGAAGGTTTCCGCTCGTAGACGTGGGCATGTTCTCGAGAAGGTCGACCAATGCCCAGGAACAAGCAACGCGGTTCCTCACGGAAAGCCGGTTTTTCGACTCGAATCGGGCCGGTAATGACGCCGGTCGCCAACAATGTTGCAGGTTCGGGTCGAAAATCCGTCAAGCCATCGCTCACCAAGCCTTTTCATGTTGCCGTCGATCGGCAACTGAAGTCCGAGCACGAAAGCTACGAGGCCGCCGAGAAGGCCGCGATCGAAATCAAGAAGCGACATCCGAAGCTTCATGTGACGGTATTCGACGCCAAGGAGCAGCGGCACACGCCCATCGAGTTGCCGAACGGCCGGCATGGCTCCAATCACAACCGACACGGCAATGCAACGCCCCGCAAGGCTGCCGCGACTGGACGCCATCAGTGACGGGCAGCGCATCCAATGCGGTCGCGCGCTTCGGTGCCTGAGGCATCTCTCCGGACCTTGCTAGAGCGTTTTCGAGGCGAAGCATGCCCTCGGACTTGATCCGAGGGTGGACACCGGTTCGCGTGAAGAAAACGCATCAAAACAAGAATCTAGAGCTTCAGTTCTGATTCTATCAGAACCGAAAATGCTCTAGAGCGGCTGCTCAAACTCCTCCGCGGAATGCCCGAATTGCGATAGGGCCTCTTCCAGATAGTCACCGAGTAATGGCATTCCCAAGAGATATTCCGCCGTGCGCTTGTTGTGCGCGTGCGCGGCCTCCGCGCGAAGGTCGTCCCACTCTTCGAGTTCGCCGTCGCCGCGGCCGAGCCATGTAAGCGTCACCAGGTCGACCTGTTCGTCCTCGTTCAGGCCGCGGATGATCGCCGTCAGTTCGCCGCTGACGGGATCGTCGCGATGATCCTCAAGGACCGAAAGCATGGCATCGTCACTCGCGTTGGAGGCGGGCTCCGGGTCGGTCACCGCATCCTTGACGTCGAACTGCCGTGCCTTCGCGAGGATCGCTGCGACCTTCGCGGAGGAAATGGTAATTTGGGGAATTTCGTTCATGGCAGACTCCTCGCTGAGACCGCCAAGCTAACCGTTCTGTGATGGTACACCATTGATGCGGGTCAAACTCGGCGACGAACCGTGGGCGCGCCAGGGGCCATCAGTGTGTCCTCCGTCGCTCCTATGCCTGTCGCAAGGCGATTGCGAGAAATCGTGGAAACGCTGAAGGTTGAATTGGCAGGTGCGGTGCGTCTATCCTTTTGCACCGGACCTGCCGTGCGCCGGCGCAGGATATTCAGATGGACCTTTGGCCAATCCTGCAATCGCTCGTGCTCTTGACCTTCGCTAACGGCACGCCGGTTATCGCCAAGAAGATATTCGGCTCCCGTTTGGCGTTTCCTTTGGATGCGGAGGTGCATTTCGTCGATGGCCGCCCGTTGCTGGGTCAGTCAAAGACGATCAGAGGTGTCGTCCTTTCCGTGGCCGCCACTGCGGCGGCCGCGCCAGTGCTTGGCGTGAGCGTCGCCACAGGCGCTCTGGTGGGATGCCTTGCCATGCTCGGCGATATCATCTCCAGCTTCATCAAGCGTCGTCTCAATTTGCCGTCCAGCGCCCAGGCGGTTGGGCTGGACCAGATTCCGGAATCGCTTCTGCCGCTGGTGGTTTGTCAGAATGCGCTAGCGCTGACATGGCTCGACATCATCATCTGTGTCGGCATTTTTCTGGTAGGGGAGCTGATGATCTCCCGCGTGTTATACATGCTACACATCCGCGATCAGCCTTATTGAGGCGCGAGGCCGTTAGATGCCGTCCCTGCCAATGACCTTGCGGCGCAATTGTTCGCAGAACTCCTCCAGCATCCGCTGGATTTCTTCCATTGTCGCAAGCAGGCGGGTTGCCTGCGATCGATGGCCGGATCGGATCGTGGGTCGTTCAATTTGCTTCTGAGATGCTCGAGACGTTTGCGGCCGGCCAGTACTCGATCCTCCGCGAACCGAAGCTGCTCCAGGTCATGGCTCAGCTTGTTCTGCTCCTCGATCAGCAATTTGGTAATGGTGGAGCGTTTTTCAGGCGTCAGGTTGCCGTCCCACAGGGCCTTCAGGAAGTGATCGATATTGGCGCGAACGACGAACCTGTCGGTTGGTGTCTCGTAAGCGCGATGCGCTTCGGAAATCCGTCGCTCGATGAATTCCCGCTCGGCATCGCTCAACTGGGTCTTCAGGAGCCGGCGGTATCTTTCGATATTTTGCGCATAGGTCAGGCGGGGATCACTTGAATCCGACGACATCGACCGCTTTCCCCATTCCGCCATCACCGCCAAAGTTATCGCGTACCGACTGAAAAAAGGCAGCCTCCTTGGTGGGCGAAAGTTTGATCAGGATCAAATTTGTGCGGCGCGCATGTTGGCGGCAAGTTCCGGTCGGGCCAACGCAGGCAAACGTAGGTACTCTTTGACGGCGATCAAAAAGGAAACGCGGCAGATCGGCTACTCATCGGCAATGGCAAGAGGTGGACAACATATGCCGACGAACGCAATTCGCATGGCGGGACCCGCGATTCATGCGACCGATCCCTGGACGCCTGGTCATCCGAAAAAGCGTGTCCGGCATCAATTGTTGAGCAACGACGAGCGCGCACAGCTTGCAAAGATCGCTGCAATCGTTCGCTTCGAGAAAGGCGAGCGGATCTACAATCAAGGCGACCGCGCCGATGCGGTGTTCAACATCATAAGCGGAGTCGTCACCGCGTATCGGATGCTTGCCGACGGACCGCCCGTCATGTCCTTTCTCTATCCCGGCGATCTCTTCGGTTTGACCGAGGAGGCGCGGTACACCAACACGGCGAGGGCCACGACACCCGTCATCGCCTACAAGATGCCGCTGCAGTCGGTGCAGCGGATTCTGAGCAGCAGCGCCAATCTCGACGTGCAAATCATTGTGAAGCTCTGCGACGAATTGCGTCAGGCGCAGCATCATGCGGTTCTCCTTGTCCAGAAAAGAGCGGTCAAAAGGCTCGCCATGTTCCTTGAGCTCCAGGAGCACCTGCAGATTGCGCGGAACGAGCCGATCTCGGAAATATATCTGCCGATGGATCGTTCGAGCATCGCCGATTATCTCGGCATTACCCTTCCGGCGCTCAGCCGCGCATTCCGGGCGCTCGTCGTGAAGAAGATCATAACCACGCGAGGCCGACACCACGTCAAGGTTCTTGACCGTGAGGCCTTCAAGAAGATGGCCGATGCGTGAGCCGTCGAGGCTTTGATGAGCCAGACCGCGCCGGGCACCAGAAGGCATGCCCGCCGATATCGCTGATGTGACCGATCGTGATGCCGCCATACCTTGGTACGATGGCGGCCCCAGCGCACTTCATGGGATGAGAGCGGGCGACAAGTTCATCGGAGTAAACGCGATGCGTACTTTCTTGGCCTTAGGCCTGTTGATCACCCTGTCTGCATCTGCCAGTGCGGCCTCCCTCCATCACTTCAGGCCGGAGCATGTCATCATTCCACCCGGCCCGGTCTACGCGGTTCCGCGCTGGGAGTTCGCAGCACCTCGGCCGCTGATGCACTACGACGACACGCCGAGCTACAACGATCCGTCCAAGTTTGGCGGCGGCACGGCGCTATAACTGCCGCGTCTAGAGTCTGATAAGATGAGGTCGAGTCGTGTCCGCGATGGGCGCTGCGTCTCTTCACCTCTCCCGTAGGGAGAGGTCGGCGTGTAACGCCGGGTGAGGGGATTTGCTCTATCGAGGCACCGTAACCCCTCACCCGCGCCTTCGGCACGACCTCTCCCTACGGGAGAGGTGAACTTGCGGCGAAGCGGCGTTTCAACCAAAAGACATTGCGCTCTAGTTGCTCTTCTGGAGCGCGGCCGTCTGCTTGGCGAGCTGCTTGTCGAAATCCTGTTCGAGACCGGCCGCGTAGGCTGCGAGCTCGCCGGGCTTGACGAACGGGTTGGGGGTGCCGTCCTTCATTTGCGCGCGCTTCTGCTGCATGCCGTACACTTCCGGATGCGGGCCGAGCAGCACGTCGATCTTCATCGCCTTGGCCTTGCCGAATGTCGATCGATAGTCGTCGGCGATGCCGGGATAGGTCGGGTTGCCGACCAGCCTGTTGAGCGCGACTGTTCCGCTGCAGAAGAACAGCACATCGCGATCGTGACCGCCCTCCTTGACGGTCATCTCCCAGCTCGTGCAGCCGGGTGAGTGGCCGGGCGTCGCATGCGCCGTCAGCGTGGTGTCCCCGAGCGTGACCTTGTCGCCTTCCTTGACGGCGCGGTCCACCCTCACGGGCGGGAAGCCGAGATCGGCATTCTTCTCATCGCCGGGATAATATCCGCCTTCCAGCAAAGGCTTGTCGCGTTCGCCGGCAACGAGTTGCGCGCCGGTCTCCTGCTTGATTTCGGCAAAGCCGCCGGTGTGATCGAAATGTGCATGCGTGTTCAGGATGTACTTGATGTCGCCGAGCTTGAAGCCGAGTTTGGCGATGTTGTCCTTGATCATGCCGGTGGACTGCGGAAGCGCGGTGTCCATGAGGATCAGGCCCTCAGACGTCTTGATCACGTAGACGGCGATGCCGTCGGTGCCGACGTAGTAGATGTTGCCGATCAGTTGAAACGGCTCGAACGGCGTGGTCCATTTCTTGGTGACCTGCGCCAGGAAATCCTTGACGGTTTGCGCCTGCGCGCCGGTTGCGAACAGCGCCAGGGCGCACAGCACGGCTGTGAGCGTCCTCATGATTGCCTCCCTTTTGTTTTTTATGGTGCGCAATAAGGGCATTGATGCGCGATTTGAGCCGCCAGCTCAAGCATCATTCGCGTGCGTTAGCGGCGAGCGCCGAAGGCAAACGGAGAAGCGCCCGGTAGCAAGGACGAATTGATGTCGCTGTCGATGCGCCCCGACTGTTGGGTGTAGCCGACGCCAAATGACAGGCTGAGATTCGACGCCGGCTGGATTTCGATGCCCGCATGCGCGCTATAGCCGGGCAGGGTGCCGGACACGGAGTCGAAGGGAGCGAAGGGGCTACCGATGCCTGTATTATATTTCAAGGTGTCGAAACCGGCATAGACCGTGAGCGGCAGCCCGCCCGCGTTCTTGAAGCTGTAGCCGAACTGCACGCCCTCAGTATAGAGCGAGCCGAAATTGCCAAAGGCTGCATACTGGTTGATGCCGCTCAAGCTCATGGCACTGCGTTCGCTGCCGACGAACCAGCCGTTCGGGAAATTGTAGCGCGTATAGGAAAAGCGGCCGCCGCGAGCGTCACTGGCGTCAAAGCTCGGAAAGTTGCCGTATGTGTTCGAACTCTGGTCGACCGTCACATTGTCAAAGCCGATGGGCCAGCCTGGAGTCCAATATGTCATGGGAACAACTTGGCCGTGGGCCGTTTGCCCGCCCAGACAGAGCGCTGCTAAAGTGACCGCGAGACTTAATCTGCCTGAGAAAACTGACATTCCGCACTACCGCCAAGTCTCCCGCAACTATACGCTCCGGATATCAAGAACACCAGTGCGACGCCGCTTGCCGTCGCATCATCAGATTTCGCCGCGATACGTCCGGTTTGGCACTGCGCATTTGGGTCGTTACCAGTGCGAAAATCACGGCCTCACCACGTGGAAGACGGTCCTGCGAACGGCCGGCCCCAGAAAAGCTGACGGTCGCGTGCGCGGGCATAGGGATACTCGCTCGCCGGAGCGCGTCGTCGCATCTTGATTCCTCCCTGCGGCTCGCCGCTCATGAGGACCACGAATTCCGTTCCTTTGCTGGTTTCAGAGCTCAACCCCTCGTCGGTGATGATCAACGACGAGCGCGGCGTTATCCCGGCGATGCGATCCATCACGTCCTGCGGAATGACGATCCGGTCGAGCGCAGCCATTGCGCTGGCCGGCTCCGTCTTCTTTGGCTCGACCTCCCGAGCTCTGTGGCCGCGCGCCGGATCGTGAGATTCTGCCGCGCCGCTGTGCGGATGGCTGCTTTCCAGTGAAACAACGCTCCATCGAATGCCGTTTCCGCCATCGGTCGGCTCCATGGCGGTGAAGACATGTGTGCCGATCGGGCGATCGGGGTCCTGGATGGTGACCGGGCTGTCCAGGATAGGCTCAAATGCCCGCCGGACATACAGCCGCTGGGTTTTGCGGCTGATCAGCACTGATACCGGCTCGAGTTCGCGCGCCGCCTGGCGTGCGGCGTCGACTGCCGCAATCCGCGCATTCTCCGCGGCGAGCGCGGCCTCGCGCGCGGCGGCGACGGCATCGAGCTTCGGTTGCAGCTCCGCCTTTGCCGCGGTCCATTGTTCCTGCAACTCGGCTACTCGGGTGACCGCCTGCGCTTTGGTGCGCTCGGCCTGTTCTTTTGCCTCGGGCGAGGCGGCGGAGCCAAGCGCGGCCTCGGCGGCGGCCAGTTGCGTCTCGGCCCTGCGCTTCAGATTGTCCGCAACGCGCACCGGCATCGATGCCTGTGTGGATTCCCGGTAAGCCTTCGCGGCGGCGCGCCTTGCCTGATCCGCCTTTGCGGCCGCCTCATCGGCTTCTGCCCGACGGGCAGCGGCCGAAGCGATGGCGCCCGGCTTCGGCTGTAGCAGAGCCGGATGGGCAATCTCGATCGGCGCCACATCGGTTGGTGCCACGATCACCCGCAAGCCGATCCGCGTGTCCTCGAACAGGCGCGCCGCGAAATCGAAAGGCATCCGCACGCAGCCATGGGATGCGGCATAGCCGGGCAGGGGGCCGCCATGGAGTGCTATGCCCGACCAGGTGATGCGCTGCATGTGGGGCATGTACGCATCGTCATACAGGTTCGAGTAGTGCTCGGCTTCCTTCTGGATAATGCTGAAGATCCCGGCTGGCGTTTCGCGTCCTTTCTGGCCGCTCGACACCGGCGCGCGCAGGATCCAGCCATTGGCGTCGTAAACGGTGATCCGCTGGTCCTGGAGCGAAACGACGGCCATCATCGGTTCGCCGGCGATGCGCGACTGGACGGATTCGACCGAGCGCTCGCTCCGAGCCCCCCTGGCGTCCGCAGGGTCTCCAGCCGCGATAAGTGCGGCGAAAGCGGCGATGATAAGATATGCTGGCTGCCGCCGCGTCTGTTTGCGCTGCCGTCTCACAAAACGCGAAATCATGCGCACACCATCTGCGGCGCCAGTCGCCCCGATCCAAACTCGTATGGTTCTTGGGACATTCGCGCGGCGCAATTAAGGAATTTGGCAGAGCTTGCTTGCGTCGTTGGAGCGCGTGCTTGAAATACGGTTAGATCGTTCGCCCCTTCGACGCTCTTGCGTTTTTTGTGCGTTTCGCCGCGCCGCGATCGGCGCGCATAACCAGTTTGGTGTGCTTTTTCGTGTTCGCCTCCGCGTGGCGAACCTTCGTTCCGCCGTGGTGAGAGGCATATTCTCTGCCGTCGATCGGTGCCACATGCGGCGGATCTCGATCGAGATACGGTCGCCCGATGCCGAACTCCTTCCCGTGTGCATCGACCCATTTCCAGAGGGCTTCACTGGCAATCCACCGCTGCCCCCGTGTCGTGCCTTTCACGCTCACGATGTCGGCCGCGAGCCCGTGGCCATAGCCGCCGCGCAAGCTTCCGCCATGATATGACCTGTTGCTTGCCGCCTTCAGGCCGCTTGCGATTGCTTGACGGTAGTCATCGCGGAACGCGCTGGTGATGCCCGGCGACAGTCCGGCTTGCTCCGCCGCGTGAAGCGCATGAAACAGCTTCAGCTTGAAGCCCCGATCCATGCCTCCGATCACGTAGTCCATCATCGGCATGCCGGCTCTTTCCGCTGCCTTCGGATCCTTCCAGGTAAAGTCGGCATCGACGAGCCTTGTAAAGGTTCTGGTGACGGTCCTCGTCTTGCCTCTCTTCCTGATTGTCACTTTCCTCTGCTCGGACACCTTGTTGGTGTCTTCCTTGGGCGTGCGTTGGTAGAGCGCCCACAGGTATCGGTCGATGCAGATGTCCACGACCAGGCATTCGTCGAGAATTTCGATGCGGTTTGCCGCCTCCGTGCCGTCGTCGTTCAGGACCGGGTCAGGCGTGTTCGCTGTCGCCACCTGCATGGGTGGTGTTTCGGCCGGCAGCGTCGGCGACGAATCCGGCAGCGCGGCTTCGACGATCGGTTCCGCCGCAACCGAGGCCGCCGGCGCATCGGCAACGATGCCCTTCACCGACTCGACGGCGGCTGCCACATCGGCGGACGCGACGATAGTGGCGCTTCCCGCCGCGGCTGCCTGTGGTGCATCCGCGGGCTCGGCGTTGGTGGAAAGAGAGGGTGCGGGGTGGTCTTCGATCGGCAGCGCGCCGGAGTGCTCGATGCTGGCGGAACCTAAGCCGCCGAGCGATGCAACGACCCAACCTGCGAGAACGATCGTTCCGCACAGCGCCGGCGCCACCGTCGCAAATTGCCGCGGGTTCATGTCCCGTAGCCTCCAAAGGGCTCCACTTGAGCCGAGTTACACAGCCAAGCATGCGACAGCGCTGATCTTTCGGATCGAGTTGTGGACGCACAATGGCGAAAAGTGCCGGTTGACACTTTTTCCTGGGACTGTTGCCCGGGTGCAACGCGCTGCTGACGCGGCAAGCGATTTCGTCTGGTTGGCAGGCAGAACGCCGCGCTTTCAGACAAATACAAATTGAATTGTAGCCAATCGAAGCAGGGGAAGGGCAGCAACGCACTCACCTGTTACGGGGCAACGGCCCGCGCTTCCGCAAGGAATGGCTGGAGCGCCGGATTGAGATTGCTTGGCCGCCAGGCGACCACGTGCTCGATGGTCGGCGCTTTTTCAAGCTTACGGTGGACCAAATTCGCAATGCCCAGTTGCCCCATGGATTGCGGCACCAGAGCAATGCCAAGGTTCTCCGCTACGAGATTCACGATCGTCTGCTGAAGTGCGACCTCTAATCTGAACGTGGGCTCAAACCCGCCGGAACGACAATAGGCGACAATGGCCTCGCGCAGCTTCGGTGCGACATCGGTGGGGACAGCGATCAGGGGCTCGCCATTGAGTTGCTTGGCGCGGATCACTGCATGGTTGGCGAGAGGATGGCTGGCGTGCATGGCTAGGCACAGCCGCTCGCGATAAATCGTCTGCGTCTCGAGGCCTCGAATGGGGCCAGGGTTGAACATGATGGCGGCATCGAACTGCCCGGCCAGCACAGCATCAGCCAAAGTGGCGGGAACGATCTCTCGCAATTCGACGCGCACCCCGGGATGATTGGCCATGTAACGCCGGGCCAACCCCGGCAGGACGGTGTAGGCCGCGTGCATCATGAAGCCGATGGAAAGCTCGCCCAGCTCGCCGCGCTCGGCCAGGCGCGCGTTGCGACAGGCCTGATCGAAGCTGATCAGGACCGCGCGTGCATCTTCCAAAAAGCGCCGACCGGCATGGGTCAGCGTCGCACGCCTTGAGTGACGCTCGAACAGGCGGACGCCGAGCTCCTTTTCCAGGGCTGCGATCTGCCGGCTCAGCGGCGGTTGGCTGATGTGAAGGCGCTCGGCCGCGCGCCCGAAGTGGAGCGTCTCGGCCAAGGCCACGAAATAGCGCATCTGCCTGATGTCGATCATGATACCGAAAAGGTATGGATAGGGGCGTGAATTGGTATTGGATGATATCAGAACGGCTGGATAGAGCTAACCGGCAATTTCAAAGTCAGGCTCTCCAATGCTCTCGACCCTCACCACTGTCCTCCCCATTTTCGCACTGATCTTCGCGGGCTGGCTCGCTCGCCGGCTCGGCGTCCTCGGCCCCCACGCGTCTACGGAGTTGAACCGCTTCGTCGTGCACCTCGCGCTCCCGGCCCTGCTTTTCGACGTCATCGCGCACGCCCAATGGGCCGATGTCTGGCAGCCGGGCTTTATCGCGGCATTCGGCATCGGCGCGGCGCTGGTCTTCTGCCTCACGATTGCCGTTCGTCTACGCCACCCGCGGCACCTGGCCGACGCCGCCATCGACGGCCTGAATGCGGGCTACGCGAATGTTGGCTTTGTCGGTTTTCCGCTGGCGCTGGTGGCGCTTGGCCGCGGCGCGTTGGCCCCGACCCTCATTGCCACGATCATCACGGTCTGCATCCTCTTTGCCATTGCCATCGTGCTGATCGAGACTGGCCTGCAAACCGAAAAGCGACGCAAGCACCTTCTCATCAAGGTGGGCGGCTCGCTGCTTCGCAATCCCTTGCTGGTCGCACCTGCTCTCGGCGCGATCGTTCCGCTCGCCGGTCTCAGTGTCCCTGCGCCGGCCGAAAGCTTCCTGAAACTATTGGGTGGCGCGGCTTCGCCGTGCGCGCTTGTTGCGCTCGGACTGTTCCTTGCAGCCAAGCGCGAGACCTCAGAGCAGGATATCGGATCGGCAGCTCTCCTCGTGAGCTTCAAGCTTGTCCTGCAGCCGGCCGTCACATGGATCATGGCGACCGCCGTGTTCGGCCTGTCACCGTTGCTCACTCACGTTGCGGTTCTGCTGGCCGCTCTTCCGACCGGGACGGGCCCGTTCATGCTGGCGGAGTTCTACCAGCGCGAGGCTGATATCACGTCCAACGTCATCCTTGCCTCCACTGCGGCATCGGTTCTGACCGTGAGCGGGTATCTCGCTTTGGCCGCTTAGGGTGTACCCATGACGGCGCAGAAGTCTGGAAAGCAGTAGTTCCTTGTATCACTACCACCTCACGATCCATCTGAAGTTTGGTTGTTAACCAAGGCGGTCGATTTAATACTCGCATGCGCGCAAGCTAAGCTAGCCTACTGGTGCGACGGGGGGCGCGGTCCAGAGGGTAGAGTGAAAGCGAGCGCAGCGCCGTCATGGCGCTATCTCACAGCGTGGTACGCCACGTCTGTCGGTCTGCTATTGCTTTTAGCAGCGTGGAGATTCGGCTTGCCAGTATGGCAATTGCCGCGTTCTCTGTGGCTGCCCTTCGCGTGTCTTGCGACTGCGTTTGTCGCCAGCGCCAGCATTGCCGCGCTGCTCCTGTCCGCCGGACGTTGGCAGACCCTGTGGTTGATAGTCGTATCGACGATCGCCATTTTCGGCGTGGTCTTCCTAGGTTTCATTGTCACCAAGAGTAATTTTCCGCGTACCATCACGGTTGCCACGTTCTTATCCGCCGTGGTGCTTGTTCCGGCGCCGTATCTAGTCGGAACCTCGCTGCTGCATCGAGCTATCGCGCTAGGCGCGCTGCTCGCCACGATCGTGGTTGGCCTGGTCGCACCGAGTCTGACAGCGCAGGTGTCGCTGCGGCAAACTGCAGCCGTGATCAGGACCGAGTACTATAATCTCAACGTCGAAACTTATTCGGGAGTTTTTCCGAAATCCGTGGTGCGCGGCGGAGGACTGGCGCGCATCGGCGATCGTTACCTGCAGTTGAGTGGGGATGGTCATCTCTACGTCTTCGGCTGGGAGGCAGAGACAGACCGTCTGAAGATCATCCCACTGCCCTATCGCGTTCCCATCAACGGCGATGAGTTTGCCGCGGCAGCCGGGCGCCCCTGGGCTGCTCCCCGAGACGAATGGCTGCCGCAGGAAGGCCAGCGGGTCGAGGCCGCAGGCGAGGTTCTCAATACCGAATGGTTTCGGACCTATGCTCTGCTGGTGCAGGAGACCGGCCCCGACGTGCGAGTGTTCGTCTCACATCCGTACTGGAAGGCAGCTCAGCAGTGCTGGGTCGAGCGGGTCTCGATGCTGCACTCAGATCGTACCACCATTCTACGCGGCGCGGCGGGTCCGGAATGGAAGATGCTTTACGAGACTACGCCGTGTCTGCCGGTCCGCGGAGAGGGCCGGCGTCACGGCATCGCGTTTGTCGGCTATTTCGGGGGCGGCCGGATGGCGCTGCTCGATACACAGACGCTGCTGCTTGCCGTCGGCGATTTCGGGTTCGACGGTGTCGCCTCGGTTGAAGCACAGGCGCAGAATTCTGCGACCTCGTACGGTAAGACCATCGCCATCAACATTGCCGATGGCCGCGCAGCGGTCTTCACGCTCGGTCACCGGAATCCGGAGGGCCTCTTCGTTGATCGGTCGGGAACCATATGGTCCACCGAGCACGGCCCGCAAGGCGGCGACGAACTCAACCGATTGGAGCGCGGCAAAAACTACGGCTGGCCGTACGCGACCGACGGGACGGATTATGGTTCATTTTCCTGGCCTCTGAACAAGCCTGACGCGCAGCAGCGCTATCAGACGCCGGTATTTGCCTGGGTCCCTTCGATCGCGACTTCAAACCTGTTGGCTGTCGAGGGCGGGCTGTTTCCGCAATGGCGCGGCGATCTGTTGATCGGCTCGCTCAAGGCCGGTACGCTATTTCGCGCGCGGGTGCGCGACGGCCATGTCGCTTATCTCGAGTCGATCGTCATCGGCAGTGGAATCCGCGACCTCATCGAGGGGCATGACGGTCGCGTCATCCTGTGGACAGACGCCGCAACCTTGGTCTCGGTGCGCCCGAAAGAAGGTAGCATCGGAGAGACACTGTTTGCGGAGAAGTGCAGCGGCTGCCACCAGTCAGCGCCAATCAGCGGCAATCGGATCGGCCCGAATCTGTTCGGCGTGGTTGGTCGGCGGGTCGCCTCGATCAGGAACTACCCGGATTACTCGCCCGCCTTGCGCCAACTGGGGGGAGTATGGACTGAAGCGCGATTGGACGAGTTCCTCAAGCGGCCCCGCGAGGCCTGCCCGGGGACCTCGATGGATTACACGGGCGTCAATGATGCCGAACGCGCTGCAATCATCGGTTATCTCGGAACGCTACAATAAACATCGACCGCATGTTATCTGCATTTGCATGCGTGGGGCGCCCGTTGGAGGCACGACGTCGAGCGGGAGTGGCTCGAAACGTGCCCTGATCCGTAGCTTCCCGATTTATGATGGGGGGGGGACGCCCCGCCCGACGGCATCGATGTGCCAAAGTGGAGGTGTTGAGCACCACTGGGAGGCATCCGTGTCAGAGGCTATCACAATCGGTCTGGATATCGCCAGCTCCCTCGCTGCATCGGAGGCCGGATGCGGGGCGTCCACAAATGAGTGCAGGCCCTGGTCGTAAGCATCGGCCAGCGCGTTGTCGCTTGGCGGCGTCAAAACGACCCGAACATGGTGCCGATCGCGATCACCGCGGCAAGAGCGATGACGGAGTTCACGATCCCGACCACCACAATGTCAAAGTAGCTTTCACGATGCGTCAGGCCGCAGATCGCGAGCAGGCTCACGACGGCGCCATTGTGAGGCAGAATGTCCAGGGTCCCCGCGCCGATCACTGCCACGCGATGCAAGATGCCGGGATCAATCCCGGCCTGCGCGGCAATTTCCATGTAGGTCTGACCCAGCGCATCGAGCGCGATCGTCAAGCCGCCGGAAGCCGACCCTGTCAACGCCGCAAGCAGATTTGTGGCGACGGCAAGCGAGACCAGCGGCCCGCCTTCGATGCCGAGCACCCAGTCCCGCACCATGTCGAAGGCGGGGAGGGACGCAACAACGGCGCCGAAGCCGACGAGGCTGGCGACACTCAAGGCGGGCAGGACGGACGCATTGGCCCCGGCATCCATGGTTTGCCGCAGTGCAGGCAGTCGCGTCCAGTTGCAGAGGATGACTGCCGCGATTGCTGCCGCCAAGGCAACGATGACCGACCAGACACCGGCAACGGCTGATAGCGACGTGTTCCCCCAGCGCTGCTCGGCCAGGAATGAGAAGTCGAGCCGCGGCAGGACAACGAGCGACATCACGAGATTGATAACGACAACGACGATCAAGGGAAGAATGGCGTTGAGAACCGGGGCCGCCACTTCGCTGTGGTGTCCGTGGTGGATCTCCGCGGGATCGAATTCCCGCGCGGTTGCAGCCCGCCCGCGCAATCGTTCATCATCGGCCGCAGATTCGGGAGTTGACGATGGCGCGTCGCCATAGCCCTCATTCGTGCATCGCGCCGTTTTCTCGGCGCGATGCAGCCACCATAGCCCGATGCCCAGCATGATCATCGACGCGATAAGGCCGAGGCCAGGCGCCGCGAAGGGCGTCGTACCGAAGAAGGGCATGGGGATGGCGTTTTGAATCGACGGTGTGCCAGGCATCGCCGACATGGTGAAAGTCGAGGTGCCGAGAATGACCGCCGCAGGCACGAGGCGATGCGGAATCGCCGCCTTGCGAAACAGCGACTGAGCCATCGGAACGATCACGAAGAACGCGACGAACAGGCTGACGCCGCCGTAAGTGACCAACGCACCTGCGAGCACCACGGCAAGGATCACCCGGCGCTCGCCCAGACTGCGGGTAATGAAGTTCGCGACCGCGACCACCGCACCGCTGTCGTCCATCAGCTTCCCGAAGACGGCGCCAAGCAGAAAGATCGGGAAGAATTGTGCGAGAAATTCCGCCGCGCTACTCATGAACGTCTGCGTCCAGTTGGCGAGCAGCGGTTGACGATCGAAGGCTGCGGCGATCAGTGCGGCGATCGGCGCCAGCAGCAGGACAGTCCAGCCGCGAAAAGCAAGCCAGATCAGCAGACCAAGCCCGACCAAAATGCCGAGAAGCCCCATGACCTCAGCACTCCGCCAGCAGGATATCGAGATCGGCGGTCGAACGCATGCCGAGATCGGCGCCGTGCATGTCGAGGAACTCGTTGGCGGCTCGCCGCCCTTCCTCGCGCAGCTTGGATACGAACGCCCATTCGGCGTTGAGCTTGGATGACGCGCCGAACGTCGCGAGCATGTCGCTCTTGATCCGGTGCGTCTTCATCCGCGCCCAACGGGCGCCCTCGCCAGTGCCGGGGTCGGCTACCTGGCGGAGCAGCGCGATCATCCGCAGTTCCTTCGCAAGCGGCGAATTGAATGAAATCTCGTTGAGGCGGTTGAGGATTTCGGCGGCGGTGCGTGGCTGCTCCGGCCGCTCGGTCGGGTTGATCTGCACAATGATGGTGTCGTGCGCATCGGTCTCGCGAACCAGCGGCGTGATCGTCGGGTTGCCCGCGTAACCGCCGTCCCAATAGGGCTCGCCATCGATCTCGATGGCGCGGAACATCGTCGGCAGGCAGGCCGACGCCAGCAGGACATCCGCGTTGATCTCTGCGTTGCGGAAGATCCGTCCGCGACCGGTTCGCACCCGCGTGGCGGTGACGAAGAGCTTGATCGGCGCGCGGGCAAGACGATCGAAATCGATGGCGCCGGCCAGTATCTCTCGCAATGGATTGAAGCCGAGCGGATTGAGGTCGTAGGGCGACAGCATCCGCGACATCAAATCGGTGAAGAGATAGGCGGGAGAGGTGTCGAGCGACCATCGTCCCATGAGATGGTCGAGCGGCGAGCGTTGCAGCGGGCTGAATGCAGCGGCGCGCGAGACGCTCCGCCAATATTTGTCCAGGGCCTCACGTGCCCCGGCAGCGCCGCCCTCCGTCCAGCCGTCCGCCAGCACGGCAGCGTTCATCGCCCCGGCAGATGTCCCGGATATGCCCGCAATCTGAAACCATGGCTCTTCAAGCAGCCGGTCGAGGACGCCCCAGGTGAATGCACCATGCGAGCCTCCGCCTTGGAGGGCCAAGTCTATGAGCACCGGACTTCGGTTCATGAGCCTTGATTTCCGCAGCGTACGGGAGGCTCACTATGTCTTAGGTAGCGGGAACATGCGAGACAAACTTGTGGTCGATGTTCCCAGGCCGACTTCGCTCGGCTGCAGATCAGGCTGCGTCAGCACGCAACTTCGGTAGCGCAGGGCCAGTCCGCGTCGCCCTCACCGGGGGCTAGTTCGGCTCAATCCATTTGCGCCATTGGGTCGGATGAATGTCGGCGTGCATTCCGCCCGAACGATCGACCCAGTTGGTTCCGTCCCTGCGGCAAGGAAAGGGAAGCGCATGGACCATGCCATCATAATTCAATGTACAGATTTCCAGATCCTCGTCAGAGGGGGCTGTCGAAGCGGATTGCCATTCGGCTGAAACGGAATGCATGGTCAACCTCCAGCAATGTTGCAAGCGAGCACGTCACCATTTTCGCTCGGTCACGATGGCCAGATGCAGCTTCGCCCCTTCAAGCAGCAGTCGCCCGGTCCTCCGTCCGGCTGCGATATATGAACATAGCATGACAGAGCCGACGTTGAATGTGAACCGGTTCGCTATCATGCAGCCGAGCTTTCGGAAAAACCGTCGCAACTGATGCCTGGATCAGACCAGGGGAAGATTTATTCCGCCGGGCGAGGCAATGGATCGGCCGACCGCTGCGCCGAAGCCGCTCTGACCTGGCGCGGCGGTCCCATCAAAACCGGCTGGAACAGCACGGCAGCGGCCATTGTGCAGAGCAGCGCGAGCGCCATCATCTTGCCCATGCTCGACATGCCCGGATAGCTCGATGCCCACATGCTTCCGAACGCCACCCCGGTGGTCATGGCGCTGAAGATCACCGCGCGGGTCAGGCTGGATTGCAGCAAGCCCGTCTGCCCTTCACGCCAGGCCATGATGTAGTAGATCTTGAACGCGACGCCGACGCCCAGCAGCAACGGCAGGGCGATGATGTTTGCAAAGTTCATCGCTGTGCCGGTCAGCGTGCATATCTCCAGCGTGACCGCGCCGGCCAGCAGCAAAGGTATCAGTGTCAACAGCATGTCCGTGACGCGGCGCAACGCGATCAGGAGCAGGATCGCGATGGCGCCAAGCGCGAGCGCACCCGCTTCGATGAAGGCGCCGATGACCGTTCGGCCCGATTGATAGAGGCTGATTGCGGGGCCGGTGGCCGACGGCTCCGCGGCGATGACCGCAGTCGCGAACCGCCGCATGACGCTGCTATCCTGGGCGTTGCCCTTTGGCAGCGCCTCAACGCGGGCCCTGCCGTCCGGCAACAGCCAGTCGCGAACAAGATCGGCGGGAAGATTCTCGATGGTCACCGGTTGCGGATCGAGGCTGTTCCGTAACTGGTTGAGATTGTGGTTCAGCGGCTGAACGAAGGCAGCTTCGGCGCTTGCGCGCGTCGCGGCGTCGGCTTGCGCGAGGCGCGTCAGCAAATCGGAAACGCGTCGCGCGGCCTCAGCGCCCGGGCCGGTCGCGGTGCCCGCGACTTTCGTAAGATGCTGCGCGGTCGCGCGAATGGCATCCACGGTGTCCTTGTCCGTCGGCGCCGGATCGCGCGGCGGATTGAGCGCGCCATGGAGGCGCGGCGCAGCGGCCTTGATGACGGCGATCTTCTGGTCCTGGTCATCGGGAACAAAGCTGTTGAGCGTGAGTGTGCGCGAGACCTCGGGCAGGGCCGCCAGCCGCTTTGCGATGCTGCCGGCTTCGCTCAGCGATGATGCTAGCACTTCGGCATCGTCGCCGCTGGTCAGTGGATTGCCCTGCAACTCGCGATAGGTCACGACGGACGCGGCGTGCGGGTTCTGCAGGTTGATCGGGTTGAAGTCGAACGGAAGGCGAGAGAGCAGCGGCGTTCCGGCGAGGACGACGAGGATGGTGCCGGCGATCACCGCGATGCGATGCCGCTGCAGGAAATCATCTAGTGGTGCGAGGCTGCTGAAACCGACCGGCGCCAGTTCTCCCGGCGGCTTCAGCAGCGTCAACATCGCCGGGACAAGGGTGATGCTGCAGAAGAAGGCAATCAACATGCCGCATCCGGCAATGAGCCCCAGTTCGAAAAGGCCCCGATAGCTGGTCGGCAGGAATGAGAAGAAGGCCACGGCGGTGGCGCCGGCAGCCAGCGAGAGCGGCGCTCCCACCTTGCGCGCGGCCCGTCGCAGCGCTTCCCGCAAATCGCTGCACTCGTGCCGTTCGGAGCGGTAACGGACGCTGAACTGGATGCCGAAGTCAACGCCCAGCCCGATAAACAGGACGAAGAATGCAATCGAGATCAGGTTGAAGGCCCCGACCATGACGATGCCAAGGGCAGCGGTCACAGTGAGGCCGACGATCACGCTGAAAAACACCGCCGTGACGATCTTCCACGAACGCAGCGCCAGCCACAATATGATCAGCGTTCCGAACAAGGCCGTCAACGTGTCGCGCAGCGCGCTTTGCCGGATCACCGAGAACTGATCGTCGTTCATGGGCACTGTGCCGGTGAGCTGTACGGTGGCGCCGAACGTCTCGCCCAATTTCAGATCGGTGGCGGCTCGACGGACGCCGTCCGTCGCCTTGCGGCCCGGCTGCAACGCGGAGAAATCCAGGACCGGCTCGACTTCTATGAAGTGGCGCAATCGGTCCGTCTGCGGCTGCGAGCCCTGCACCAGCGCCTGCCATGAAAATGTCGCCGGCTTGCCGGCAAGCACGTCATTCAGGGTCTTGTCGGCAAGCGAGAGCGGCCACACGAGCTGGTCGAGCTTGATGTCTCCGCCCTCGACACCATCGAGCGCATAGCCGAGCGCCTTCGCCACGCCGCGCAGGGTCGGATCGGCCGCCAGCGAGCCGATCAGAAAATCGGCGCTCGACAATCCCGTGATGGACTTCTTGACGCTGGGCAGCGGTTCGAACAGGAGGCCGTTGCGCTGGAAGAACTCGCCTCCGTCCGGCTGGACAACCGCGCGGAACAGATCTGGGTGTTTGGCGAGTTCCTGCGTCAGCGCGCTTGTCGCCGCTTCGGCATTTTCCGGCGTCGGTGCGGAGACCACGACCAGGATTCCCTTGTCCGGAAATGCCTCGGAAAACGCCGCCTGGCGCTGACGCCATGCAAGGTTGTTCGAGATCAGCTTGTCGGTGTCCGTCGTGATCGAGAAGCGCGTGACGTCATAGGCGAGCGCTGCGACCGCGAGCAGGATTCCGATAATGAGAACCCACCAGCGCCGCTGCGCACAGAAATCCACGACTCCAACGATTGCTGATTTCAACATGATGAATCGGCTTTCCCAACGCGCGTATCGCCCTCGGTCACGAACTACGCGTCAATGCTGGATTGATCTTTGGCAGAAACTCGTTCGCGGCATGGTGCGGCTTCGGGCGAAGCGTGCACCGAAGGTTGCGCGGCCAATTGAAATCCTGTCTTCCGAGGTTCGCATAAGCGTTTCAAATTCGCACGGTGCCCGCGGATGCGGCTCAAGCTCCCAGCTACAGACAAAACATGGGAAGGAGAATTCAAACCTAGGTATGATCATTCTTGCGAGCAGACGCGATAAAAGTCGGCCCGGGAACGGGGTTTGATGAGGATGACATGGCGGCCAACACTGGTCCAAAGCAGGGTAGTTTCAAGGCGATCAGCCGCCGGAGAGGTCAATTCGCGCTCGCGGCGGCCATCGTTGCGTCGGCGCTGATTTTCCTGGCGGATGCGTTAAGCCCGATCGATGGCGCCGTCGCGGTCCTGTACACGGGCGTGGTGCTGACGCTGGCGCCGCTCGGCCGCAGGTTCGTGATCGGCAGCGGCTGTATCACGGCCGTGCTCACGACGATCGCGTTCCTGATCGGGCATGCGGACGATCCCCTGGGAGGCGCCCTGCTGCGCTACATCGTAAGTCTTGTCGCGATCGCGATCACAGTATTGCTGTCGCTCAGGGACAGGTCCGCGAGAACCACTCTCGCTGAGCAAGCGAGAATCCTCGAACTCTCGCACGACACCGTCGTTGTCCGCGACCGATCGGACATCATCCGCTACTGGAATGAAGGCGCCGAGAGGCTCTATGGCTGGACGCGCGGCGAGGCGCTGGGCAGGCGTTGCAGCGACCTGCTCGAGTCGATCGTTTCGGCAGAGGAAATAAGCGCCTCTCTCGAGCAGAATGGAACCTGGTCGGGCGAAATCATCCGAACGCGGCGAGATGGCACGCGGGTCATTCTGGCGAGCCGCTGGCTCGAGCGACGAGATCCGGACGGCCGGCCCGTCGGCATCATCGAAACCAGTGCCGATCTGACCGAGAGCCGCCGTGCCCTGGCGGAAAGACGGAGCTCCGAGCAGCGCTACAGCACCATCTTCAACTCGGCGGGGTTTGCCGCCCTGGAATGCGACCTGAGCAAGGCCATGCGGCTGATTCTGGACAGCAGAAGACCAAGCCAAGACTGCGAAGCGTGGCTATTGTCGAATCCGCAGATCTTGCGCGCGGCCGCCAACGAGATCGGGATCTACAACGCCAACAGCGCCGCGCTTGCAATGTTCGAAGCCGATACGGTCGCCGATCTGACCGACGGCAATGCACTGCTCGGACAATCGCCGGATTCCGACCCGGCCCTGGCGCACATCTTTGCCTCGTTAGTGGCTGGTTCTTCGCTCGCGGAGATCGAGACGCGGTGCGCGACTTTGCATGGGCGCATCATCGATGCGGTGCTGCGGGTGTCCGTCCTGCCGGACGGACAGGATTGGTCAAGGGTGCTGCTCATGGCCTTCGATGTCACCGAGCGAAACGAGGCGCGGGCGAAGATCGAGCAGACCTCCGTCGAACTCGCTCACGCCGGGCGCGTGGCTCTGCTGGGCCAGCTTGCCGGTTCGATCGTGCATGAGGTCAACCAACCCCTCGCGGCCATCATCAACTACGGCAAATCGGGCAAGCGTTGGCTTACCCGGCCAGATCCCGACCTCACGGAGGTGGCCGACTGCCTGGAGAAGATCGTCTCGAACGGCAACCGGGCCGCAGAGGTGGTCGGAAGGGTGCGCGGGCTCGCCAAGAAGACCGCGCCGCAGGTCAGCTCCGTCGATATGGGCGCCCTGGTGCAGGATGCGGTTTCCCTGCTGGCGCGGGAAGCGCGCGCTGCGGCGGCGACTATCCGGGTTGAGGAAGCCAATATCCCAGGCCCGATTATCTGTGACCGGGTGCAGGTGCAGCAGGTGATCGTCAACCTGTTGATGAACGCGCTCCATGCGACCAGGGGAATCGCCGACCGCCCGCACGAGATCCGCGTCAGGATCGACGGCACCGCCGAGAATTTCATCAAAGTGGCTGTCGAGGACAGCGGCATCGGGATCGAGGGCAACCCCGAGCGCATCTTTGAGCCGTTTTTCACCACCAAATCCGATGGAATGGGCCTTGGGCTGTCGATTTGCAGGACGATCATCGAAGGGCAGGGAGGCCGCGTTTCGGCGTCCAACAATGACGGATGGGGGGCAACCGTGGGGTTCACGCTGCCATTGAACATCCCGGCGGAGGCGCGATGGTCGAAACCTAATATCTTGATATGATGGGAAAATGGACAGAAACCGGCCATACCGACGGAAACACCGGGCAAATTGCCCGGGAGGAGCTGTCTAGTGCCACAAGGATCCACCATCTGCATCGTTGACGATGACGACGACGTGCGGGAAAGCATATCGAGCTTTTTTCGCTCGGTAGGCCTGCGCGTAGAGAGTTTTGGCGCGGCCGAGAACTTCCTGGCGTCGGCCTCCGTCGCGAATGTCGACTGCGTCATCACTGACTTGCACATGCCGGGCATGGATGGCCTCGGCCTGCACAGGGAACTGCGGCGCCGGGGTGTCGGCGTCCCCGTGATCGTCATGACGGCCTATTCGACGCCGGAAGCGCGCGCCGAGGCAAAAAGTCTTGGAGCCGCGGCTTTTGTTGACAAGCCCGTCGATCCCGAGATTCTGCTCCACGACGTGGAGGCAATCCTGGGCGACTCTTCCCAGGGACCTCCCCCGATACTCCAATGACTTGGCCCTGGACAGCATGAGCGCATCACAGAGCTCGATCAGCACCGCCCTCATCTGCATCGTCGACGACGACACCGACGTGCGCAATTCGCTCAGCAGCCTGCTGCGTGCCGTCGGCTACTCCGTCGAGACGTTCGCGGGGCCCGGCGAGTTCCTGGCATCCGATGCCATCAACTCCGCGTCCTGCCTGATCCTGGATATCCGGTTGGGGGAAGCCGACGGGCTCGAATTCCAGGAGGAGCTGGTTGAGAGCGACGCCTCGATTCCGGTGATCCTGATCAGCGGCTACGGGGACATCCCGATGACCGTCCGCGCCATGAAGGCCGGCGCCGTCAATTTCCTTCCCAAGCCGTTCGAAGAGGAAGCACTTCTTGCGGCCGTCGAAGAGGCCGTCTCCCGCGATCAGCGGCGCCGCGCAGAAGCGCGGCGGGACGAAGACATCCGGCTGCGCTACGATTCGCTGACGCCCCGGGAACGGGAAGTCATGGGCCTTGTCACGGCAGGACTGATGAACAAGCAGGTTGCCTGGCGCCTGTCGCTGAGCGAGATCACGGTGAAGATTCACCGCGGCAACATGATGCGGAAGATGCAGGCCAAATCGCTCGCCGAGCTCGTGCGAATGGCCGATGTGCTTGGCGTTCGGCAGCCGTTGGCCAGTCAGCAGCCCGCCCGGGACAACTGAGGGCCGCGTCAGCGGCCTTCGGTGCGCGAGCCGTCTTTCACGGCTCTAGACAGTGATGCGAGCCTGATTTGCGTCCAGTCTTACAATGCGATCGTATTGCCGCTGCAAGACTGCCTTCGAGCAGCACTTCGTATCCAGAGAAAGCAACATGCTTTGTTTTACCAGCGAATTCAGGGGAGCTTGGTGAACGTGGCGTAGCGCAGCGTCAGCCCTGCTCTCGATTCCAAACGAATGAGACGACGCGGGCAGCCACGACACCAGGAGAACCGCGAGGCGTCTGAGAATGAAATTTTTCAGTCGACGGTTCATGGCTTCCACAATCCCGATCGCCGGGTCACTGCAATGCTTCGATGTTGTGTTTTACGAAGGGTGCGGGATATCGTCGATTATACTGGTTGGTTAAGTCGCGCAGTTCTCGCGGCGTGCACGGTTAACACCAAGGTTTATGTCGAGGCGCCGGCTCGTCAGAGCGGCCGTGGTCCCTCGACGGTTCGCTCGTCAGCGCCAATTCGCCTGTATGACGGCAGCAGCGGCTCCGCCGGCCTGCCTTCCCTCCACTTCAAGGGCGTTTGTCCTACGATGCGCTTGAAGACGGTGGTGAAGTGCGCTTGGGTGCTGAAGCCGACGCTCAGCGCGATGTCGACGATCGATTTGTCGGTCGTTCGCAGCATGTCCTGCGCAGCGGAGACACGCTGCTTCAGCAGATATTGATGCGGCGTCAATCCGGTTGCGCGGAAGAACAGCGCGGCAAAATGCATCCGGCTCAGCCGGGCTGCTCCGGCCATGTCCGCCAGCGTCACTTTCTCATCGAGATGCGCGGCCACGTACTCCACGACGCGCTTGAGGCGCCACTTTGATAGTCCGTCGTCCCGGTTGGCCTGCACAGGCGAAGCCGGTTTCGTATCGGCGCTGATCATCCTCGCCACCGTGACGAGCCTGATCGCGTCCGCGTAGATCCCGCCGAACTCCGACTGATCTCGCTCCGCGGCGGCAAGCGCCTCGGAGAGCCGGCGCACCACCGGATCCTGGTCCATTCGCGCTTTCGGCATCTCCCGGATTGCCTTGCTCACGAGACTATCGAAGCTCAGTGACGCCTCGACATTCCTTCCCACGCCTGCGATTTGAAGGGCGCGCTCGGTCTCAGGCGCACCTGCATTCGGCACGACGCGTACAGAAACGCCGAGATGCTTGAGATCGATGCCAATGACCGGGGTATCCGGCCGTGCTGCGTGCTCTGGCGATTGCTGGACTGCAGAACGGTTATCCAAAAGTTCGGCAGCGGATATCGATACGGATCGTTCTCTAAGAAGCTGGGCGGGATGGCACGACATATCTGGCCTCCTGAAATCTCAAGCTCGACTGGCGTCGACTATCGGATGGCTAACAATATGGACCGCTTTGTCTCACGATGGTGTCATACATTGGTATGGACCGTGAGAAGTAACGAATAAGCAATCGGCGAGGTCTTCACGAAGAGCTGACGGACGCTAGCGCCGCAGCCGTCGATAGCAATCCAGTCAATACGGTCATTCGAAAATCGGAGCGATGATTTTTGTGCAGAGGCATTTTTGCAAAAGCGCACGTTGGCGAACGCCGCAGCCACTCGGACGCCGTTCGAGCTATCGGACGAGCAGAAAGCTGAGCCTCAGAACAGCAGAGCTTCGCTCAACGGCAGCGAAGGGAAGCCCAATCAAGGGTCGGCTGATTTGAACGATTCTAAGAATGTAAGATAGAACAGCCGAAGAGCGTCGTTTCGTTGAGTGCCCACTCACTCGCGCGAATCATGCTCTGGTTCAGCGCGGCCACAGCATTGTGAAGGACCGGCGTCGATACCGACGGGTTCAACGATAATTGATGCCGGATGCGCTCGCTGAAATGTGTGCTGTAGCGCGGAATGCTGTGCTCTATACCCCGCCGCCAGGGGGCGTCGGGAGAGACGCAAATGAATTTGAATGCCGCAATTGCCGCGGCTAACCGTAATGGTCGGCCCGAACGTAGTGAAGCAAACGGAGCCGGTGGAAACGGATCCGATCCGAACGTGCGGTCCGATCAGAACCCGAGTGCGGAGCGCGGCCAGCCGACCTGCCTCGTGGTCGAGGACGATCGCACCATGCGGCACCTCGTGATGAACTATCTCGAGGAGCACGACATTCGTGCGCTGTCCGCGTCGGGGCGGGACGAGGTCACGGGCCTCTTGGTTACGCGCGAACCTAATCTCGTCATCCTCGACCTGCGGCTTGGCCAGGAAGACGGTCTCGATCTATTGCGCGAAATCCGTTCACACTCCGACGTGCCCGTGATCATCACGACCGGCCATCGCCGCGACGAGATCGATCGCGTGGTCGGTTTGGAGCTCGGCGCCGACGATTACATCACGAAGCCATTTGGCCTGAGGGAGCTGCTGGCACGGATCCGCGCGGTGCTGCGCCGGCGCGAGACCGGACAGACCGCGCCGCGCGATCCGGAGAAAGGCCGTTATCGATTCGGCGGCTGGCAACTCGATCGGCGCAGCCGGCGTCTTTCCGATCCGAGCGGCACGCAGGTCGCGCTGACGAAGGGCGAATACGCGCTGCTGGTTGCCTTCCTCGACGCGCCGCAACGACCGCTCTCGCGCGAGCAGCTTTTGCAGGCCACCCGCGTGCACGAGGATGTCTTCGACCGCAGTATCGACGTGCAGGTCTTGCGTCTGCGCCGAAAGCTGGAAGGCGATCCGAGCACGCCGAAGGTCATCCTGACCGAACGCGGCGTCGGCTATGTGTTCGCGCTTTCGGTCGAGCGGCTCTGACGATGGCCAATCGCGCCGTGCGGCGGATGGTCGCAAGTTCTGCTTCGACGCATCTCGCAGTCGGGGCCGCGGGCGCAGCGGGTTCCATTACAATGGTAGCCCTTAATTCCGGGGCTGGAATGCTGTCGCAACATGCAAACGGCAATCTCTCGAGGGTGAACAATCCTCGGGAGATGTCAATGAAGTTGGACAGGAAGAAGCTGCCCGCCAGCCGATGGCGGACCGACCGTCGCACGAGCGTCGTGCGCCGGTACCCGATGCGCGCGGTGACGACGCACGCAAGTCCCGCCAGCGAGCGGCCGTCCGTGAATGGTGCCTTGTGGTGGCCCTCAAGGCTGATGCTGAAAGCCGTCGGGACGTTCGCCGTCTGCAGCGACGTTGCATTCCACAGCGTCATTCTCTCGCTGATGTCCTGGACGGTCGCCCAGGTGTTGGAGGGGTGCGCCGCTTACGCGCAAGGCATGTATCCTTACGCGCTGGACCCCGACGAGCTGCGCGGCCACCATCCGCCTGCCATCATCGAATTGCGAAGCCTCGAAAGCCGCGGCGATGCCGAGAATAGCAACATCGCATACCTGGAAAGCCGCGGGAATCGTCGGCAATGATGCGGTTATGGTCGCTGGTCGGATATCGGCGAAGCCGAACGAATCTTGCGGTTGCGCAGGCCTCCGCTCTCCCGGAAATGCTGCGTGCGCGCCGCTGGCCGCCATGGGCTTGCGCAGCGCTCCTCTTGATCGCCACCGGTGCAGCCACGCAAACCATCCCGACCGCTCCCGCTTCGCGCCCAATTCCCATCGCCGATCAGGAGCCGATCACGCCCATTCCAGAGCCTACCGCGACCGATCCGCTCAAGCTTGCGCTCGGAGAGCGGTTGTTTGCGGACACCCGCCTGTCGAATGATGGGAAGCTGGCGTGCTCCTCTTGTCATGACATCACTACCAATGGCGCCAGCCGCGATTCCGCGATGGTGAGACATGACGGTTCAGATGCTCCATTTGATACATTGACGATCTTCAACGCGGCGCTCAGCTTCCGCCTGAACTGGGAAGGCAATTACCGCACGCTCGAATCGCAGGCCAAATCGTCCCTGGAGAATCCGGCCAATATGGCGACCAGCATGGAGGACATCGTCGCCAGGCTGAATGCCGATCCCGAAATGGTGCGGCAATTTCGCGCCGCCTACGGCCGCGCGCCGGACCGCGCGTGCGTCCTCGACGCATTGGCGACCTTTGAGAAATCGCTGATTACGCCGGGAAGCCGCTTTGATCGGTGGCTCGCCGGAGATACGTCCGCATTGTCAGCCGCGGAGCTTGGCGGTTACGAAATATTCAAGTCGTTTGGCTGCATTTCCTGCCACCAGGGAGTGAATATCGGTGGCAATCTGTTCCAGCGCCAGGGGATATTCCGTCCGCTGGTCCACGCGAAGCCTGATGTCGTCCGCGTGCCGAGCCTGCGCAATGTGGCGACGACGGCGCCCTATTTTCATGACGGCAGTGCGGCCACGCTCGAGGAGGCGGTGCGCAAGATGGCGGCGGCGCAGCTCGACCGCAGCTTGACGGATGACCAGGTAACCGCGCTCGTCGCGTTCCTGCAGACGCTGACCGGAAACTACCGTGGCATACCCGTCAAGGGATCGCCGCCATGACGCCGCTTCGGGCCCTGGCGATCGTATTCGCGCTCGTCCTGCTGCTGACCTGGCTGTCGCTGCGCGCGATCAATCCGGAGGCCGAGCAGTTCGATCGCGCGCTCGCCGAGCTTGAGCGTTTTGCAATGCTGGACAGCTCGCTCTATCGCGACGTTTTCACCGCGCGCGCCGGCACCCTGCGCAACTACGATCCGCTGGTCCGTGAGATCAATGCGATGCACAAATCGCTCGACCGCTTGCGACAGTCGGCGGCCATCGACGCCGAAACGAGCGAAGCGGTGGGCCGCCTTGAGGCGTCGCTTGCGCGACAGGAGGAGCTCGTTGACCGATTCAAGAGCGACAATGCACTCCTGCACAATTCGCTGACGTTCTTCGAGCGCTTCAGCCTTCACGCGACGGCGGGCGATCTCGGGCCTTCGATCAGCGCCGCCGCGGCGGCGATGCTGCAGCTCACCCTCGACACGTCGGACAGTGCGGTGCGTGAGGTCAAGGATCGGCTGGACAGCCTCGCCAATCAGGCACGCCCGTTCGACGGCGACGTCATCGGACCATTGCTGGCGCATGGACGGCTGCTCCAGAGCTTGCTGCCCGCGGTCGATGGCGTGCTGAAGGAGATGCGGGCGATCCAGCCGAGGCTTGAGCAGGATCAGCTCCGCAGTCTGCTCCTTGTGCGGCAAAACGAGTCGAGAACCACGGCACGGGAGTTTCGCTGGCTGCTCTACGTGACATCGCTGGTCCTTGTCGCGTTCCTGGTGCACCTCGGTCTTCGCGTGCGTTCGCATGCGAGGGCGCTTGAACGCCGCGCGACGTTTGAGCATGTGATCGCGGGCATTTCGATGCGCTTCATCGACGTGCTGCCCGAGAACCTGGATGGCGAGATCGAACGGGCCCTTGCCGATTTGATGCTGTGCACCGGCTGCGACCGTACCTATGTTGTGTGGTCCGGGACTACCCCTCGGCTGTACGGGTGGTCGAGGGCGGGCAGGGACTTTCCTTCCGGCTGGCCGGAAGGCGCGCCGGCACTTGCGGCTCGATTCGCGCCCACCGTGGACGGTGTGGTCCACGTCCCGAACGTCAATTCGTTGCCGGTCGGCGCAGACAGAAGGGCCTTGATGGATGTTGGCCTCGGTGCGTGGGCCTGCGTGACCGGCGTCGACCAGGAGGGCACCAGCGTTGCGCTGGGTTTTGACACGATTGGCCGCCCCTGCCGGGTGACGGATACCGTCGAACTCAGTCTTTTGCGTATGGCGCTCGATATCATCATGTACGCCGTTGGGCGGCACGCGATGGAACGGGAACGATGGCGCCTCGAGGAGCGCCTGCAGCAGGCGCGCCGCATGGAGCGGATCGGCACGTTCACAAGCGGCATCGCCCATAACTTCAACAATATCCTCGGCGGGATCCTCGGCCACTCCGAAGTGATCGAGGAACAGCTCGGGCAGAACAACCGCTTCGCGCAGAATCTCCGTGCGATCCGCCGCGGGGCAGAGCGGGCGCGCGACCTGGTCGAGCAGATCCTCCTGTTCGGACGGCACCGCGACGCGCGGCGCAGGCCGCTCAGTGCGCATAGCCTCGTGACGGAAGCGGTTTCGCTGCTGAACGTTTCGCTGCCCGGCAACGTCGATCTCGCGATCCGCGAGCCGCTGGCGACCGCTATCGTGTCGGGCGAGCCCGCGCAGTTGCAGCAGGTGATCCTCAACCTCTGCAACAATGCCGCGCAGGCGATCGGCGATCACGGCCGTGTCGAAATAGCGATGGACATCCGCGAAATCACCGAAATCCGTTCGCTCAGTCACGACACGCTTCAGCCGGGCCGCTATGTCTGTATCGTGGTCACCGATACCGGCCGCGGCATGGACGATGCGACACTGGCGCGGATCTTCGAGCCGTTCTTCACCACCCGTTCCTCCGGAAACGGATTGGGACTGGCGACGGTGCGCGAGATCGTACATGAGCATGGCGGGGCGATGAACGTGCAGAGCGTTCCCGGCAAGGGCAGCCGCTTCGAGGTTTGGCTGCCTTGCGTGGCGATGGCCGCGCCGATCTCGGACATCAAGCCGGCGATGCTGCCGGTGGGAAAAGGCGAGACCGTGATGATGGTCACCAGCGATCAGGCGCGATTGCTGCGGGACGAGGAAACGCTGGCGGCGATCGGCTACGAGCCGGTTGGATTCGGCACCGCTGCGGCGGCGTGCGCCGCATGCAGCGCCAAGCCCGACCGGTTCGATGCGGCGATCGTCGGCTATTTCGGATCGACGGCGGCGTCGCTGGAAGCGGCGGCGGCGCTGCATGCAGCGGCGCCACAGCTTGCGATCGTGTTGGCCGCGAGATCGACCGAGGAGATCGGCGCCGACACTTTGGTGGCCGCCGGCATCAGCGACGTCGTGCATTGGCCGCTTGTCACGTCGGAAGTCGCGGCTGCGCTCAGCAATTGCGCAGCACGCAGGGAGCCGGAAGCAAAACCGCAAGTCCGCTCATTGCGTGCGTCGCGTCCCGAACCTGCCGACGCGGGCACGAGCTCGCCATCGTTGTCGTCGCGGCTACGGCGTCCGATCGGCCCGCGGCGGCAGCCTTATGCCAAGTCTTAGCGCTTCGGTTCTGACGGAATCAGAACCGAAGCGTTAGATTCTTGTTTGACGCGTTTTCTTCACGCGAACCGGTGTCCGCTTCGCTCGAAAATGCTCTGGCCCTACGCCAGCATATCGCGGACCAGCGGCACCACCTTGCGACCGTAGAGCTCGATGCTGCGCATGAGCTTTTCATGCGGCAATGGGCCAGCTGAGTATTTGAGCTGGAAGCGCGCGATGCCGAGCGCCTTGACGGTAGCGGCGATCTTTCGTGCGACCGTCTCGGGCGAGCCCACATAGAGCGATCCGTGGTCGGCCTCGCGCACGAACTCGTCGCGGCCCATTGGCGGCCAGCCGCGCTCCCTGCCGATCCGGTCGCGCATGGCCTTGTAGTCGGCGAACAGCTCTTCGCGCGCCTGCTCATCGCTGTCGGCGACATAGCCCGGCGAATGCACCCCGATAGGCTTGACCGGGCGGCCGAGCTGCTTGAAGGCGCGGTGGTAGAGTTCGACATAGGGCGCGAAACGCTTGGGGTCGCCGCCGATGATCGCGAGCATCAGCGGCAGGTCATAGCGTGCGGCGCGCACCACCGACTCCGGGCTGCCGCCGACGCCGATCCAGGTTTTCAGCCGCCCGTGCTCGACCTGTGGAAATACGAGCTGGTTGTTCAGCGGGGCGCGCAGCTTGCCCTGCCAGGTCACCGGCTCCTGCTTCAACAATTCGACGAACAGGTCGAGCTTCTCCTCGAACAGCGCCTCGTACTGGTTGAGGTCGAAGCCGAACAGGGGAAAGGATTCGGTGAACGAGCCGCGGCCGAGGATCACCTCGGCGCGGCCGTTCGAGGCCGCATCGACGGTCGAAAAGCGCTGGAACACGCGGATCGGATCATCCGAGCTCAGCACCGTCACGGCGGAGCCGAGCCGGATTCGCCTGGTGCGTGCTGCGATCGCCGCCAGCACCACTTCGGGCGCGGAGATCGCGAAATCAGCGCGATGGTGCTCGCCAAGGCCGATGAAATCGATCCCGATCTCGTCGGCAAGAACAGCTTCGTCAATGACATTGCGGATCACCTGCGCATGCGGCAGCGGTGCGCCGGCGGCATCACGGGTGACGTCGCCAAAGGTATCGAGCCCAAATTCCAGCGATGTGGTCATTGTCATATTCCGGTTTGGCACGGCTTGGCGCAGCGCGCCGCGAGCTTCCAATCTTTAGAAAAGGGGAGGGCCGGCCCGGACGGGCAGGCGTTGGTAGACTTAACTGCGACATAATGACTGGCCAGCGACTGGCAAGGCCAGGCCGCGAAACGCTTGGTTTCCCGCATTATGCCCGACCATCGGCGCTCGCCACCCCAATGGGTCATCACCCGGGCAGGAACCTGACTTCCGCTGAGGCGTTTCAACCCAGCGGTGGGAGCAGATGAACGTTCGGATGGAGAAGGTGCAATCGGCCGAGACAATATTGCTGCCCCGCAGCTCATCCGTACTCGTTCCGGGCGACACCATCTGGAGAAAATGCGACGCCGGTCGCGTCGCCGTCCTGAACGACGCCGCGGAATATTTTGGTGCCTTGCGGGAGGCGCTGCTGCTCGCCGAGAGGCAGGTCTTCATCATCGGGTGGGACATCCACTCCGAGACTCCGCTTGTCGGGCCATCGGGCGTGGCCGACGACGGCTTGCCAGATACGCTTGGTCCGTTCCTCAAGGCCCTGGTCGAGCAGAAGGACAATCTCGACATCAACATCCTGGTCTGGGATTTCGCGGCACTCTATGCGCGTGAGCGGGAGCGCCATTCGGCCAGGAAATTGGCCAGCCCCACCAACCGCGTCCACATCTGCCTGGATTCCAGCCTGCCGCTCGGCTCGGCGCAGCACCAGAAATTCGTCGTGATCGACAATTCGCTCGCCTTCGTCGGCGGGCTCGACCTCACGATCCGGCGCTGGGACACATCCGAACATGCGCTACATCATTCCTTCCGCAAGGATCCGGTCGGTGTTGCCTATCCGCCGTTCCACGACGTGCAGTGCATGGTGGATGGCGCCGCGGCGAGAGCGCTTGGCGAACTCGCAATCCGGCGCTGGAACGCGGCGGGCTGCGGCACGATGCCGATCGCGATCTACCATGCAGAGCGATGGCCAGACTCGGTCGCTTCGCAAGCCGAAAACATTCCGCTCGGCATCGCGCGAACGGAACTCGGAACGCGCTTTGAGCCCCCGGTGCACGAGGTCGAGCGGCTGTTTTACGCGTCGATCGCCACGGCAAAAAAGCTGATCTACATCGAGAACCAGTTCACCAGCTCAGCCGAGATCGCCGAGGCGCTCGCAAGGCGGATGCGCGAGGTACCGGAGCTGCGCGTCCTGATCGTCACCCCGAAGCGGCACGCATCATGGCTGGAGTCGCGGACCATGCAAAGCGGTCGCGGCGACTTTGTCGGTCCGTTCCATCGCGCCGAGGTCGCCTCGCGCATTCGCATGCTCTATCCGCTGACAAGAGACGGTGACGATGCTGTTCCCGTCATGGTCCACAGCAAGCTCATGACGATCGACGATGAATTCCTGCGGATCGGCTCGTCCAATATCAACAATCGCTCGATGGGGGCGGATACCGAATGCGACCTGTGCTTCGAGGCCACCGATGACGGACATCGCCGGTTCATCCGCAATGTCCGCCATCGGCTGCTCGCGCATCACTGCGGGTTAAGCGAAAGCGCGATCGCGGCCAATGAGGAATGTCTGCTTGAATTCCTTGACGCGCATGCCGCATCGCGCGCCGAGAAGGTGCTGCTTCCCGTGGATCTGGAGGAGGCCCGGTTTGGTCCGTTCACCGAGATCCTGCAGCCGATCGCCGATCCGAAGGAGCCGCTCGATCTGCAGCGCGCGGCGGATCGGACGTGGACGGCAAGGACGATGGCGGTCGTCCTGGGAATCATCGCGTCGCTCGTGCTGCTGACGCTGGCCTGGCGTTACTCGTTCCTGAGCAGCTATACGGATGTCGGTTACGTGGCGGGCTTGATCGGAAAATATGCGCAATCACCGCTAGGTCCGCCGGCTGCCGTTCTTGCGTTTCTGGTCGGCGGCCTCGTAATCTTCCCTGTCGTCGTCCTGATCGCGGCGACCGCCGCCGCGCTTGGGCCCGTCAAAGGGTTTGTCGCGGCTGCCATCGGCGTGCTGTCGAGCGCCACATTGCTGTTCTTCATCGGGCGCGTTCTTGGCCAGGAGCGCCTGCAATCGATGCTCGGACGTCGCGCCCTACGGGTCCAGGAACGCATCATCGGCAAAGGCGTGCTCGCGATCGCGATGATTCGCATGGTGCCGGTGGCGCCATTTTCAGTGATCAATGTGCTGGCCGGCGCCAGCCGTCTCAGGCTGACCGATTTCCTGATCGGAACCGCGCTCGGCATGGCGCCCGGGATCATCGCGATGGCCGCGCTTGGTGCGCAGATTGCGGACTTTGCGAGGCACGCCTCCTGGTGGGGCGCGCTGCAGCTTGGATTGATCATCGCAATTTGGCTGCCGCTCTGCCTGGCAGCGCAATTCGTCGTGACATGGTTTGCCGGGCGGCGCAGATGACCGACGTGATCCGGGTGATGACGTGGAACGTGCACGGCACGTTCAACCTGAACAGCAGGTTCGACCTCGATGGCGTCTGTTCTATCTTACGAAAATGGTCGCCCGATATCGTGGCGCTGCAGGAGATCGATTCGCGTGGTGCGACGGAGGATCCGTTCCTGCGGCTCGTCGGCGTCATCGGCGTGCATCGCGTGGAAGCGCGCTCGATCGTCACCGAGGATGGCGATTATGGTCAGGTCCTCCTGAGCCGCTATCCTTTCATTGGCTCTCCCATCATCACCGACGTATCCTATCAGGAACGCGAGCCGCGCCGCGCGATCTCCGCAACGGTCGATACACCCCTCGGTCACGTGTCGGTCGTTGCGACGCATCTTGGATTGAGCATCCATGAGAGGCATGCCCAGGCGCTGGCGCTGGCCGATCTCGCCAAGGCGCCGCGGACCATCGTGCTCGGCGATTTCAACGATTGGTTCTGGGTGAAATCGGTGCGGCGCGTGCTGGTCCGATCTTGTCCGGTGCGGACACGGCTGCGGACCTTTCCCTCCCGCTTGCCGCTTCTTCGTCTCGACCGCATCTATGTCGATCGTGACGGCGACATCCTCAAAGCCTGGACCGATCGCGAAGCGAGGCGCTACTCGGATCATCTCCCCGTCGTGGCGGATATCGTGTTCGCTGGATAGGCGCGCGAGCGGCGCGGGATCATTCCGTCCATTTTTGATGATCGGCGTAGAAGGCGCCCCGCGCCGTGCTTCAAAAATTTGGATAGCCATTTCATTGACCAAAACGGGCTTTCCCGGGATATTCGATGCAGCAGATTGTGCTGCTTCGGGGTTACCGCATGAGAGCAAGAGACCGGAAAGTGGTGGGCGATATGCGCAAGCGCATGACCCGTCGCTGTGTCTCGGCGGCGACCGGAGCCTGTTGCTGATTCCCGCCTAGTTACCGACCTCAACCATGAATCAGACGGGAGCGCCGCAGCAGCGGCGAACGAGCACGCATGTCCAAAGCCTATGTCATCGAAGTTTCCAACCAGACCGCCGGCATCGTCGTGGGTGACGAGCGCGGCTTCCGCTTCTTCTCTTCCGAACGCGCGTTCGACAGTCTCGAGGGCGGCCATTTCGGCTCGGCCCGCGCCGCGGAACGCGCAGCACGGGCGCTGATCGAGCGGCGGCGACGCCCCGACAATCGAACGGCATTCTGACCGCACATGAAAGGACGGATCATGACCGCAAGACAAGGCTGCCGGGTTCGTAGCATGTGTGGCGAGCCACTGCTCCCGGTCGAGAACCAACTGATCGGCCGGAGCCTTTGCATCGGCGTGGTGGCGCTGATGATCCTGGTCGCGATCAACCACTTCGTGCCGATCGCGGTGTAGGCCGCGAGGTCACCTCTCCCGCTCGCGGGAGAGAGGAGTACGGCAATCTTCAATGCGCGCCGCCGGCGGCGCCGCCGCCCTTCGGCTTGCCGGTCAAGAGAATCGCGATGGCGGCGAGCACGAGCACGAAGCCCAGCACGGCGAATGTATCGCTGTATCCCATCACCAGCGCCTGGCGTTTCACGGCGTTGCCGAGCGCGATGATCGCCTGGTGCCTTGCGGCTGCCGGATCGGCCATGCCGTGGGCCATGAAGTAGTTCGTCATCTCGGCGAGGCGCTGACGCACCTCCTCGCGGGCGAGGTCGACCGACTGACCGATGATGTTGGAATGGAACTGCTCGCGCTTGGTGGCGATGGTCGCAAGCAGTGCGGTGCCGATCGCGCCGCCGAGGTTGCGCATCATGTTGGAGATGCCGGAAGCGGCCGCTGCATCCTGCGGCGCGACGCTGCCGAGGCTCACGGCGCTGAGCGGGGCCAGCATCAAGGCCTGGCCGATAGCGCGGATGATGTTGGGGACGAAGAGCTGGTCGCCGGCATAGTTGAGCGACATCTGCGTGTTCATAAAGCAGCTTGCCGCGAACAGCGCCATTCCTACGGCCGCGATATAGCGGGCATCGAAGCGCTGCATCAGTTTTGGCACCAGCGGGATCAGGATGAGCTGCGGCAGGCCGGTCCACGCCAGCACCTGGCCGATCTGCTCGGCGTTGTAGAGTTGCACCTGGCCGAGATAGGCCGGCAAGAGATAGACCGAGCCGAACAGCGCAAAGCCGACGAACACGGCCGAAATCGTGCCGAAGCCGAAACTGCGCTGGGCGAGCAGCCGCAGCCGGATCAGCGGCTTCTCCACGACGAGTTCGATGATCACGAACAGCGACAGGCTGACCGCGGCGACAATGGCAAGCTTCACGATGAAGGGCGAGCCGAACCAATCGTCCTTGTTGCCTTCCTCCAGCACGGTCTGCAGCGCCGAGAGGCCGATCGCCATGGTCGCGATCCCGAGCCAGTCGCCCTCGCGCAAGAGGCCGAGCTGCATCGGCTGCCGCTCCAGCGTCAAATAGAGCATGGTCACCATGACCGCCGTCGGTACCACGTTGACGAAGAAGATGGTCTGCCAGCCGTAGTTCTCGGTGAGATAGCCGCCGATGGTCGGGCCGATTGCCGGCGCAAAGGTCACGGCGATCGAGAACATCGCAAGGCCGATCGGCTGCTGCGCCTTGGGCAGCTTGGTGAACACCAGCGTGAACGCCATCGGGATCAGGACGCCGCCGAAAAAGCCTTGCAGCGCGCGCATCGCGATCATCGATGGCAGGTCATGGGTGAAGGCGCAGGCGACGGAGAAGATGGCAAACAGCGTGGCGTGGCCGATCATGATGTTGCGGAACGAGAACACGCGGCTGAGATAGTCGGTGAGCGGAATCACCACGATCTCGCCGATCAGGTATGACGTCGAGATCCAGGAACCGTTGTCGACGCCGGTGCCGATGCCGCCCTCGATGTTGAGCAGCGAGGCGTTGGTGATCTGGATGTTGAGGATCGCCATGAAGGCGCCGATCATCGCCGCGAGTATGGAGATCCACACCGTGGCGCTGGCCCGGTTCGGGTCGACAGCCGCACGCGGCAGGGGGGCTGTGGTCGATAATGTGAGGTCCGACATGACGTCACCTCTGGGCAATCGAAGTCGTTGGCTTCGGCGTTGCGACTGGCTGCTGCAAGGCGTCGCTGTGCGACTGTGTATCGATCGTCGGGATCACCGACATGCCGGGGCGCAATTCGACGGGCGTGGAGTCGAGCAGGATTTTCACGGGGATGCGCTGCACCACCTTGGTGAAATTGCCGGTGGCGTTGTCCGGCGGCAGTAATGCGAACTCCTGGCCGCTGGCCGGCGCGAGTGAATCGACGTGGCCGTGCACGACCTGGCCCGGGAACATGTCGACGGAAATGTCCGCCTTCTGTCCCTTGCGGACGTCGGTGAGCTGGGTCTCCTTGAAGTTCGCCACCACATAGGCGCCGGTCGCCGGCACCAGCGACATCAATTGCGTGCCGGCCTGCACGAACTGACCGACGCGCAGCGTGCGGTTGCCGACCACGCCGTCGATCGGCGCTGTGATCGTGGTGTAGCCGAGGTTCAGCTCGGCCTGTTCTTCGATGGCCTCGGCGCGCGCGGTCGCCGCCACCGCCTGCGTGATCTCCGCCTTCAGCAGTTCGACCTGCTTTCGCGCCGAAGCGAGGTTGGCGATGTCGCGCTGGACGGCGGCTTGCGCGCTGGCGTGGCGCGATTGCGCCTGTTGCGCGTTCTGCACGCTGCCATAGCCGGTGGTGGCGAGGTCGGTGTAGCGCTTGTTCTCCTGCGCGGCGAAGGTCTGCGTCGCGGTGTCGACGTCGAGCGTCGCCTTCGCGGCCTCGATCACCGCCTGCTGGACGTCGAGCTGCGCATGCTTGCTGGCAACGGCGGCCCGGGCGGCTTCGACATCGGCTTTGGCCTGGTTCAGCGCCACCTTGAAATCACGCTCGTCGATCCGCGCCAGCACCTGGCCGGCCTTCACGCGCTCATTGTCGCCGACCAGCACCGCGCTGAGATAGCCCGACACCTTCGGCGCGATCGTGGTGTTGTCGGCTTTGACATAGGCGTCATCGGTGGAGACGAGGAAGCGGCCGACGGTCCAGTAGTCCCAGCCGTACCAGGCGGCGCCCGACAGCGCGGCGACGGCGATGCCCGCGAAAGCGATCCGCCGCAGCCTGCCCTTGATCGATGCCGAGGCAACCGGGGCGGGTACGACCGGCTCCGGCGTCGGCGCGAGCCGCTGCACTTCGGCGGCCGAGAGCGGGCGTTCGACCTCTAGCGTCGGGGAATGCTGGTTCATGACGGCCCTCCTGACTTTCTATCCCCTTGCCAAGACTGGATAATTTCCAGGTCACGGGCATGAGGCAATTAGGAAACTTGATATTTTCCAAAATAGGCGCCATATTGGGTCTGTCAATGGAATGACAGGCGTCATCTTAAAGCATGGCTCAATGGCATGACGGTCACGACAAGACAGGGCAGAGCGGACAAAGGCGCTGCGGCACCCGAGCGTCGCAGCCGGGGCAGGCCGCCGCTGCGTTCCGATGACGAGACGCGGATGGTGATCTTTGATGCCGCGCGGCGGGAATTCGCCGCCAGCGGCTTCGCGGCGACCAGCATGGATGACGTGGCGCGCCGCGCCGGCGTTTCGACGAAGACGCTCTACCGGCTCATTTCCGGCAAGCAGGCCCTGTTCGAGGGGATGGTCGCGGACCGGATGGACCGGTTCATTTCGGGCGTGCGGCTGCGCGCCTGCGACGGCAGCAACATCAAAGGTGCGTTACGCGAGGCTTGTCTTGCCTGCGCCGAACTGATCCTGGATGGCGAGGTGATCGCGCTGCAGCGCCTGATCCTCGCCGACAGCGATAAATTCCCTGATATCGCGGAGAGCTTCTACAAGAGTGCGATGCGGCGAACGGTGACCACGCTGGCAAACTGGTTGCGGACGCAACAGGAGCGCGGCCTGATCGCGCTTCGGGAGATCGATCCGGAGGCGGCGGCCGGCATGCTGCTTGGCATGGTCGTCTTCGCGCCGCAGCGTGCTGTATTGTTCGGCCGTGAAGCACCGCCCGACCGTGCCGAACTCGAGCGCCGCGCTGAGGCCTGCGCGACTTTGTTCCTCGAAGGCTGTGCCGTCCAGCGCTGACACGCCTGTCCTGTGGAGAGCTGTCCCAATCGGGTCCATAAATGGAACTTTGTGCCGAGTTCCCAGTTTGTCAAAGCTGGGGACGGGCATCTTGTCACGGCACGGACATGGCTCGCAAAAATTTGGTTCGGACGTCAATCCTGACAATTCTCCTCGTCGTTCCAGCGGGAGCCTCGATGGCCCGCGATGACGGGCGCTATTCCAACTCGCCACTCAAACCCTGGTTCGATAGCCTGAAGAGCAAACTCGGGCCTTGCTGCTCGGACGCCGACGGCGTCGCGGTGGCCGATCCGGATTGGGAGTCCAAGGATGGGCATTACCGGGTCCGTCTGGAGGGACAATGGATCATGGTGCCGGATGAGGCCGTGATCACCGAGCCGAACCGCGCTGGCCGGACCATGGTCTGGCCGATGAAGGGCACCACGGGAATCACGATCCGCTGCTTCATGCCGGGAAGCATGACGTAGAGGTCTTGTGCGCGTAGCCCGGGTGGAGCGAACGCGTAACTCGGGACGCCTGCATCGGCATCGTAGAGCGGCCCCGGGTTACGCTTGCGCTCCACCCGGGGCTACGCGCGCAAACGCCGCTAAAACGACTCCGCCCAGGGCCGCAGGTCGAGCTCAAGGGTCCAGGCGCTGCGGTGCTGATGGTGCAGCACCCAATAGGCCTCGGCGATCGCGGCGATGTTGAGCAGGCCGTCCGGCCCGCGCTCCTCCTTCAATTGCGGTCGCAGGCTCATGAGCCGATCGCCCGCGATGCCGCCGTCGATCACGACATGGCCGACATGGATGCCCTGGGATCCGAATTCCCGCGCGATGCTCTGCGCCATCGCGCGCAGCGCGGCCTTGGCGGCGGCAAAGGGGGCGAAATGGGCCTTGCCGCGAAGCGAGCCGCTCGCTCCCGTAAACACCAGCGTGCCGCCGCCACGCGATAGCAGCGCGGGGATTGCCGCCTGCGCCAGGTGAAAACCGCCGAGCGCATGCTCGCGCCAATGTGACTCGAACTGCTCTTCGCTTATCTTCAGGAAGGGCGCCCACCGGTTCGAGCCGGCATTGTGCACCGCCATCGCAAGTGGCGCGAGCTTTTGCGCCGCCGCCACGAAGCGGGCGACATCGGCGGGCTTGGAGACATCGCCGACGACATGGGCGATCTTGGCGCCGGCGGCAGCAAGCTCCGCGGCGGTTGCCGCGAGCTTTTCGGCATTGCGGCCTGCAATTGCGACCGGGTACCCGCCCGCCGCGAACCGGCGAGCGATCGCCGCGCCCACCCCCTGGGACGCGCCGACGCCCGCGATCAGCACGCTGCCCTGCGGCGCCGTCGGTTCGAGAATGGATGGGCTGGCCATGATATGTTCCCCTGGCTTTGAATGACGGGCATAATACAAGAGGGTTTGATATAGGCGGACGTCCGGTCGATGCGAAGTCCCACCGCCGATCATCTTTTTGGCATGCGCTTGGGCTGATTGCCCGTCATTGCGAGGAGCGATGCGACGAAGCAATCCATGCCGCAACAAGCGGAGAGGTGGATTGCTTCGTTCGCTCGCAATGACGGGGAGCTCGGAGCCGCGCTCTACGCGTCCTCAGGCTTCTGCGGATTTCCGAGCCGTGCGAACAGCACGGCGAGGATACATCCAGCGACGATGCCGAAGGTGAGATCCTTGAATATCGTCAGTGCGAAGGTCGGCACCAGCACCACGCCGCTGCGCCAGTCCTTCACCAGGCGGACGAACTCCTCCTTCTCCGCCATGTACCAGCACACCACGACCAGCACGCCGGCAAGGGCCGCGAGCGGGATGTAGCGCGCCAGGGGGGCCGCCACGAGCATGAACAGCAGCAGATAGACGGAATGCAGCATGCCTGAGAGCGGGCTGCGGCCGCCGGCGCGGATATTGGTTGCCGTGCGCGCGATGGTGCCGGTGACGCTGATGCCGCCGAACAAGGCGGAGGCGATGTTGGCAATGCCTTGTGCGACCAGCTCCATGTTGGAACGGTGCCTGCGGCCGGTCATGCTGTCGGCGACTTTTGCCGACAGCAGGCTCTCGACGCCGCCGAGCAGCGTGAACGAGAACGCCGCCGGCAAAACCTTCAGCAGAAGGTCGTAGGAGATATCAGGCACCTGCGGCGCCGGCAGGCTATGCGGGATTTCACCGAAACGGGTGCCGATGGTCTCGACCGGCAGTTGCAGCACCAGCGCCACGACCGAGGCGATCGCAATGGCGATCAGCATTCCCGGCCAGGTCGGCCGCCACTGCCGCACCGCGAAGATGATCGCCGCCGTCCCGGCACCAATGCCGAGTGCGGCCCAATTCAGGGTCGGAAGCGCACGGCCAAGCACAATCAGCTTTGCGAGCAGGGACCCCGGCTCGGGACCGGCAAGCGTCAGGCCGAACAGGTCCGTGATCTGGCTCGCAAAAATGGTCACCGCGATTCCGCAGGTGAAGCCGACGGTCACGGGATGCGGCATGTAACGGATCAGCGAGCCGAGACCGGTCGCGCCGACCAGGGTCAGCATCACGCCGGACACCAGCACGGTCAGCAACAGGCCGTTGACGCCGAGCTGAGCGACGGTCGCCGCCACCAGCACGATGAAGGCGCCTGCCGGTCCGCCGATCTGAAATCGGCTTCCGCCGAGCGCCGAGACCAGAAAACCGCCGACGATGGCGGTGAAAAGCCCCCGTTCCGGGGTCACGCCGGAGGCCACCGCGATCGCCATCGAGAGCGGCAGCGCGACCACGGCCACGGTGAGGCCCGCAACGGCATCCTGGCGGAGTTTGTCGAGGCTGTAGCCCTCGCCCAGGGCGGTCATGAGCTTGGGGCGATAGAGATGGGCCGTCGAAGAACCGTCGGGCATGGTGTCAACCAGGAGAAATGCGAGTTTCTTGAATGCAAACTAGCCGAATCGAGCAGGGCAAGAAAATGCGCTCGATCAACAATCCTGCCCGGACAAATACGGGGTTGACCGCAGAATCCCGTCCAGAGCGTTTTCGAGCGACGTGGATACCGGTTCGCGTGAAGAAAACGCGTCAAAACTAGAATCTAGAGCTTCGGTTTTGATTCAATCGGAGCCGAAACTTTAGGCTGCAATCCTCCGGTATGCGACCGCAGCGCGCCGCAACAGCCGCTGTTTTTCCTTCTTGTCCAGCAACTCGAGCGGTTTCCGCTGGCGGCCCGCAGGGCGCGTCCCGACGCGCTGTTGCAGGCCTGCCACAAGCGCCCGCGCAGCCTCGGCGTCGTGCAGTTCGCCGAGAATCTGCTGAGCCTTGCGTAGCTGCTTCACGATCGCGCGCCATGGGGCGAAGTCCTTCTTTGCCAGCACGTCTTCGGAGAACTCGATCGCATAGCGCAGCCGTTTGCTGGCCAGGCGAACGCGGTGCTGCTTGCGCCCGCTCATTCCCTGCAGGCCGCGGCTCTTCTTGACGAGCTTTTCATGCCAGCCGGCGAGCCGGCGCGCGTGGTACTCGGAGGCCCGCAATGCGCGGAGCCGCACCAGGCGGTGCTCGCTCATATGAGACCATGGGCCATGGTTGACCCAATCGACCATATCCTTGAACCAGCGGCGATAGCGATCTGATGTCAGCGCCCGTCTCAACTGCCGCTGGCTCTCGGCCCGGGCTGTCCTGAACAGCCGTTCGCGGGGAGCGTTCCCGATCGCGACATCAAGGTCGCGCGTGGCGCCAAGATATCCGTTAAGCCATTTCAATTCGGACTTCAGGCGCGGCCATTCGGAATCCTGCACCATGGGCTCAAAGAAAGCGATCGCCGCGCGAAAACGGGTCAGCGCCACACGCGTCTGATGCACGGCGACGGTGTCGCCGTTACGGGCGCCGCGATGATGAGCCTTGACGTCTTCGAGGCAGGCGGAGCCCACGAGACGAAACACAGTGGCGCAGGGCATCTCTCCGCTCAGCCGTGCACGGGTCCGCTTGGGGCGGAAAATACGCTCCTTCGCGGACCTTTTCGATCGCTTCATAAGTGGCTCACGTCCCGGATGAGGACCCGCGAATCCTCGTCCGGCGGTTCCTGCCTCGATCAAATGGTTTTGACGGCAGGCTGTCAAATAGACATTGCGCCAGCTCAAGCAGCAATGCGTCGCACCCGCGAACAGTGTCGCGCGGTGCGTTAGCCGCCTGCATCACATTGGCGCGAGACGACACAAACATCCGGAACGACGACGTGTCTTTGGGTATCTTCAAACTTCAGGATGTCTTTCGGCAAAGTTCTGAGATGGCTTGCGGTCCGAAGAAGTACCTCGAAACTTCAACAAGGCTCGAAGTATGACAGTCTCACTGTCAGTTTTTTCGCCGGATTCTGAAGCGCAGAAGTATATGATGGCGGTCCTGCAAGTAGTCTGCTGTTGCCGTACCAACATGCAGAGATTTACGCCGATGCCGGCTCATCCCGTCGAGTACAACCTTTTCCAGTTGAACCTTCATTGCTTCAACTCTGTGCGGGCAATCTCTCTGACCCGCCCAATGCGTGCCAACCACAAGACGTCGAAAAAATGGGGCAGAAAAAATGGAGGAAGCAATATGACGCAGACCACTGTGACAAAAGTTGCCATTGCGATCCCGGCCTTCGCCTGTGCGGCGCTGCTTTCATTCAACTGGTCTGAACAGCGCGGCGTGACGCTGTCGGTTGAGAGCGCCCAGGCGCGGGTCGGTCGCCCGTTGACGCCTGTGAGCGCTGCGGGTGTTGCGCGTCGGCAAACGCGGCGGGCCGCATACGGTGCCGGTATGGCCGGCGCCGCGGCGGTCGGAACCGCCGCGGCAATCGGAACGGCTGCGGCGGTCGGTGCCACCTCACCCGCCTGGGGATGGGGAGGCGGCCCTTACTACGCAGGGACAGGCTACTATGGAGGCGGCGCTTACGGTGCCTATGCCCGTCCGATGTACTCGAACGCATTTGCGGGTCCGGCTCCGGCCGGCTGGCAGGGCGGTATGAGCAGCGGAGACCGCGACCTGTATTTCCGAAATCTACGCGACTCCGGGTACGATAAGAAGAAGGACTTCAACGCGACCGGGACCATCGTGAATCAATAGCGTCTGGGCTCTCGTCGTCCATCTTCGTCTTGCCCTCACCTCAAGCTGGGATGACAGCATCTTGGGGTGAGGTAAGGGTTGTTGAGGTGCGGCGGTCGCCGTGCGCGTTGAGCGCTGTTTATAGACGTAGGGAGAGAGGCGGTTATTTGGAGCCGCCTCTCTACGGACCAACCGCCATTGATCTTTCATCCGAGAATCGACCAGCGCTCCCGAAGCTGAGACAACACTCGAACAGCTCTTTCACACCTACCGGGCAGGACCCGAGTCAACGGCGTATGCGTGGCAAGGACGCGGTTCGCAGGTGTGTGCGATGGCAGGGTGGTGTTTAGTCATCGCCGCGTTTGCGCTGCTCGTGTCGGTTATGATTCTCGAAGGCTGCCAACTCACCATTGGAATATGGCGTCGCCGACCGCGATGGGGCTGAACAGCGGAAAATCCGGCAGAGCGATGATTTGCAGGCGTTCATCGTACTGTAATCTCCACGTATCCTATCAAGCATCTATCTCTTTGTCGCGCGCTCGAGAAATTGCACCAGTGCGGCGCGGTCCTGTGCCGAGCCAATGCGCTGCTCGGGCATCTTGGTGCCCGGGGTGTAGGCCGAAGGTCCGACCTCGAACAATCTGGAAACCGTCTCCGGCGTCCAGACAATATCGAGGCGCTTGAGTGCTTCGGAAAAATTATAGCCCGGCACGGTTGCGATCCGTCGGCCGAAAATGCCGGACAGGGTTGGGCCCGCCCTGTTGGCTTGCTCGGCGCCAAGGGTATGGCAGGCCACACAGGCACGAAACACCTCCGCACCATGGTCGCCGGCATAGGCGGCCAGCGGATCTCCCGTCGTCTCCAGGAGAAGTGGATCGATAGGATCTCCCGTCACCACGTTCCAGCGGCGGATGATGTTGTCGGCGCCACCGGTGAGCAGGGTGCGGCTGTCCGGCATAAACGCGACCGACCAGACCGGCAGCTCGGGACCGGCCAGTTTGCGCGCCAGAGTGCGCGTCTTGCGATCGATCACTGCGACCGATCCGCCAACGCTCGCGGCAGCTACCAGCGCGCCGTCCGGCGAGATCGCAATCGAGGTCACTGGTCTCGGGCCGGCTGCGATCTCACCCGCAGCTGCACCGGCTCCTGTCAGAAAATATAGCTTACCATCGGCGCCGCCGGTCGCGATTTCGCCATTGCTGTCGATTGCCACAGCGTTGAGCGGGCTCGGCATTGCAACAACGGTCGGCGTGTCGCCGGCTGACGGCCAGATGCGCACGCTCTGATCGTAGCTCACGCTGACCACCGTGCGACCGTCCGGAGCGAATGCAACGCCATTGACGTTCTGAGTTTGCCCTTCGAGCACACGCGCCGCACCGCCCGCGAGCGGCCACAACCGAACCGTATGATCCCACGACGCGGAAGCCAGTGTTGTGCCGTCGGGCGACAGCGCGAGGGCGGCGATCGGCGCCGTATGGCCTTCCAAGACGGAATCGGGCTCCGCCTTGCCGGGACTCCAGATTGCAATGCGCCCGTCGGCGCCTGCGGTCGCGGTGCGCCCGTCCCCCAGCAGCACGACTGCATTGACGGCGCCGGCATGGAACCGCAGCACCTGTTCGGCCGCGTTGCGAGTCAGCGACCAGCGGATTGCGGTTGAATCAAAGCTTCCTGAGATCGCGGTTTGTCCGTCAGACGAAATCGCCAATGCCCGCACCGGCCCGCCATGGCCTCGCAACTGCGCGCAAGCGGTAGTCATCCCCAGAGGCAGAATCACCAACAAGGCACCACACGTCAAAAACGCAGGGGCGCATTTCGCGAGGTGGAGCATTCGCAGCAATCGTTTCCTCCATTCGCATCGCCCTTGGTGCGCGCCCGTCGGTCACGCGCCAGACCCTTTGACGACCGCAGGCGTCAAAAACTCACACCGTCGCATACCCGCTTCCAAGTAAAGGCACTTTAGCCCCTCGATTGGAGCTTCGGGAAGAGGCCGAGGGGCATGAACATACGCCATTCACTTGCGCCCGCTGTCCGGTCCGGGTCAAAGGACTAAACCGCTCGCGCGGTAGAACGCCGCGGCTGGCGACACGGCGAAACAATAGGCGACAGGTCATCGTGACGAGCGGTGCAATTAGCCCGTTGGCAATGATCGGATGATCGAGGGTCTGCTGATCTGGAAGTTCGTGGCGAAGCACCCCCATTGCACAAGAGCCAACTCGAACCCGGCATTCTCGACCGTGATTGTGTGCACCATCGCGCTCGTTGGACCCAGTCCAGGAATCTCGACGCAAGCAGAGTTACAAATGGCGTGATGCTCTTGACGAGCAACTCAAAACAGTTTCGGCTCAGTGGCTCCGGAGGCTTTCCAGATTGATAGAGATCAGTTTGCCTCATGAGATTCGAATATCGAAGAACTCACGTTTAGATTGTGTGGTGTGGTATTTTTACTACGGCCAAGTCCTTGAAAGTACGAGTGCCGCCAAACATTAAATCCCCATAGACGACCCTATTGATCGTCTGAAGGTTGTTTGACACGACTTAGCTCGATCACGCGGCATCGTCCTACGTCCCCCCAGCGCGGTTTCCTCCTTTGTGAAGGCTTTCGGACGCCGGCCGCTTGATAGACGGCGCCGCGTATTCGGCGGCCGGCATCCGAAAGCCTTCACATTCGCGCGAAATGGCGGCCAGCCCGGCCATGTCCGCTATGCCGCCGAAAGCGGAAGTAAATTCAGGCCATTAGCGGCGTCACCATAGGCTATTTCGGGTTGGCTCTTTCCCCACGATCGGACAGTGTGGATTGCGAAGATACCCCGACCCAGCTAGCCTTCCTCCGTAAGCGGGACAGGGAGCACAGTGTCCATCGCGGACGCAATTTGACATGATCTCATTCGAGATCGTTATTTCTCGATCCAGGCGTCGCGAAAGCCGTCATTGACGCCGATCGCTGTCGTGATGAGGTTCTTCACCTTGCAGCGCGTGATGGTCGGAAACTGCAATTCCAGCATCCAGGCAACCGGCACATCCTCAACCAGGATCTTCTGCGCTTTCTCGTAGATTTCCTTGCGCTTGGAGTCGGGTGTTGCGACCGCACCTTCAGCGAACAGCCTGTCGATCTCGGGGTTCGAATATCCCTCGACATTGTTGAACATCTGGCCCTTGGCGATGGCACTGGAGACGTAGTTGCGGCCGACGCCCAGCGCTGGATCGCCGTACTGATAGAGGTAGGTGAAGGCGATATCGTAATCCCAATCGCTGATCTTCTGGTTGCCGCCGGGCACGTCGGTTGCGATCATCTCGATGTTCATGCCGACGTCCTGCAGGTTCTGCTTCACGGCTTCGCCCCAGCGCTGCCAGGTCTCGCCATAGGCAAGCGGCAGCAGGCGGACCTTCTCGCCATTGTAGCCGGCTTCCTTGAGCAGCGCCTTGGCCTTGGCGGGGTTGAAGTCATATTTCGGCACGTCGTCGGTGTAGAACTTGACGGCCGAGGATGACGGGCCGGTTGCGACCTTGCCGAGCCCATTCCAGATCACGTCCTTGGCGAAGTTGCGGTCGATCGCATACAGGATCGCCTGACGCACCTTCTTGTTCGCGGTCGGACCCTGGCGGTTGTTGAGCCACAGCCAGGCGAGCGGGCTGAAGAACTCCCAGCCGGCGCCGGTCACGCATGTGTTCTTCAGCTTCGACAGGCGTGGCACGTCGAAATTCTCCACGGAGCCGCCGGGCAACACGTCGACCTTTCCGGTCTCATACGCCACCGAACGCGCCGCGGCGTCGGGAATGATTTGCCAATAGATCTCATCGAGATACGGCTTGCCCTTCTCGTGGTAGTTTGGGTTCTTCACGAGGTGAATGAACGAGCCCTTCTTCCATTCCTTGAACATGAAGGGACCGGTGCCAACAGGCGCATTGTTGTAAGCGTTGGTCTTGAAGTCGGTGCCCGCATAGAGATGCTTCGGGATCATCGGCATCGAGCCGACCTCGAAAATGCCGAGGAACGGTCCGAACGGTTCCTTGAGCGTGAACACCACGGTGAGGTCATCGGGCGCCTCGACCTTCTCCACCTGCAACAAATTGTTGCGGGCGCGCGCATGGGTCTGTTTCAACATGTCGATCGAGAACAGCACGTCGGCCGAGGTGAACGGCTTGCCGTCATGCCAGGTCACATCAGGCTTGAGCTTGAAGGTGTAGACCTTGGCGTCCGGGCTGACCGTCCAGCTTTCCGCGAGGCCGGGCAGCGGCTCCAGCTTCGGGCTGTAGCGCAATAACCCCTCGAAGATATTGCCTGACACCATCTGGGTCGGGCCGTTCTGGATCATCGCCAGCATCAGGCCGGGCGGTTCAGGCTGGATCACGGTGTTGATCACGCCTCCCATCCTTGGCGATTCCTGCGCCATCGCGGTACCGACGCTAGCGGTGGTAAGGAGGAAGGCAAACAACAGCCGTTTGAACATGACCTGACTTTCTTGGAACGAGCTCTGCTCGCATCGGAACAGCCGCAAATTCGCTTCCGAACAGCGGCTTTCCGGGGAGGCTCACATAACCGCGATTGTCGCGGCAAGATGAAAGTCTCGACATCGTCAGCCCAAAAAATATACAGGGATTGGCGCGCTTTCCCGCGAGGTCAGACATGAGCACGGACACCCACATCATCGCTAGCGACGCGATTACCGCGACGATCAAGGCCGCTGGCGCCGAGCTGTGTTCGCTGAAGAGTGCGGACGGGCTCGAGCTGTTGTGGCAGGCTGGGCCGGAATGGCCGCGACATGCGCCGCTGTTGTTTCCCATTGTCGGGCGGCTGAAGAACGACGAGCTGCGCCACAAGGGAAAGACCTACCCCATGACGCAGCACGGTTTTGCGCGCGATCAGCGGTTTGAATGGGTCTCGCGCGAGGACGCGTCCTGCAAGCTGGTGCTCGTGGACAATGATGCGACCCGCGCCAGCTATCCCTTCGCCTTCCGCCTGGAGGTGACGTACGCGGCACGGGGCGCCGATCTGGAGGTGACGTTCGAGATCGCCAACCCCGGCAACGAGACGCTGCCGGCGTCGCTCGGCGGACACCCCGCGTTCGGCTGGCCGCTGCTTCCGGGCCTTGCGAAGCAAGCCTACACGCTGACCTTCCCGGATGACGAGCCCGCGCCGATCCGCCGGCTCGAGGGCGGTCTGATGCGGCCGGACGCGCAGCCATCCCCGGTCAAAGGCGGAACGCTCGCACTCTCCGAGCGGCTGTTCGACGATGACGCTGTGATCCTCGACCAGCTCGCCAGCACCTCGGTGCGCTATGCCGCCGATCGTGGGCCGTCGATCGAAGTTGCGTGGGACGGCTTCCGCGAACTCGGCATCTGGTCAAAGCCCGGCGGCGTGCCATTCCTGTGCATCGAGCCGTGGCACGGCTATGCCAGCCCGGTGGATTTTGATGGTGAGTTCACAGGCAAGCCCGGCCTGATGCAGATCGCGCCCGGTGCGAGCCGATCGCTGAGCTATCGCATCCGTCTCGCTGAGCCGCGTACCCATAAACCCTCGGCGTGACGCGGACGAAGGCTACGTCCGCGAGGCGCGGAGACTTATCCTATGCGACCCCACCGCGCGTCGTCTGCCGACGCCCGCCCGCGGACGTGTCGGCGCCCGCCAGCCTGCTGCGGACCAATCGCGTCGAAGGCCGCTTTCTGCTCGTCGGTCAGCGATCCATAGAAGTCATCCATCGCCTTGTGCACGGTCTTTACCGCTTGCAGCATCGTGTCGAGCCGCTGGCCGACGGCTATGAGGCGTGCCGGCGGCGTCAGCGCGTCCTCCGGCCGGATCTGACACGATGCCTTCAGCGTGTCCGCGGCCTGGGCAGCGGCGCCCTGAAGCGCGTCAAGATATCGGCGCTGCTGGTCGGTCGGCCTGACCGATTGCTCGATTATGGCGGTCGGCCACTCGCTCAGCGTCGGTTGCGTCACATCGCAGGCTGGTCCAGCCGGGCCGGCTCTCGCCGCGGTCCGGCCCGGACGCTGGCGCATAATGGAAAGTGCATTGATCTGCGCCTTCTGCTCATCGCTCAGGAGGCCGTAGAACTTATCGAGCGGCCCTTGCACCGTCTGCACCGCGACGATCATCGCCTCGATGCGCTGCTGCATCGCCGCAAGCCGGCTTGGGGCCGTGAGCGCAATGTCGGTGGGGCAGGAGGCCTTGAGACCTGCAGCGGCCTTTTCCGAAGCGTTGGCGAGTTCGTCGAGCGCGGCGCGCTGTGCCTCGTTCGGCTGGATTGCATTCTGGAATGCCTCGATGGGCAGCCCAGCGATCACGCGGCTATCGTCGCCGCACATTTGCGCGAGATTGGTCCGGCCGTTCGACGGCGCATAGGCATAGGTGTCGAGGCTGCCTCCGCGCCGGCTGGCATGGCCCGGCAGGTAGCCCGCATAGCCCATCAGGTCATCGTAGCCGTAAAGGCCGAAGATGCCGGCATAGAGGTCCGGGTAGCCATAGCCCCAGAACGCATCATCATAGGGATAGCCCCAGAAAGCGTAATCATAAATGTCATAGAAAGCGAACGGCCAGAACAAGGGGCCGACCCACCCAAAACCGCCATTGCGGTGGCGCCACCACGACCAGTTGCCACCATGCCACGCCGCCGTGGCCACGCTCGCGGTGATGAACGCGCGGGTGCGCGGATCGCGCAGCGCGCCGGTGTTGTTCAGCGCCCGGTTGATCGGGCGCGCGTTCAGTGAACGCCGCACGGCGTTGGCGTTCCGCGCGACGTTGACGGGCCTCGCCCTTAGCGCCGAGGCGCCGACCGCTGCGGTTCTGTTGTGCGGCGCGAACGATCGCTGGCTGAACGAACGGCCGCCATGGAAGCTCGGCCGCGCAAACGAACGGCCTACCCGCGGGGCAAAATGAGGTCTTGCGGCGAATCCACGGCCGCCACCGAAGTGTCTTCCGCCGATGTGGAAGCCGCCCCCACGAAAGCCTCCCCCATGGAAGCCTCCCCCATGGAAGCCGCCGCCACGAAAGCCGCCACCGCCACGAAAGCCGCCACCGCCACGAAAGCCGCCACCGCCGTGAAAGCCACCGCCGTGAAAGCCTCCACCGCCGTGAAAGCCACCGCCGCCGCCGTGGCCACCACCGCCTCTGGCATATGCCGCGACCGACAGGACCATCGCGCAAGCCAGCACGGCAGCGCATGCGGTGAACTTTGACCTGAATTTCGACATGGAAGTCGTCATGACCTTCCTCCCACGCAACCAAGGTCCGCTCATCGGCTCCCAACTGGTTCTATCAGCGATGCGACCGAACTGCGAAACTCCTTGATTGCGACATTGAGCGGAAAAGCGGGCCACCAACGACTGCAGCCCCTTTTTGGCCTTCGGGTAAAAATCACCACCAATGGCGATGATGCCGCCAGCCATGGTGGCGGCCCCGATACCAGCCGTAGTGGTGGCCGCGACCGCCGTGATGGCCCCACCCATGCCCATGTCCATGGCCGCCTCTGACCTGAATCACTGCCCCATCGGCGCCGCCGAGCGTATAAGGCGTTGCCGCGGGCATAGCCGACCCCGGCGTCGTTGGCGCGAGCCCAAAGGCACAGCAGGCAAGTCCGATCATCAGAAGCCGCTTCATTTGGTGCCGCGTCCCGTCGTGGCAAAATGCTCCTGCGGATTATCAGCTCCGTTTTTGCAATGTTGACTGAACGGTGCATTCATAGACCCTTCAGAATTGTTGCGGCCGATTTGTAGAACTCGGCGGCTTCATGGGAACTTTGGGTGGCGAGCGCGGCCGCCAGAAGGAGAGTGCGCAATGCTGAAACACTTGCTCATTGAGGTCATTGGTCACGCTTCCGGTCTCAGCGATGCGCAGCTTGAGCAAATTGAACAGTCATTGCCAGCGACCAGGGCGCTGATCGATCTTTTCAACAAGGCACATCCGATCATCGAACAGGCACAAGCGCTCTATAATGAAGCGCAGCCGCTGATCGATGAAGCCAGGATCGAGTGGCAAGCGGTCGGCCCTGCAGCGCAAATATTGATTGAGGTGATCTCACATCATCTCAACAAAGGCAGTTCGCCGGCGCAGGCCGCTGAGGTGGTGCGCGCGGCGCTCGGCGGGTCAATGAAGAGCGTCGCACAGGATCGTGGGATGGGCCAGGCCATGAACCGCGTGACCGTGTTCGGGGGGACGGGCTTTGTTGGTCGTCGCGTCGTGCGCCATTTGAGCGACTCCACCGTTACAGTGCGTATGGCCTCGCGGCATCCCGCGCGGACCGAAGGTGACAACGTGGAGCAGATCATCGCCGATGCACATGACGAGCGCTCCATAGAGGCTGCAATTGCGGGTGCCGACGGCGTCATCAACGCGATCAGCCTGTACCTCGAGCATGGAGGCGACACATATCATTCGGTGCACGTCGAAGCGGCCGCCAGGATCGCTGCTGTGGCACGGCGGGCCGGGACCAAACGGTTTGTGCACCTATCGGGAATAGGCGCTGATGCCGCCTCGCGCTCGCCCTATATTCGCAGTCGCGGTGAGGGTGAGGCGGCCGTGCAAGCCGCATTCCCTGGCGCAGTCGTTATCCGCCCGGCGGTCATGTTCGCACCGGACGACACCTTTCTCACCACAATTCTTGGGCTGCTTCGGACGTTGCCGGCTTATCCGCTATTCGGCGACGGCAGGACGAGGCTTCAGCCGGTGCACGTGGACGACGTCGCCGCGGCGATCGCACAAGTCCTGCGGCAACCACAAAGACCGTATCCTATCTACGAACTGGCCGGTCCGCGCATTTACTCGTACGAGGAGCTCCTGCGGACGATTGCGCGCACCGCAGGATTGCGACCGGCCTTGGTGCGCATACCCTTTGGTTTCTGGCATGCCGTCGCAGGCCTCGGTGAAATCCTGCCGCACCCGCCGCTCACGCGCAATCAGGTTGAGCTTATGCAGATCGACACGACGGCTTCGGGCAGCCGGCCAGGATTTGCCGTGCTCGGAATTTCGCCGCGATCGCTCGAAGAACAGCTCAAAGCGATGCTCAAGCCTACAAACGAGGAAACTCAAAACGCAAAAGAGCCTCGGCCCAGGTAGAGGCCAAGGGGAGTTCGCTACGATCTCGATCTCGCCATCGCAGTACCTGGTTGGCTGCCGTTCATGAGTCTACCGCCTAGTTGAACGCCATGCCGCCGCTCATGGCGACGGTCTGGCCGGTCATGTAGGCGTTGCCTATCAGCATCATGACGGCCTGCGCGACTTCGTCGGCGGTGCCGAAACGGCCGAGCGGAATCCGGGCGACCAGATTTGGCTGGCCCTTCATCATGTCGGTCTCGATCAGCGAGGGCGCAACCGCGTTGACGGTGATGCCCTCCTTGACGAGGCGTGCGGCATAGCCGCGCGTCAATCCCTCGACGCCGGCCTTCGATGCATTGTAGTGCGGCCCGATCGCGCCGGCGCCGCGTGCCGCTCCCGAGGAGATGTTGACGATGCGGCCCCATTGCTTGGCGCGCATCGCCGGCAGCACCGCCTGCGTGCACAGGAACACCGATTTCAGGTTCACCGCGATGGTGGAATCGAAATCGGCTTCGGTGAGATCGTCGACCCCGCGCGTGATCGCGATGCCGGCATTGTTGACGAGGATGTCGATCGGGCCGAGCTCGCCGGTGGCGCGCTGCACCAGCTCCGCAACCGCCGGCCCTTGCGAAACATCCGCGCCGACCGCGATCGCCTTTCCGCCCGCGGCCGTGATCTCCTTTGCCAGCGCATCCGCTTCGCCCGCGCGCTCGCGATAGTTGATCGCCACGGCCGCGCCTTGCTCTGCCAGCGCGCGCACGATCGCGGCACCGATGCCGCGCGAACCTCCGGTCACGAGTGCCACATGCCCGCGCAATGTCGCTGTCGTCATCATTCTCTCCCGTCTGAAGGTTGCGAGGTCATGTTACACAAAAAGGCCGACCGCGATGTTCGCGGCCGGCCTTTGTTGCGTTCAGCCTCGATCGGCTCAGCGGCCGGCGGGTGCCGACCAGCCACCAGTGAAGACGCTCGGCGGGTAGTCGTACATCTCAGGGGACGGAGCAGGCCAGGCCGCATAGGAATTGCAGGGACACGGCTGCTGGCGCACCACGACGCGGTCCGATTTGTAGTGGTGAGGACGCTGCGCTGCCGCAGCGAACTGGACGGATGATGCAATAATCAAAACTGACCCAAAGATGGTGAGGAATGTCTTCATGTGGTTCTCCCGGCTTTATCACGCTTCGTCTGCGAGGCCTGTGCGGCTCGCACCTCAGCGCTAAAGAGTGAGATAGCGATGTGCGCTGACGGTTAGTACGGTTGCGCCCATCACGAAGCGGCGAGCAAATTTCTTGGTCACGGCTAAATATTCAGCAGGTATTACAGGCGGTTCGCGCTATCATGGAGTGACCGGTGCCGGTCCGGTTCAATAAGGCAAAGGATTCCCAACGAGTGAGGCCGATGAAGAAGTTTTTACCAGTGTTGCTGTTGGTCGCCGCGCCAGTCTCCTCGCTGGCCGTGGCGCAGACCCAACTGGTGCCAAAGGAGACCAAAGGTGCGACAAAAGGCGCGGTCGCGCGGGCGGACGATTGCGCTCCGATCGGCCGCACTGCGAAAGGCGAACTGGTCTACTCCTTGAAATGCGAGAACCTGCCGGCGCCGCCTGCACCGCCGCCGCAGGCCGAGGCCAAGGAGGCGCCGCCGCCCGAGCCTGAGACGCAGCGCAGCGGCCTGTTCGGCTGGTCGTACGATCGGAGAAACTAGGCCAACGCTGCCTCTGGAATGGTCCTTGCTTCCGATGCCGCGCTGCAATGCGGTAGCGAGAGGCGGTTCCCAGCTACACAACAGCAGAGATCCAAGAGAAGAGATCAATGAGCACACTGATTGTCCATGCCGGTGACTTCAAATTCGACGCGCGCTTTGAGGAGGCGCTGGCGCCGAAGACGGTTGCGGCGTTTCGCAAGGCGATGCCGTTCGAGAGCCAGGCGATCCATGTCCGCTGGAGCGGCGAGGGGGTCTGGATGCCGCTCGGCGATCTCGACTTTGGCGTCTCCTATGAGAACCACACCAGCTATCCGGCGCCCGGCCAGATCATCCTCTATCCCGGCGGCATCAGCGAAACCGAGATCCTGCTCGCCTATGGCGGCGTGCATTTCGCAAGCAAGATGGGTCAGCTCGCCGGCAACCATTTCATCACGCTGACGTCGGGGCTCGAGAACCTCGTTACCTTCGGCAAGACCGTGCTCTGGAAGGGCGCGCAGAAGATTCGTTTCGAGGAAGTTTAGTGACCGAAGCATATCCGCGCGATCTTCGCGGCTATGGCCGCAACCCGCCCGATCCGAAATGGCCGGGCAATGCCCGCATCGCCGTGCAGTTCGTGGTGAATTTCGAGGAGGGCGGCGAGAACAACATCCTGCATGGCGACAACGCCTCGGAAGCGTTCCTGTCGGATGTGCTCGGCGCGCAGCCCTGGCCGGGCCAGCGCCATGCCAACATCGAATCGATGTTCGAATATGGCTCGCGCGCCGGCTTCTGGCGGCTGTGGCGTATGTTCGGCGAACGCAAATTGCCGACCACCGTGTTCGGCGTCGCGATGGCATTGAAGCGCAATCCCGAGATCGTTGCCGCGATGAAGGAGGCGGGCTGGGACATCGCGAGCCACAGCCTCAGGTGGGTCGAGCACAAGGACATGTCGGAGAGCGAGGAGCGCGCCGAGATCGCGGAAGCGATCCGCGTGCACACCGAGGCGACGGGCGCGCGGCCGCGCGGCTGGTACACCGGGCGGTCCTCGATCAATACGCTCCGGCTCTTGATGGAGGCGGGCGGCCTCGCTTACCTCTGCGATTCCTATGCCGACGATCTCCCTTACTGGATCAAGGCGGCGGGCTTGGAGCCGCATCTGGTGATCCCGTACACCCTCGATGCCAACGACATGCGCTTCGTCAACCCGCAGGGCTTTGGCGGCGGCGATCAGTTCTTCACCTATCTGAAGGACAGTTTTGATGTGCTCTATGCCGAAGGTGAGACGTCGCCGAAGATGATGCCAATCGGCCTGCATTGCCGCCTGGTCGGCCGCCCCGGCCGCGTCGCGGCCTTGATGCGCTTCCTCGACTACATCGGAAAGCACGACCGCGTCTGGGTGCCGACCCGGCTGCAGATCGCTGAGCATTGGTACGCCCATCACAAGCAGTTCGCCGAACATGCCTTCAGCATCGGATAGGCGGATGTCGATCACAATCGCCGATCTCAACAACAAGAGCCGCGACGAATTTGTCGCGGCGCTTGCCAACATCTTCGAGCATTCGCCGTGGATCGCCGAAGAAGTGGCGTTGCTGCGGCCGTTCGCCGGCATCAACGTGTTGTTCACGGCGATGAAGGCCGCGGTGGAGCGCGCACCGGCTGAGCTACGGCTCGCGCTGATCAAGGCGCATCCCGATCTCGCCGACAAGACCCAGCGCGCCGCGGGCCTCACCGCCGAATCCGATGCAGAGCAGAACAGCGCCGGCCTCGACCGGTTGTCGGATGCCGAATATGACGCGTTCGAGCGCGTCAACAACGCCTATCGCACGAAATTCGGTTTTCCCTATATCGTCTCGGTCCGCCGCCATACCAAGGATTCGATCCTGCGCGATTTCGAGCGGCGGCTGCCGAACGACGTGCCGGCCGAGATGCAGCGATCGGTCGAGGAGATCTGCCGCATCGCCGCGCTGCGGCTCGACCAGCTCGTGACGGCCGAGGATCGCCTCGCCGTACATGGCCGCCTGTCCACGCATGTGCTGGACACCCATAGCGGCAAGCCCGCCGCCGGCATCGCGGTCGAATTGATCGAGCTGTCCGATCTCGGCTCAAGCCGCGTGGTGACGCGCGCGGTAACCAACGCCGACGGCCGCACCGATCAGCCGCTGATCGGCGGCCGTCCGGTGCCGATTGGAAAATACGAGCTCCTGTTCAGCGTCGCCGACTATTTCGCCGGCCGGCAAGTGCCGCTCTCCGATCCACCCTTCCTCGACCGCATCCCGCTGCGCTTTGCCGTGAGCGAACCCGAGGGCCATCTCCACGTCCCGCTCCTGGTCACGCCCTGGAGCTATGCGACGTATCGCGGCAGTTGACGCGCACTCGCCTGCCGCTCCTCATGGTGAGGAGCCGCGCTCTTCGCGGCGTCTCGAACCATGAGGCCCCCGCTGTACCCGCGGCCATCCTTCGAGACGACCGCTTTGCGGTCTCCTCAGGATGAGGACCTGTGTGTGTGACGACGGATACCCGACGCCGCTGCTGAAAGCCGCAGCAACAATGGCGAAGATTGTGGCAGGGGTGGCAGGTCACGCCAACTCACTTTGCCGTGCCTGCAGCTTGCCCGCTGGCACAAACGTTGCTCATTATCGATCTGACAGGGCGATCGCGCCCGCAAAACTTACCGGTGGAGGCTTTCACGTGCCGCTGATCAACAACCGCTACGGCAAGGGCCGCGTGCGCGTGATGCGCATTCATCGCGATGGCGACAGGCACGAGGTCAGCCAGCTCAACATCAAGGCGATGCTCGAAGGCGATTTCGCCCGCACCTATACGCACGCGGACAATTCCAACACAGTGTCGACCGACACCATCAAGAACGTCGTCAACGTCATCGCCCGCGAGAATACCGGGCTCTCCGCGGAAGAATTCTGCCAGATTTTGGCGCAGAAATATTTCGACACCTATCCGCAGGTGTCGTCGGTATCCATCACCTCGCACGAGACCAGGTGGAACAGGCTGAGCTTCGGCGGCAAGCCGCATCCGCACAGTTTCGTGCTCGACGGCAACGGCAAGCCGACCGTCGAACTCACCGCGACGCGCGGCGGACCGATGGCGCTCGCCTCTGGTATCGACGGCTTCGCCTTCATGAAGTCGACCCAGTCCGGCTGGGAGAACTACGTCAAGGACCCCTACACCACGCTTGCCGAGACCCACGACCGCATCTGCGCGACCAGCATGGTGGCGTCGTGGAAATGGTCGGGCAAACCCGTGAGCTATCCGGCGACGAATGCGAAGATCCTCGATGTGCTTCTTGAGCTGTTCTCGACCACCTATAGCTGGAGCGTGCAGGACAGCCTCTACCGGATGGGCGAGGCCGCACTCGCATCGGTGCCGGAGATTTCCGAGATCAGCATGGCCTGTCCGAACATGCATTTCATCCCGATGAATCTCTCCGCGTTCGGGCTCGACAACAACAACCAGGTGTTCCTCCCGACCGATGAGCCGCACGGCCAGATCGAGTGCACAGTAGGGCGGGGTAGGGGTTCTCTCCCGTAGGGTGGGCAAAGCGACTCACTTGCCGCGACCCGTCCACGAGCGACGGCGTAAGCGTGCCCACCATCGCGAGCGGTGCGCGTGATGGTGGGCATGCTACGCTTTGCCCACCTACACACTCCGTCATTGCGAGCGAAGCGAAGCAATCCATCTCTCCACTCGCGGAGATATGGATTGCTTCGTCGCTTCGTTCCTCGCAATGACGGCGGAGAGCGACGGTGCGACATTCGCGACTACCTATACTTCTCATGCAGCGCCGGAAACAAACGGTCCGGCTTGAAGGGCGCGCTGGTGAAGCGGATGCCGGTGGCGTTGGCGATGGCGTTGCCGAGTGCGGCGGCGACGGGGTTGTATGGACTCTCGCTCATCGACTTCGCGCCCATCGGCCCAACCGCATCCGACGTCTCCGCAAAGAATACTTCCGTGCGCGGCACGTCGGCATAAGAGGGCAAATGATAGTCGCGGAACCTCGGATTGATCACCCGTCCGCCGTCGTCGATCACGAGCTCTTCGTAAAGTGTGGCGCCCAGCGCTTGCGCGACGCCGCCTTCGATCTGGCCGCGGCATTGCATGGGGTTGGCGACGCGGCCGGCGTCGGCCGCCTGCACGCTCTTCAAGATCCTGACTTCGCCGGTGCCCTTGTTCACGGCGACGCGAAAGCCCTGCACGTTGAAGGCGACCGAGCGCGGCGTGCCATGCGCGCTGCCGCTGGCTTCGAGCAGGTTGCCGCGCGCCTTCGCCGCTTTCGCCAGCTCGGCGAAGGACAGCCGCCGCTTGCCGCAGACAACAGTTTCATTGTCCAGCAAGCATGACTCGGCATCCGCTTCGCTCATCTCCGCCGCGAACGCCTTGATCGCGGCCGCGAGATTTTCGGCTGCATGCTGCGTCGCGCGTCCGGCGACAAAAATGCCGGCGCTGCCATAGGCGCCGGTGTCGTGGCCGCCATGCGCGGTGTCGGATTGCTTCAGGACGATGCGATCGACCGTCGTCGCCAGCGCGCTGGCCGCGATCTGGCGATGCACCGTGCTGGTGCCGTTGCCGAACTCGGCGGTGCCGACCGTCAGCTCGAAGCCACCATCCTCGCGTAGCGCGATTTTGGAATCGGAGAGGTGCCCGGCCGGCGGGACAGTGTCGATCATCGTCAGCGCCATGCCGTCGCCGACCAGCCACTCCGCCGACAATCCATGCCGCGACGTGTCCTCGGCCATCGCGCGCTCGATCAGATCGAGGCACTGATCGAGCCCGTAGGAGCCATAGAGCACGTCGTGATATTCGGACGGCGGCGGCGACAGCATGGGATCGCCGGGCTTGACGACGTTGCGGCGGCGGAAGTCGAACGGATTGATGCCGAGCTGTTTTGCCAATTCGTCGATCGCCGCTTCCACGGCGAACAGGCTTTGCGGCAGGCCGTAGCCGCGAAAGGCGCCGGCCGGCAGCGTGTTGGTGTAGGCGACGACAGCGTCGACCTTCTTGTTCGGACAATTGTAGACGCTGATGCATTCGCTGACGGCATGAAACAGCACGGGTCCGGCATGGTTGCCGTAGGCGCCGGTGTTGGAGAGCACGTCAAGCTGCAGCGCCGTCAGTTTGCCGTCCTTGTCGGCGCCGGCCGTGACCGTGACGCGCATCGGATGCCGCGTCGAGGTGCCGATGAACTGCTCCTCGCGGGTGAATTCCAGCTTGACCGGGCGTCCGGTCTTGAGCGCGGCGAGCGCAAGAATATCCTCGACGAACATCTCCTGCTTGCCGCCGAAGCCGCCGCCGACGCGTTCGCAGAACACTCTGATCCGATCAGGCGGCAGAGCGAAGATCTGCGACAGCCCGCGCCGGGTCAGGAACGGCACCTGCGTGCTGGAGCGGACATTGAGGATGCCCTCAGTGTCGATCCAGGCGAGCCCGCCATGGGTCTCCAGCGCGGCATGCTGGACGCGCTGAGTCGTGAACGTCCCCTCATAGGTGACGGCGGCCTCGGCGAGGCCCTTCGCAACGTCGCCATATTCGCCATGCGTTTCCGCGACGAGGTTGCGCGTGGGGTTGGTGATGCGATGTTCGACCGTCTTGTCGCCATGAAGGACCGGGGCGCGCGGTGCGATCGCCTCCGCGGGGTCGAACACTGCGGGCAGCAGTTCGTAGTCGACCTTGAGGCGGCGGCAGCCTTCTTCCGCGGCGGCCTCGGTCTCCGCCACGACAGCGGCGACCTTCTGGCCGATGAAGCGGACGACGTCGTCGAGGACGCGGGTGTCCTCGGGGTCCATCCAGTCCTTCTCATGCCGCGCGGTCGAGAACAGAAGCTTTGGCGCGTCCTCATGGGTCAGCACGGCGTGCACGCCGGGTACCGCGAGCGTCGCGCTCTTGTCGACCCTGACGATCTTCGCGTGCGGATGCGGCGAGCGCAGCAGCTTGACGTGCAGCAGGCCTTCCAACTTGGTATCGAAAGTGTAGCGCGCCGCTCCGCGCACCACGAGCGGCCCGGCCGGCGCCGGAAGGCTACGGCCGAAAGCCGTGCCTGCGTCCGCGTCCTCTATGTTTGTCTTGCCGTCGAGCGCGTCCTCGATCGAGCGATAGCCGGTGCAGCGGCAGATATTGCCTTTGAGCGAGGCGCCGAGGTCCTGCCGCTGCGCCTGGTTCAGCGACGCACAGGTCAGGATCATGCCGGCGGTGCAGAAGCCGCACTGGAATCCCTGCGCGTCGAGGAAGGCCTGCTGCAGCGGATGGGTGCCGCCGTCAGGCGCAAATCCCTCGATGGTGGTGACCGCATGCCCTTCGGCACGGAACGCGGGGATCAGGCAGCTATGCACTGGCTCGCCGTCGAGCAGCACGGTGCAGGCGCCGCAATCGCCGGCGTCGCAGCCTTTCTTGACGCCGAAATGCCCGAGGTCGCGCAGGAAGGTGCGCAGGCATTGTCCGGCCCGCGGCGTTTCCGAGAATGTCTTGCCGTTGATGTCGAAGGTCATGGTTGCGCCCCGAGTTCAGCGCGGATCTCTTCCGCGAGCCGCAGCGTCATGTGCTTGCGCCAGATCGGTTTGCCGTGGATGTCGGTGTGATACAGATTGTCCGGGATGCGCTGCAGGATCGTCTCGCGCAATTCCTCCTGCTCCGGGATGGTGACAAAGGGGAGCTTGATCGGCCGTATCGTCGAGGCGGTCACGGTCAGCGCAAAGCCATCCTCGCTGTCGATGCTTCCGATCAGGAGCGCTGCCGAGCGCCCGACCGGCGTCAGCGAGATCTGGCGAAATGCCGAGCGTCGCCGCAGCGCCGCGAGCGGAATATCGATCTGCCGCAGCAGGTCGCCGGGTCGAAGCAAATTCTGCTGACTGCCGGTGACCAAGTCGGTGATGGGAAGCTTCCGCTCCCCGCCATCGGGCTGCCAGATCGTGGCGATGCCGTCGAGTGCCGAAGTCAGAGAGATCATTGGCCCGGCCGGCAGCGACATGCAGATATTGCCGCCGACGGTCGCGGTCTTCCAGATCTTGAAGGAGGCGAGGAACGAGCGGCAGCACTGGTTGATCAGGGGTGCGGCGATCCAGTCCGGCGGGCCGGCAAAGCCGTCGAGCTGCGCCACGGTGCAGGTGGCGGCGATGGTGAAGTCGCTGTTGCCGATCGTCAGCGCCGGCCATTTCAGGTCGGTGAGATCGATCAGCCGCCTTAAGTGCGCCTGCGGCTCCGAGAACAGCCACGTGCCGCCCGCCAGCCAAGCATCGCCTGCTGTCCAAACAGGCAGTTGCGCCCGGGATTTCGGATGGGCGACTTCCGTAATCGTGTTCAAGTCCATCGATACGCCGACGCTTTCAACAGGATGCATCCTAGCTTAAGAGTCTTGCTCACTTAAGAAGCCTTGCAAGACCGGCGCCAATCGTTGGCCACAATTGGGACGGTCCTTGCATCGAAGCCAAATGCCGGTGCTTCTCGATAGATGGTGGGACCATGGACCAAACGCAGCCGACCTGGATCAAGGATCCGCTATCCATCTTAGCCGAAGGCGCCGAACGCGGCGTCGTGGTTCAGGGTGGCAAGATCGTCGAATTGGTCGGCCGCGGCAAGGAGCCGACCGCCATTTCGCCGCTGGTGTTCGACGCAGGCGAACACGTTGTCCTGCCGGGATTGATCAATACTCATCATCACTTCTACCAGACGCTCACGAGGGCACTTCCGGCCGCCCTCGACCGCGAGCTATTCCCCTGGCTCAAGGCGCTCTATCCGGTTTGGGCGAAGCTGACGCCGGAATCGCTTCAGCTCGGTGTTACCGTTGCAATGTCGGAACTGCTGCTGTCGGGCTGCACCACGACGACCGATCACCACTATGTGTTTCCCGCCGGGCTCGAGGAAGCCGTCGATATCGAGGTGGCCGTCGCAAAACGGCTCGGCTTGCGCGTGCTGCTGACGCGCGGCTCGATGAATCTGTCGGTGCGCGACGGCGGCCTGCCGCCCGATAGCGTCGTGCAGGATGAGGATACGATCCTGGCCGACAGTGCGCGCGTGGTCGCAAAGCATCACGAACGCGGCGAGGATGCGATGGTGCAGATCGCACTCGCGCCATGCTCGCCGTTCTCGGTGACGACCTCGCTGATGCAGAAGACCGCAGAGCTCGCCGACAAGCTCGATGTGCGCCTGCACACTCATCTCGCCGAAACCGAGGACGAGAACCGGTTCTGTGAACAGATGCATCGCTGCCGGCCGCTCGATTATCTCGAGCAATGCGGCTGGCTCAATGGGCGCACCTGGCTCGCACACGGCATCCACTTCAACGCCGGCGAAATGAAGCGACTGGGCAAGGCGGGGACCAGCATCAGCCATTGCGCCTGCAGCAATCAGGTGCTGGCGTCAGGCTGCTGTCCGGTTTGCGAGATGGAGGAGGCCGGCGTCGGCATTGGCCTTGGCGTCGACGGCTCGGCCTCCAACGACGGCTCCAATCTGATGCAGGAGGTGCGCGCGGCCTTCCTGGTGCAGCGGGCGCGCTATGGTGTCGATCGCGTCAGCCACAAGGATGCGCTGCGCTGGGCCACCAAGGGCTCCGCCGCCTGCGTCGGCCGCCCCGAACTCGGCGAGATCGCCGTCGGCAAGGCCGCCGATCTCGCTCTGTTCAAGCTCGACGAACTCCGCTTCTCCGGCCATGGCGACCCGCTCGCCGCGCTGGTGCTGTGCGGCGCGCACCGCGCCGACCGCGTGATGATCGGTGGCAACTGGGCTGTGATCGACGGCGCCATCCCCGGTCTCGATGTCACCGACCTGATCCGCCGCCACACTGCCGCCGCCCACGCGATGCAGGCGGGTTGAGATCGCAGCCGGCTCTCTCCGTCATTCCGGGGCGCGCGAAGCGCGAACCCGGAATCCATTCCACCGCATGCACGGGCGGAAGAAATGGATTCCGGGCTCGTCCTTCGGACGCCCCGGAATGACAGGGGGACGCATTCGCGCAATCCTCTCCTCCGTCATGGCCGGGCTTGACCCGGCCATCCACGTCTCTCCCGTGCACGGACGCAAAGGACGTGGATGCCCGGGACGTCTGCGCGAAGACGCGCTTCGCGCTTTTGCCCGAGCATGATGGCGTCATATCATTCGCGCGATTTTCCTTAAGCCAATCAATGTGATTTGCCTCGTCCAGCCCTTGCGGAAAAAACATTCCGCTTTCGCCGTCGGGCAAATCAGTGATTTAACTCCGCGCGTCTCACCCGAGAGAGGGGCGGCTCGCGATCGTCACGAACGTTGCGGTGAGATGCGGTGGACGTGAGTGTCACGACTGACGAGCTTGGCATTCACGGACGGCGAAGTCGTGTGGTCCTGGCGCCCCGACGCTGGCGCTAAGCTCGCGAGCAGCAAGAGCTGCCGCGGACGACGGTGGCAAGAAAGCCCGGTCACCGGGGAGAGCGCGAAGGAAACCGTTAAAACCACTGCGCAGGGAAAGCCGGAATGCTTCGGTTGAACCTGTGGTCCTACCCCCGTGCTTTTTGTTGCACGGGACCCACGGGTGCAACCAGCACCCGGCTTTCCCTGCGCCCTCTGATCTCGAGGAGGGTGGAACAAGACGCAAAGCTCGGGCGTAACGCGCCGCGAGAATGCGGACTCACATCCGCCGTTAGAATCCGACGTAGGATGGGTAGAGCGAAGCGAAACCCATCATTGGTGCCGCTTGCTCCATCGCGACGGGTTTCGGTTCGCTCTACCCATCCTACGCGGCCGCTGTTTGAAATTTGAATCAGATCTATCCCCGTCGTCCCGGGACACATAACCACAGGCCTTGTTGTGTGCTCCGCTACAACTACTTGCTCTTGCCACAACACCTCCCTGTGGTTATGGGCCCGGCGTTTCGCGGGGACGACGCTGAGAACGATGCGAGCCACTTCGGCTTCGCAACGACTGCATTCCATCGCCTGTTGCATATTTACGACGGTCGAGACAATTCGAGTCCGTCCAAGCAGTGCTGACAAAAAGTTGAGCAGCGAAGTTTCGACTGCGTACGATGACGCGTGGTGATCGTGCAGCGTCGCAAGGCGCTGCGCTCAAAGGTCGCAGAAAACCAATAGAAATAGGCAAAAGCGGAAAATGCGCGCCACGCGCGGAGGTTGCTTGTGGGTTTTCGCCTCGCCGCTGGCCACTCCTTAAAACACTGACGTTGCAGTCGTTACGTGCCGAAACTTGCAGCACGCAGTGGAAAAACTTGAGGCTTCTCACTTCGGGGGAACGGCGCAAGGGTCGTTGCGAAGGGCCTCGAACTTTCGCACGTCAACTTTGGGGGTACATACAAATATGTTCAGTCTTCGCCGAACTCTGGTAGCCGCGGCACTGTCACTGGCCACCCTTGCGCCCGCCGGCTTCGCCAGTGCGGCCGACTTGGCAGTCAAAGCGCCGAAGCCCGTGCCTGAACTGCCGTTCTTTCTGCTGGTCGATAACCGCGTGACCTTCTCCTGGATGCCCAAGGGCACCGATCCCGGTGTATTCTCGATTCGGCCGGACGGCTCAATCAATGGCACGACTGCCAAGCAGGTCTATTCGTTCACCCATTTCGACATCTGGACCTACGGCACCAACTTCTTCACGATCTCGATGTTCAAGTCGGGTCAAAACGATCCGGCCTCGCCGTGCTCCAATGCCGGCGTGCTGATCACTGGCGCGCCCGGCAATTGCGCCGGCGCCACCGAAATCTACGGTCTGTTCCGCTCGACCTTCGGCTTCAACCAGATCTTCAACACCAAGGCCTTCAACGTCGGACCGCTCACCAACGTCTCCTTCGAAGTCGGTATGGACGCCAACAGCGAGAACAACTTCCTCGCCCCGGCCAAGCGACAGGTCGTCGCCGGTCTGCAGTTCGAATTCGCGCTGCCTTATAAGGGCTACTTCAACGTGTCGCCGTTGGCGTCCTGGGAGTTTTCCAACCACAACGCCTTCAACCAGTGCGGATTGTTCGGTCCCGGCATTCCGTATCCGGCCCCCGGCGCCACCTGTCTTCCGGACGGCAACACCAGCTTCAATCCGACCTGGGCGGTCGAAACCAACTACTATATGGACCTCGGCTTCCTGCCGGAGAACATGCAGTTCTGGTCGATCAGCGGCCGCGCTGCGTGGTACGGCAAGAAGGGTGACCAGAACAATCCGCTGGTTGGCTTCGGCACCGGTCCGTTCAGCACCGGTACCGCCGTTGAGTTCAACAGCGAGCCGATCCGTCTGACCTTCGACGCCAGCAAGGCGGTCTGGGGACCGAAGTACACGCACTTCGTCGACCTCTGGGTTGCGTACCGCTACTGGCAGAACAAGTTCGGCCTCGACCACAACGCTGCTCCCGGCGTCTGCACCCTCACCAACGCAGCCGGCGTGACGGTCAGCACCAATAGCTGCACCGAATCGACTGTCTATGGCGGTATCACCGTGAAGTTCTAACCACCTACCCGTTCTCCAGGTGAACTGGGCGCCGCGATGAACCCGCGGCGCCATTTTTTCTTAAGAGCGTGGACAGGACGCAGCGAGATGAGGCGGCAGTTCTTCGCGCTATTTCTGCCAGAGGCCGGCGTGGAGCTCGGCGGCCTCGACCTCGATCAGCGGCCCCACGACGTCGGTCGGTCGCTGCCCGGTCCGGAACACCTCGCGGCAGGGCAGGTCGAGCGTCGGGTTCTCAGGATGATTGCCGGTGATCTCGCGCAGGCGATGTTCGCTTAAGGCATAGACCAGGCGGCCGATGCCGGCCCAGTAGATTGCGCCGGAGCACATCGCGCAGGGCTCCGCGGACGAATAGAGCGTGGCGTGCTTGAGGACCTCAGGCGGCAAGCTCGTGCAGGCCTTGGTCGAGAGCAGGCGCTCGGCATGCGCGGTGCCGTCACGGGACGGCATATAGCCGTTCTCCACCTCCATCAGCACGGTGCGATTGCGGTCGACCAGCACCGAGCCGAACGGATGGTTGCCGTGGCTGACGGAGCGGCGGGCGACCTCGAAGGACCGCCGGAGGAAATGCAGGTCAGCTTCTTCCTGAGTGAGCGCAGAAATATCCGTCATCAATGTCCTGCCATGTGCCGCCCGATCTCGGTGAGATCGGCTTCGCCGGCGCGGGCCTCGTGGACGAACTCACCGTGGAACATCACGACCAGACGGTCGGAAAGTTCGAGCAGTTCGTCAAGGTCTTCGCTGACGAGAAGCACAGCAGCACCGCGGTTGCGCGCAGCCATGATCTCGGCATGGATCTGCGCCACCGCGGCGAAATCGAGCCCGAAGCAGGGATTGGCCGCGATCAGCACCTCGACCTCGCCGCCAAGCTCGCGCGCCAGCACCGCGCGCTGCACGTTGCCGCCCGAGAGCGCGGCGATCGGCGTGTCCGGCGTGCGGGTCTTGATCTTGTAGAGGCCGATCTTGCGTTCGGCGTTCCTGCGAAACGCCGCGCCGCTCAGCCACCAGCCGCCCTTGGCGAACGGCGCGCGGTCGAATTCGCGAAGGGCGATGTTGTCGGCCACGCTCATGCCGCCGACACAGGCGTTCTTGAGCGGCTCTTCCGGCAAGAGCGACATCTTGTGCCGGCGCATCTCCTCGCGCGTCGCCGAATAGCGCTCGCCGCGGATGCGGATGTCACCGCTCTCGGCATCGCGCTGACCGGCGAGAACTTCGACGAGCTGCCGCTGGCCGTTGCCGGAGACGCCGGCGATGCCCACGATCTCGCCGCCACGGACCGTGAGCGAGACGTTGTGGACGGCGACTGCGCCGGCATCGTCGAGCGCGGTGAGCCTGTCGAGCTCGAGCCGCGCCTCGCCGACTTCGCCGACGCGGGCTGGCTGCACGGTCAATTGCTCGGCGCCGATCATCGTGCGCGCCATCTCATCCGGCGTGAGTTCGGCGACGCGGCCCTGGCCGGCGAGCTTCCCGCGGCGCAGGATGGTCACCTCGTCGGCAAAGGCCATCACCTCGCGGAACTTGTGCGTGATCATCAGGATGGTCAATTCCCCGGCCACGACCATCGCGCGCAACATGCCCAAGACCTCGTCGGCCTCGCCCGGCGTCAGCACCGAGGTCGGTTCGTCCAGGATCAGGAAGCGCCGCTTCAGGTAAAGCTGCTTGAGGATCTCGCACTTCTGCCGCTCGCCGGCCGAGATGTCGGAGACCTTGGCGTTGAGCGGCACCTTGAATGGCATCCGTGCCAGGAACGCTTCGAGCTCCTTCTTCTCTCTGCTCCAGTCCACCACGGCCGGGACGTCGTCGCGCGCCAGCACCAGGTTCTCCGCGACCGTCATCGCCGGCACTAGCGTGAAATGCTGGTAGACCATGCCGAGCCCGAACGCGTGCGCGTCCTTCGGGTTGCCGATCTTCTGCTCACGCCCGCCGATCAGGATGTCGCCTTGGGTCGCGTGGTAATAGCCCATGATGCATTTCACCAGCGTGCTCTTGCCGGCGCCGTTCTCGCCGAGCAGCGCATGGAAGGAGCCGGGACGCACCTTCAATTCGACATTGTCGAGCGCCAGGAAATCGCCGAAGCGCATCGTCATGGCGATGGCGTCGACGCCGAAAGCGCCACTTGGCGGGGGTGCCTCGCCGATGATCACGAGATCGCTCCGATCAGGTCGGCGGATTTCGCCACCGCGCCGAACACGCCGCCCTGCATCTTGATCATCTTCAGTGCATGGTCGTGATTGCCCTTGTCGGTCGCGCCGCAGCAATCCTCGATCAGCACGCATTCGAAGCCGCGATCGTTGGCCTCGCGCATCGTGGTGTGGACGCAGACGTCGGTGGTGATGCCGGTCAGCACGATGTTCGCGATGCCGCGCAGGCGCAGCATCAGCTCCAGGTCGGTCGCGCAGAACGAGCCCTTGCCGGGCTTGTCGATGATCGGCTCACTGGGCAGGGGGCTGAGATCGGGGATGATCTCCCAGCCGGGTTCGCCGCGCACCAGGATGCGGCCGCAGGGACCGGGATCGCCGATGCCGGCGCCGATCTGGCGCGAGCGCCAGCGCTTGTTGGCGGGAAGGTCAGCGAGATCGGGGCGGTGGCCCTCGCGGGTGTGGATAATGTGATAGCCCTGGCTCCGCATCACCGCGAGCAGGCGCTTGATCGGTTCGATCGGTGCCCGCGTCAGCGACAGGTCGTAGCCCATCTTGTCGACATAGCCGCCGACGCCACAGAAATCGATCTGCATGTCGATGACGATGAGCGCGGTGTTTTCCGGGCGCAGATCGCCATTGTAAGGCCAGGCATAGGGCTCGGACTTGATATAGCGCTCGGGCATTCGCGACCTCGTGCGTGTCATCGGGTGATGGAAAGCTCGGCCGGCGCACCGGTCAGCGTGCGCTTCGGCGAGCAGGTGATGATCATGATCGCGAGCGTCAGGATGTACGGCGCGGCATTGAACAGGTGATAGCCCGAGGTGACGCCGACCGATTGCAGCGCGGGTCCGAGCGCCGCGGCGCCGCCGAAGGCGAGGGAGGCCCACAGGCAGAGCAGGGGATCCCAGCGCGCGAAGATCACGAGCGCGACCGCGGTGATGCCCTGGCCTGAGGAAAGGCCCTCGTTCCAGCTACCGGGATAGAACAGCGACAGGAACGAGCCGCCGATCCCGGCAAGGAAGCCGCCGACCATGGTCGCGCGCAGCCGGATCAGCAGCACGGAATGGCCCATCGCCCGCGCCGCGTCCGAGCTTTCGCCGGCGGTGCGGATCAGGAGGCCCCAGCGCGTGGTCTTGAACGCCCAATAGAGAATGGGGGCGATCGCAACTCCGATCAGGAACAGCACGTTGATGCGCAGCGCGGCGCGCACCTGCGGAATGCCGCTCCACCAGCCGAAATCGATCGCGGGCAGCCGCGGCGCGGTCGGCTCGATTAGCGGCTTGCCGAGGAAGAAGGCGAGCCCGATGCCGAACAGCATCAGCGCGATGCCGACCGCGACGTCGTTCACGCGCGGCAATGAGCAGATGCCGGCATGCAGTGCGCCGAGCAGCGCGCCGGTGATGCCGGCGGCGAGCACGCCCAGCCAGGGCGAGCCGGTGAGATAGGAGATGCCATAGGCGCTCATCGCGCCCATCACCAGCGTGCCCTCGAGGCCGAGATTGATGCGGCCGCTGCGTTCGGTGATGCATTCCCCTAGGCTGACGAACAGGAACGGCGTCGAGACGCGGATGGCGCCGCCGAGCACGGCGAGCGGGACGGTCCACAGTCCGATCGAACTGTCAGCCATGTCAGGACTTTCCTTTCAGGAAGCCGATGCGTCCGTACAGCGCGTCGCTCGCCAGCACGAACACGAAGATGATGCCCTGCAGCACCAGCACGGACGCGTCGGGCAATCCGAGCCGCCGCTGCAACAGACCGCCACTGGCGCTGATGCCGCCGAGCAGGATCGCGACCGGAATGACTGCGAGCGGATTCTGCCGCGCGAGGAAGGCGACCAGGATCCCGGTGAAGCCGTAACCCGCGGCGAGATTGGCGTTGGTGCGGCCCTGGACGGCCGCGACCTCGATCATGCCGGCAAGGCCCGCGCAGGCGCCGGCGAGAAAGCAGATCGTCATGATCAATTTGCCGACGCCGAGGCCGACGATCTTCGCCGCGCGGATATTGCCGCCGGCGACGCGGGCGGCGAAGCCGAAGGTGGTGTGATAGATCAGGATGTAGGCAGCGATCGCGCAGACCAGGCCGAACACCAGACCCCAATGCACGTCGGTGCCGGGGATGGTACCGATCATGTTGGCGGCGCCGATCTCCCGCGTCGACGGCTTGTTGAGACTGGCGGGATCGCGCATCACGCCTTCGACGAGATGGTTGAGGATCGCGAGCGCGATATAAACCAGCAAGAGGCTCGAGATCGTCTCGTTCACGCCGCGATATTGCCGGAGCGCGCCTGACAGCGTGATCCACAATCCGCCGCCGATCACGGCGGCAACGACCATCGCGATCTGCACCACCAGCGGCGGCGCCCATTGCATCGCGAGCGCGGTGCTGGTGGCGGTCAGTGCGCCGATCAGCAGCGCGCCTTCGCCGCCAATGATCACCATGCCGAGCTGCGCGGGCAGCGCCGTGCAGAGTGCGGTGAGGATCAACGGCGCGGCGCGGGTCAGCGTATTCTGCCAGGAAAACCAGGTGCCGAACGCGCCCTGGTACATGTAGAAATAGAGATCGAGCGGGTTTTTGCCGTAGAGCGCGACGAACGCGCCGAAGGTCGCGAGCGCGCCTATCAGGGCGGCGCCCGGGATCAGGATGTACTCGATGGCGGCGCCGTAGCGCTGCAGGAAACAGGGATCGGCGGCCGGGGCGACCCCGACCGCCTCGACTGCCTCGGCCGAGTCAGCCGTGTCCGTCGTCACGAAGTCGCTCCGATCACGCCTTCGATCAGATAATCCATCTTCTCGAGCTCGGGATCCTTCTGGCCGCGGTCGACGCCGGATGCGATCACCGTCTTGCCTTTGTTGTCGAGGATCGGTCCCTTGAAGATGGTGTATTCGCCGGCGATGAGCTTTGCCTTCATCTCGTCGGCATGCTTGCGCGCTTCGGCCGAGACCGCTTCGCCATAGGGCGAGCATTTGACGATCTCTTCCTTCAGGCCGCCGCGATAGAAGTTCGGGATCGATTCGCCCGACGTGATCATCTTCAGGAATTTCGGATAGAGCGCTTCCCAGTTCCATTCGGCGCCGGTGAGATAGGCCTTTGGCGCCAGCGGGGACTGGTTGACGTGATAGCCGCAGACGAATGCGCCGCGGCGCGCAGCGTTCTCGACCATGGTCTTGGGACCGTCGACGTGGCAGGTCAGCACATCGACGCCCTGGTCGATCAGGCTGTTGGTGGCCTCGGCTTCCTTGACCGGCATCGACCAATCGCCGGTGAAGATCACCTGCGTCGTTGCCTTCGGATTGGCGAGCTTGGCGCCGAGCGTGAACGCGTTGATGTTGCGCAGCACCTGGGGGATCGGCTTGGCCGCGACGAAGCCGAGCTTGCCGCTCTTGGTCGAATAGCCCGCGACGATGCCGGAAATGAACTGCGCCTCGTCGATATAGCCGAAATAGCTGCCGGCGTTCTTCGGGTCCTTCTCGGTCCACAAGCCGCCGCAATGCTCGAAGCGGACCTTCGGATACTTGTTGGCTATTTTGACCATGTGCGGACTGAAGTATCCGAACGAGGTCGGGAACAGCAGCGTGGAGCCGTCGAGATTGATCATGGACTCCATGGTCTTCTCGACCGCATCGGTCTCGGGCACCTTCTCTTCCTCGACCACCTTGATGCCGGGCAGTTTCTTGAGCGCCGCTGCGCCTTGTGCGTGCGCCTGGTTGTAGCCGTAGTCGTCGCGCGACCCGACATAGATGAAGCCGACGGTGGTCTCGGCCGCGTGCGCCACGCGGGCACCGATCGTGCCGCCCAGCGCCAGCGCGGCGCCGCCTTGCAATAAATGCCGTCGTGAAATCCTGCTGAAATCCATTGCCTGCTCCCCTGGGGCGGTCCGGCCGCCGGTCGTTTCGCGTCCGCGCCAACGGCGGAGCTCAGACGGGATGTCGCAAGCTTCGTGCCAGAGCCTATCTGGCGCGCATGAACTACCAATCTATTGAAATAACTTTGGTATTATTCGATGCCATATTCCGCTCAAACTTTGAGCGACGGTGCGTCAGCCTAATTATTGAGCGTTGCCAGATAATTGTATGCAAGGCCGGTGAGCACCATTTGGGGCGTTGATCATGCGCCAAGGCGCTGGCATTGAACTTGTATCGATCCCGACGACCCGGGGATCGAAGCGGCCTTTCACTGGAAAAGCATGAGCAAGACAGACGCGGCGGGAGCCGGGACCAGACCAACCTTGCTTGGCGAGGAGATCGTTGCCCGCATCGACCAGCTTGCGGCGATATCGGAAGCGCCATCGCATCTGGCGCGCATCTATCTGACGCCCCAGCACCGCAAGGCGGCCGATCTCCTTCTGTCCTGGATGCGTGAGGCCGGGATGAGCGCGCATCTCGACGCGATCGGTAATGTCTGCGGCCGCTATGAGGGGGATACGCCCGGCGTGCCGTGTCTGATGCTGGGCTCGCATTACGACACCGTGCGCGACGCCGGCAAATGGGACGGGCCGCTCGGGCTCATCACCGCGATCGCCTGTGTCGCCGATATCAACCGGCGCGGCCGCCGATTGCCGTTCGCGATCGAGGTGACCGGCTTTGCCGACGAGGAAGGCGTGCGCTTTGCCTCGACGCTGCTCGGCAGCCGCGCGGTCGCCGGCACCTTCGACGAAAGCCTACTGAACGTGCGCGACCATGCCGGCATTTCCATGCGCGAGGCGATGATCGCCTTCGGCCTCGATCCCGATCATATCGGCGCTGCCGCGCGCGCCCGTCGCGAACTGCTCGGCTATGTCGAACTGCATATTGAGCAGGGCCCGGTGCTGGAGGAGAAGGAGCTGCCGGTCGGCGTGGTGACCGCGATCGCCGGCGCGACGCGGCTTGCGGCAAAGATCACGGGCATGGCCGGCCATGCCGGTACGGTGCCAATGGCGCTCCGGCGCGATGCGCTCGCGGGCGCCGCCGAATGCGTCACGGCGATCGAGGATTTCTGCAGGACCGATGACGGCGGTCTCGTCGGCACCGTCGGCTATATCGATGCGTTGCCGGGCGCGACCAATGTCATTCCGGGAAAGGTCTCCTTCACGATCGACATACGCGCGCCCACCGACATGCATCGCAAGCGCGCGGTCGCCGATATCGTTCGTCAAATCGAGGCCATCGCGAAACGCCGCGGACTCGCGCTGCAGCTCGATGTCACCCACGAGAACCGTACCGTGCCCTGCGCGCCGTGGCTGAAAGCGCAGGTGGCGGAGGCGGTCGCCGGCGAGGGATATGCTGTGTTCGAGTTGCCGAGCGGGGCGGGGCATGACGGCATGGCGATGATCGATGTCGCCGATGTCGCGATGCTCTTCGTCCGCTGCCGCGGCGGCATCAGCCATCATCCGGACGAACATGTCGAGCTTGCCGACGCCGATGCCGGCGCGCGGGTGCTGTTGCGGCTGATCGAGAATTTTCGGCTCTAGCCCGTAGGGTGGGCAAAGCGACGCGTGCCCACCATCTCTTGCACCGCTCGTGAATGGTGGGCACGCTTCGCTTTGCCCACCCTACAAATCACTCCGCCGCTTTCGCTGTTTTGCCGAACATCCGCGTCGGCGCTGGGAAGCCGCAGGAGGTGCCGTCGGTGATCTTCACCTGGTCTTCCCACGGCAGGCGGAAGTTACCTGCGACCATGTCCTGCATGAACGTGTAGGGACAATCCATCGCGCCGCCCTTCACCGCGACATAGCCGCGGTGAAAGAGCTGATAGATATTGTTCTCGACGCCCCAGTTGATCCGCGCCTCGCGTACCAGGTCAGGGCGCACCTCGGCGGTGATGATCTCGTCCGCGCGGCCGGTGGTGCCGTGGGCGATGATGGTGCCGTCAAAATTGACGATCATGCCTTCGCCCATGGAATCGAACGAGCCATCGGAGCCGCACATGCAGACATTGGCCGTCACCATCAGGTTCTGGAAGGCGTTGGCCTGATTCGTAAAGCGCCAGCTCTCGCGGATCGGCGCGGTGTAACCGGCGGTGCGGATCATGATCTCCGCGCCCTTGTAGGCGCATTCGCGCGCCATCTCGGGGAACATGCCGTCATGGCAGATGATGAGAGCGATCTTGGCGCCCTTCGGTCCCTCGATCACGGGAATGCCGATGTCGCCGGGCTCCCACGGCTCGACCGGAATCCAGGGATGGAATTTGCGATAGTAAAGCTTGATATCGCCGTGGTCGTCGATGATCAGGCCTGAATTGTAAGGGTTGCCGTCGGGGTTGTACTCCATGATGGAGAAGCAGCCCCAGATTTTGTTGTCGATGCAGGCCCGCTTGAAGGCGGCGACCTCCGGGCCGTCGAGCCGGCACATGATTTCGGGATTGGTGTCCATCGACAGGCCGTGCAGCGAGTATTCCGGAAACACGACGAGGTCCATGGTCGAAAGGTTGCGCCGCGCCTTGCCGACCATCCAGACGATCTTCTGGGTCTGCTTCGCCAGATCGACTTTGGTCGCCACGACCGGCAATTGCAGTTGAACAAGCCCGATCACGACGCCGTTGGGTGATTTATTGAGGCCGCCAAGTCCGTTCATGTCGAACTCCCTGTTCAGTGCTGGTCGTTTCTGGGATTAAGCGAAGAAAATCCGATTTCTGTTTGCATCGAAAGACTATTTTTCAGGCGCCGCCATTGCCTCGAATTCCTCCATCGTCGGCGTCAGCATCTCGAAGCGGTCGCGGATGGTGGCGCAGGTGTTGCCGCCAAGACGTGCGATCGCGTCGAGTCTGGCCGGATCGATGTACAGGCGCTCGGCATCGATCACCTCGCGCTGATAATGTGCAAAGACAATCTCGCCGAGAATGATCTGGCGAGATTTTCCCAGTTCCAGCGTGACATGGCGGCGGCATTCGAAGGCAGCGGGAGCCTCCTTGATCCAGGGCGAGGCCACAGCAGTGCCCGGCATCGCCGTCAACCCCGCGGCCCTGAGCTCGTCGTGGCCGGCCGCAAACGGCACTGCGCAGACATGCATCGCTTCCGCAATCGCGTGCGCGACGATGTTAACGGTGAAGACTTCGGTCAGGCGGATGTTCAGTGCGGTGTCCTTGAACGACATATCGGGATGGTTTTCCACCCCGAGCGCGAGGATCGGCGGGTCCGCGGAGAGGCAGTTGAAGAAACTGAACGGCGCGGCATTGATGCGCCCCATTGGATCGACTGTCGTTACCAGCGCGATCGGCCGCGGCACCACAGTGCCGATCATCAGTTTGTAGCGCTCGCGCGCCGACAATTTGCGGAAGTCGAAGGTGACTTCGTCCGGAGCCGGGATCGCGTCCATCGCTCAGGCCTCGATCGCCGGCGCCCCGGCATGCGCCTGCAGGAAGCGCTCTTCCCACCAGGAGAACAGGATGTCGCGCAACGCCGCCGCGTCGTCATCACCGTAGATGTCGGTGAGTTTGACCGCGTCGAACATCGCGATTTCCTCCGCGGTCAGTGTGATCGGAAGTTCGGTGAGCACGATCGGCGTGTTCGGAAACTCCGGCTTGTAGTCGGGATCCCGCCGCAAGGCGCGGTCGCTCTTGATGATCGGGTTCCTGAAATCCTTGGGCGTTCGCTGGCTCGCGAGCACGGGCGTCTTCGGCACGTTGGCGAGATCGGCTTCGGTCGCCTCGAACACCGTGAGCTTCAGCGGCTTCAACGCAAAGTTGCTGGTCTTCATCACGTCGGCGCCGCAGACATTGGGGACCGCCAGCACATCCATCAGTGCCAGCAGGTCTACATAGTCGCCGGGCTTGGTGGTCTGACGGGTCATGTAGGCATGGCCGTCGGCGTCGACGCCGGTGCACATGAACAGGTTGAAGGAATCGTGCACGTCGTCGGGCGTCAGCCCATATTCGCGCTGCGCTTCCGCCTGGATGTCGTGGCAATTGGTGTGAACGGCAAAGCCGTAGGCCGCTTCATAGACATAGGCGCTGCAGCGCGGGAACAGCACGTCATTGCGGCCGACGGTGTCCTCCAGAATATAGAGCATCGCGCGCTCGCGTGGCGGCGCCGACCACATGAAGGTGCCTTTGGTCGGATGAAAGCCGTGCACGGTGCGGGTGCGGCCGCAATGCATGAACTCCTTGTAGTCATGCAGGTTGAAGCAGTTGAAGTCGGCGCACTGGCCGCCTTCGACCTGCTCGATGCGCAGGATCTGCCCCTTCAACAATTCGATCGCCTTGCCGGTGCCCGGCTCGAGTAGCCATTCCGATATGATCTTGCGCGTGGTCATCGCGAGCTTCTCGCGGTCTCGGCCTTCCGGTTGGCGGCGTATTCGCGCAGCGCGAGACGGACCAGCGCCGCGCGATCAGGCGCCACACCCTGCGCGATGGTGCGGTCCATCAGTTCAAGCTGTTGCTGGTTCAATCGTAACTTAACGACTGTTTCCTTCATGGCATTCCCTCCGCAGCGATCCGAGATAGTAAAATCCTGTATACAGAATTACACCCAATCGGATATCGAGCTGCAGTTATCCTGCGTTTTGCCGCGCATTCGAAGCGCAAACTTTGAGCGTCGTGCTGCCGTTTATTCGAGCGCATCGACCAATATTGCCGCATCCTGTGTACGAAATGCCGAACTATCGTATGCGCAATCGCGGACGCATTCTCGTCCGACGGCGCATGCGGATTTCGGATGAGCAAGAAATCGACCCGCGTTGATGTTGCCTGCCAGGCGCTGCGCCAGGCGATCATCGAGCAGGCGTTGCCGCCGGGCACGAAGCTCCCGGAGGACGAGCTCGGTGCTCAGTTTCACATGAGCCGCACGCTGGTGCGCGCAGCCTTGGCGCAGCTTCAATCGGAAGGTCTGGTCGATGCGCCGCCGCGGCGCACCGCCACCACGGCCAAGCCGACGCTGGAGGAGGCGAGGGAAGTCTTCGAGGTCCGCCGCACGCTCGAACGCGAAGTGGTGCGGCTGGTGATCGCGCGCTGGCGGCCGGAATTCGGCGCCGAGCTCGAAGGGCATGTCCGCAAGGAAGAAGCTGCGCGCAAGGCTGGCGAAGCGAGAGTCTCCATCCGCCTCGCCGGCGAATTCCATGTCAAGCTTGGCGAGCTCGCGGGCAACAGTCTGTTCCGCCGCTATCTCGGCGAAGTGGTATCGCGCTGCTCGTTGATCCTGGCGCTTTACGGCCGGCCGCATTCCGCCGACTGCGCCGTCAACGAACACCGCGAGATCGTGGCCGCGCTGCGCAGCCGCAATGCCGAAGCGGCGATCGAGCTGATGGATCATCACCTCGGCGCGGTCGAGCACCGGGCGCTGCTCGATCAGGATCGCGATGCGCAATTCGATCTCGGCGCGGTGCTGTCCCGCTACACGGAGACGGCGGACGCCGGCAACGGATCAAAGATCGCCCGGCTGCCGCGGCGGAAGGCACGAGCCGCGAAGTGACCGGGGACGGGATTTCATCACCAGTGTCACAGCCGCACCAATGGTTCGGCGATCAAGGAGAGTATCAATGACCACGCCTCCGCTTTCCCGCCGAAGCTTTCTCGCTGGAGCCGCCGCAAGTCCCCTCGTTTTCTCCGCGCTCGGCCAGCCGGCGCGCGCCGCTGAGCTCACGGTCGGCATCATCTATGTCGGCTCTCGCCAGGACTATGGCTGGAACCAGGCCCACGCGGTCGCCGCCAAGGCGCTCAAGGATGTGCCGGGCGTGAAGGTCGTCGAAGAAGAGAACGTGCCGGAGACCGTGGCGGTTGCGAAAACCATGGAGTCGATGATCAACATCGACGGTGCGACGCTGCTGTTCCCGACGTCGTTCGGCTACTTCAACCCGTTCATGGTCGATGCGGCGAAGAAATATCCGAAGGTCGAATTCCGCCATCCGACCTCGCTCTGGCAGGCCGACAAGCATCCCGCCAATGCCGGCGGCTACTTCTGCTATCTCGACCAGGGCCATTACGTGAACGGCATTGCCGCCGGCCTATCCACCAAGGCCAACAAGATCGGCTATATCGCCGCAAAGCCGATCCCCCTGGTGCTCCGCAACGTCAACTCGTTCATGCTCGGCGCGCGCAAGGTTAATCCCGATGTCACCGTGCAGCTCATCATCACCGGCGACTGGGCGCTGCCGGTACGCGAGGCGGAAGCGGCCAACGCGCTGGTCGATGCCGGCTGCGACATCATCGCCTGCCACATCGACAGCCCCAAGGTGGTGATCGAGACCGCCGAGAAGCGCGGCGTGAAGAGCTGCGGCCACAACGCCAACCAGGCGGATCTCGCGCCCAAGGGCTTTATCACCGGCGCTGAGTTGAAGTGGGAGACGGTCTACAAGAGCTTTGCCGGCATGATCGCCAAGGGCGAGAAGTTGCCGAACATGGTGATCGGCGGCTACGACAAGGACATGGTGGTGAGCTCCCCGTTCGGCGCCGGCTGCAGCGAAGCCGGCCGCAATGCCGCCACCGCCGCGATCGCCGAGCTGAAGGCCGGCAAGCCGATCTTCGTCGCCGGCGTGAAGAGCAATACCGGCAAGGTCATCACCTCCAAGGACACCGGGCTCTATGATCCCGCATTGGAGACGACCGACTATCTGGTCGAGGGTGTTGTCGGTACGGTCTGAGGTCCCTGAGGCCGGCCGTGCTGGCGCAGGCTGGGTAGCTTCGGCGGCCATTTCCGCACGATTTGGAGCTGCGGGGATAAAAATTCTTCCCTGAGCCGGCGTCGGGGAACGCGCTTCCAAGTCGCTGCCGCAAAAGACATTTCGCTACCATTGCTTCCTGGCTGCAATTGACGACATTTGAGGTCGGTTTCAATGGAAGCGGCCATGAGCAATCCCGGATTTGATGCGTTTGGCGAGCCGATGACGGCTGAGAGCGTTCGCGCCCCTGGACGTGCGTCCTCCTGGCTGCTGCGTGCCGGCACCAGCGCGTTCTGGCTGCTCGTTGCCGGCATCGTGATCGCCCGCGCCGCCTATTTTGAGGCTGGCGTCTTCAATTTCGACCGCGCCGTTGCCTGGGCGCAGGGCCTGTTCGCAGCCCTCTGACCTCAGATCCGGTCACTCTCCTTCGTATAGCCGAAAGCCCCGCGCCGCCCGCCATGGGCACCATGACCGGACGCGTCAGTCCGGGCTATCCTTGTTACGGAATATAACTTCTCGTGACTGGGGACATCGGAGAATATATTAGCCAAAACATCACGGTAGGCGCATAAATTATTCCCCGATAGGGAGTGCCACCGTGGCGGACAATACCAACAGCATCAAGAAAACAGCGGGGCGCCCCAGTACCGTCGCCCGCACATTTGGCCTTCTTCCTGGCATCGCGCTGTGCGGCGTGATCACGTTCGTCGCGGTTGGCGTCCAGCACCTGGAGGAACGGGCCTTCGACCATCCCTATGTCGAAGCCCTGGTGATTGCGATCCTCCTGGGAATGGCGATCCGCACCGCCTGGAATCCGTCCGAGCGATGGCGCTCCGGGATCGCCTTCAGCGCCAAACAACTGCTCGAAGTCGCCGTCGTGCTGCTGGGGGCTTCGATCAGCTTCGCCGCGATCGCGGCGTCCGGCCTTGCCCTGATCGGCGCGATCGCGGGGACGGTCGCGATCATGCTGGCGCTCAGTTTTGGGGTCAGCCGCATGCTGGGCCTGCCCACCAAGCTGTCGATCCTGATCGCCTGCGGCAATTCCATCTGCGGGAATTCGGCAATCGCGGCCGTTGCCCCCGTGATCGACGCCCACAGCGACGACATCGCCTCGTCGATCTCATTTACGGCCATTCTCGGCGTGCTGATGGTACTGGGATTGCCCTTGCTGATCCCGCTCCTGGGATTGACGGCGACGCAATACGGCATCCTGGCCGGACTTACCGTCTATGCCGTTCCCCAGGTGCTTGCCGCCACCGTGCCTGCCGGCATTGTCAGCACGCAGATCGGGACGCTGGTGAAACTGGTGCGCGTGCTGATGCTGGGACCAATCGTGATCGGCCTTTCGATATTTGTTGCCAGCCGCCGCACGAACGAGAAGGCGGCATCGATCAGTCCGTTCAAACTCGTGCCCTGGTTCATCATCGGCTTTCTGATCCTTGCTGCGCTCCGATCGTTCGAACTCGTTCCGGATGCCGTGGTCCCCTTGGTGACAAAGGCGGCGGTCCTGCTCACCGTCCTGTCGATGGCGGCCCTTGGCCTCGGCGTTGATATCCGCGTCATCGCCACCGTCGGAGGACGCGTGACAGCCGCGGTCACGCTGTCGCTGTTGGTGCTGCTCGCCATCAGCATCGGGCTCGTCCATCTCTTCAGATGAGAGCGCGTCCGGCGGGCGTGCGATCTCGAATTGTACACAATGGCACGGCGTTTGCTTATTCCCCGATCAAGAATTCTCTTGTTCGGGGTGAGTACGTCATGGCGAACTCAAGCGATCCATTGGGGAAGATCGTCGCGGAGCCGGAGCCGATCGCGCTCGACTGGACCAAGACCGCGCTCGTCATCATCGACATGCAGCGCGATTTCATGGAGCCCGGCGGCTTCGGTGAAACGCTCGGCAATGACGTCAGCCGGCTTGCGCGCGCCGTGAAGCCGATCGGCGCGTTGCTGTCGGCGGCACGCGATGCCGGCATGCTGGTGATCCATACCCGCGAAGGGCATCTGCCCGACCTTTCCGACGCGCCGCCCGCCAAGGTCGAGCGTGGCGCGCCATCCTTGCGCATCGGCGATCCCGGTCCGATGGGCCGCATCCTCATCCGCGGCGAGGCCGGCCACGACATCATCCCCGAGCTCTATCCGCTCGACAGCGAGATCGTGATCGACAAGCCCGGCAAGGGCGCGTTCTACGCGACCGAGATGGGCGATGTGCTGCAGAAATACGGTATCGATAATCTCTTGGTGTGTGGCGTCACCACCGAAGTCTGCGTCAACACCACCGTGCGCGAGGCCAATGACCGCGGCTATCGCTGTGTCGTCATCTCCGACGGCTGCGCATCCTACTTTCCCGAATTTCACGAGATGGGCCTGAAGATGATCAAGGCCCAGGGCGGAATCTTCGGCTGGGTCGCGAGCTCAGCGGCAGTATTGGAGGCCTTGAAGATTGGCTGACCCTCATGGTGAGGAGCGCGTAGCGCGTCTCGAACCATGAGGCCCCGCCTGTGGCCTCATCCTTCGAGACGCGGCCAAGAGGCCGCTCCTCAGGATGAGGGGATGTAGCGGCGGCGCGGCCACGAAGTCATCCACCCTTCACAGCACCCGCAGTAAGCCCGGCGACGATCTGGCGCTGGGCGAACACCGTGAGCAGCAGCACCGGGAAGGTCACGAGCAGCGCCGCGGCGGCGAGCGGGCCCCAGCTCAACTGGTCGAACGAGATCATGTTGTAGACGGCAACCGGTAACGTGCGCGTCTCGCGTCCCGCCAGCACGATGCCGAACACGAAATTGTTCCAGGAGAAGATCACCGCAAGGATGAAGGCAACGGCAAGTCCGGGGCGCGCGATCGGCAGCGCGACGTGACGGAACACCTGCCAGCGCGTGGCGCCATCGATCCGTGCGGCTTCCTCGAGTTCCAGCGGCGTTGTCTCGAAATAGCCGATCATGATCCAGATCACGATCGGCACGGTGACCACGAGATGGATGATGATCTGCGGCACCAGCGTGCCGAGCAGTCCCAGCCACTGAAACAGCAGAAACAGCGGGATCAGATACGACAGCCCCGGCGTGATGCGCGCGATCAGGATCACGATCGCCGACTTATGCGCCGCCATCCGCGCGATGCCGTAGCCGGCGGGCACGCCGACCAGCATCGCCAGCAGCGTCGCGCCGCCGGTCACGATCAGGCTGTTGAAGAAATAGGTCAAGAAGCGGTTGGAGGCGAGCACGTCGGTATAGTTCTTCCAGGCGAACTGCTCGGGGATGAACACCGGCGGATAGGCGGCGTTGTCGATCTCGTACTTCAGCGACAGCGAGATCATCCAGAGGAAGAACAGGATCGCCGGCGACACGATCACGAACACCGAGAACCAGAGGCCAATCTGGCCCAGCAGTTGGCGCGGGCTCATGCGCCGCCTCCGATCTCGGTCCACAGCATCCGCTTGCGCAAGTAGAGCAGCACCGCAGCCAGCAGCACGATCAAGAGGAAGAACACGACCGCGATCGCCGATCCGTAGCCCAAATCGTAATACACGAAGGCGACGCTGTAGAGATAGAGATTGATGGTCTCCGAGGCAGAGCCGGGGCCGCCTTGCGTGATCGCGAAGATGATGTCGAAACTCTTCACCGCGTCGATCATGCGGATCATCCCAGCGATGAACAGGAACGGCATGATCAGCGGCAGCGTGATGTAGCGGAACATCTGCCAGAAGCCGGCGCCGTCGATCTCCGCGCTCTCATAGGGCTCGGTCGGGATCGCGGCGAGGCCACCGAGCACGATCAGCATCACCAGCGGCGTCCATTGCCAGGTCTCGACCAGCACCAGCGATGGAATGACGGTCGCGGGATTGAACACCCAGAGCTGGGGCGGCAGGCCGACCAGCGACAACAGATAGTTGAGCACGCCGAGCTGCGGGTGGAACATCATGGTCCAGACCAGCGCGATCGCCACAGGCGTCGCCATCATCGGCATGATGAAGACGCCGCGCAGGAAGCCGCGCCCGGCAAAGCGCTGGTGGAACACCACGGCCGCGAGCGTGCCGAAGATCAGCGGCAATATCACCGACAGCGCGGTGTAGATGATGGTGTGTCCGACCGCCTCGACGAAACGCGGATCGTTCGGCAAGCGCAGATAATTGGCAAAGCCGACGAAGGTGGTGGGCGAGCCGACCTTCCACTCGTTGAAGCTCATCCAGATCGTGAACAGCCAGGGAAACACGATCACGGCCAGTACGACGATGAGCGCCGGCAGCACGAAAGGCCAGTAGGTGGGGCGATGCCATTCCTGCTCCGGTGCGGCGGAGGTGTCCGCCGCGGCCGGAGTCGTCTCGGTTATCGTGCTCACGCTTTTTCGCTGCGTTCCAGGATGGGCCGGAATTGCTCGTGCGCCTTCTTCAACTCCGTTGCAGGATCGGCGCCCGAGAGCGTCGCGGTGAGCGCCGCGCCGACGATGTCGCGGAATTCAGCGACGGGGATGATGACGGGCAGTCCGAGCTTGCTGATCTTGGCGGAGTCGACGACCGACTTCAGCCATTCCTGGGTCTTCACGCCTTTCGCGACATCAGGGTCGTTCACGATCGAATTGCGGAACGGCACGCCGCCGCCGGCCTGCAACAGTCGCGCGGCTTGCGTCCTGGAGATGACCCATTGGCACAAGAGGTAGGCGGCTTCCTTGTTCTTGCTCGCCGCGGCGATGCCGATGCCGTCGCCATAGGTCGAGGAAAACGCGCCCTTGGGGCCGGCGGGCACGAGGGCGTAGCCGACCTTACCGACGACGCGCGAGGCGGTTGGGTCTTCCAGCGGCGGCGCCCAGCCGTCGGCGTCGATCCACATCGCGGATCGGCCTTGCGTGAACGAGGCCATCGACTCCATCCAGTTGAAGCCGGCGACGCCGGGGGGCGCCGATTTGGTCAATAGCCGCTGGTAAAGCTTGGTCGCTTCGATTGCCTCGGGGCCGTCGGTCAGGATGTTGCCCTTGCTGTCGAGGAATTCGCCGCCATAGTTGAGGTAGAAGTTGGTCCACATCGCCATGTTGGCGTTGCGCAGGCCGCGGCCGACAAAGCCAAAAGTGCCTTCCTTGGGGTCGGTGAGCTTCTCGGCGGCCACCACCATCTCGTCCAGCGTCTTCGGCACTTCGACGCCTTTCTTCTGGAACAACTCCTTGTTGTAATAAAGGATGAAATAGTCGACCGACCATGGTAGCGACAGCATCTGGCCCTTGTCGTTCTTGGCGTATTGCTGTCCGGCGGCGGAGAAGTCGCTTTCGACGAGGTCGGGCGGCGTGAAATTCGGGTCCTTCAAGTAGCCGGAGAGATCGGCGAGCCAGCCGGCCTTCTCGAACTGCCGCTTCTGCACATGATAGCTCAGATGCACAACGTCGAAGCTCGGCTTGCCCGAGGCGAGCTCGATGACGCATTTCTGGCGCTGCTGCTGCTCAGGGATCTGCTCGGACTCGACCTGGATGCCGGTGAGCGCGGTGAATTCCTTGATGTATTTTTGCAGATTGTCGCCGCGCGGCCCCTTGGCGAGGATCACCTCGAGCTTGGTGCCGTTATATTTCTTCCAGTCGATGTCGGCGCGCGCCGGAAACCCGGTGAGGCTGAGCGCGCCGGCCGCAGCCGTGCCGGCCAAAAGCTGCCGGCGCGAGATCTGGTGATCCGTCATATTTCTCTCCCTGCTCGTTTTTTGTTTGGGAGAGATACTAACGTTTGCGAGCGGGCTGCCTAGCCCTAATGTGTGCGACAATGCACTACAATTGTAGCGTGTGAAGCCGGTCGTTTATGCCTTGACGAAAGCAAGCAACGTGCCGTTGCCCGCCGCCGGCGGTACGCAGATCGCGCCTGCACTGTGCACGCCGGTCGCGCCCAGCGTCTTCTCCGCTGCACTAACATCGGCCGCGATCACCAGGCCGGCGCCGCCGCGTTCGGGCAGCGCGGCCAGCGAGACGCCGGGATAGCGTTTGCCGAGTTGGTCCTTTGTCGCGAACACGAAGTCCGCGCGGTCCGAGCCCGAGGGGACAGTGACGGCGCCATCGGCTTCGTTCCTTGTTGCGACATCGATCATCTCGGACAGATGCGCAGCGTCCTTGGCCGGCTCGGGTGTTACGATGAGCACCTGCCTCAGGCGTTTCGCGCCGTTGGCATGCGTCATCAATTCGGGGATCCACACCGTCTCGCGGGTCTTGTGCTGACAGGCGAAGATGCGCACGCTGCCCGGCGCCTCCGCGGTCGGCCATTGGAAGGTGCGGAATTTGGCCGCCGCCAGCGAGCCATCAGGCATCGTCACCGGCCGCTCGAAATCAGTCGGGCCGATCGGCGCGTAACCACGCGCGCGGATCTCCTCGGCACCCGCAGCCGAATCGACCGCGGTGAATGCGATGCGCTCGATGCCTTCGCCGCGCTGCTCCAGGAATGCCCGCGCCGGCGCATTGTGCTCGGTCGGGGTGAGCACGCCGAGCAGCTCGATATAGTCGGGGTCGAGCATGATGGTGTAGTTGCCGGATCCCATATGCGCGCTATGGGTGCCGCGCGGCGAAACGGTGAAGCCGAGATGCTTCCAGTTGTCGGCAGCCCGGTCGAGATCCTTCACCATGATCACGGCGTGATCGATTCCGATGACGTTCCTGAGTGACACTCTGTTGTTTCCCCGGCATGGATAGATGGCGTACTACACTAAACAGATCGATCCGGCGCCCGCAAGCCGACGTTCCCATTGGCCGCCGAGCAACGATCGTGAAGAGATTGATGATGGAAAGAACAGATGTCCGCTGGCCCGATTCCCTATGGGCGGCAGTGACGCCCGCGGGGCCTGATCTGCCCGAATTGACCGGCGCCCGGCAGGCCGACGTGGTCGTGATCGGTGGCGGTTTCGCGGGGCTGTCGACCGCGCTGCATTTGCGCGAGGCCGGCGTGGACGTGGCTGTCGTCGAGGCGATGGAGCCGGGCTGGGGCGCCTCGGGGCGCAACAACGGCCAGGTGATCCCGACCTTGTCGCGGCCCGATCCGGAGGACATCGTCGCCAAGCATCGCGCAGCCGGCGAGCGCTTTGTCGGCCTCTTGCGCGACAGCGCCTCGACGCTGTTTGACACCGTCGCGAAATACCGCATCGAAGCCGAGCAGGAGCAGGCCGGCTGGGTGCAGCCGGTGCATTCGCCCGGCCGCATCAAGATCGCCGAGCGGCGGGTGCGGCAATGGTCGAAATTCGGCGCGCCGGTCGAATTGCTGTCACGCGATCAGGTCCGCGACATGCTGGGCTCGGATGCGTGGTATGGCGGCTTCTGGAACAGAAGCGGCGGCCACATCAATCCGCTGGCGCTGGCGCGGGGGCTCGCGCGCGCCGTGCTTGATCTCGGCGGACGCATCTATGCGCGCTCTCCGGTCGAGAGTTTCGAGCGGAGGAATAACCGCTGGGTGGTGAAAACCGCCAAAGGTGAGATCTCGGGCCGCGCGCTGGTGGTCGCGACCAATGCCTATAGCGGGGAGATCGTGAAATCATTGGTGCCGGAGATCGCGACCGAGGTGATGCCGGTGCTGTCCTGGCAGATGGCGACGCAGCCATTGTCGGACAACGTTCGCAAGTCCATCATCCCAGGACGGCAGGCGATGTCGGATACCCATGGCGAGCTCTATTTCGCGCGCTACGACGCGCGCAACCGGCTCGTGACTGGTGGCGCCGTGATCGGCCCAGGCGACAAGGCCGCGCGGCTGAAGGCGAGGGTGGCCGAACGGCTGCAACGCTTGTGGCCGCAGATCGGCGAAATCTCCTTCGATCACGTCTGGAACGGCTATGTCGGCATGACCACCGATTTCCTGCCGCGCTTCCACCAGCTCGGCCCCGACGCCTATGGCTGGACCGGCTGCAACGGCCGCGCAGTGGCGCTGACGATTGCGATTGGCGCCGAGTTTGCAAAGGCGGTGCAAGGCGTAGCGGTGAAAGACTTGGCGCTGCCGTTCACCGACGCGCGGCCGATTGCTGCGCATGGACTGCTGCGAAAGCTCGCGCCCTTGATGCTATTGGTCTACCGCCGCCGCGACGCGCGGGAGATCTAGAGCAGGGGAACGCTGTGCCGAGCGCGACATCCGTCAGGAGAGCATTCCTGACCTAACTCGGATATCATCCAATGTACGCCCCGGCTTGATGAGCAGCTGGCTGCCCGAGTTCCAGGCCGCAGAAATCGAGTTTGGAGCCGGCGCCTATACAGCATCCCAAAAGCTCAAGAAATGCCGGAACGGTTGTAAACTCACCGCGTTTGGTTGCGAAGGATTCGCCCGCTGTTCAGCGATCCAGTCGCACGGGAATCCCGACTGCAATATCCAACTACAATCAATAACGAGGAGGCAACAGATGGCAAATCCACGTCCAGAGGATAAGTCTACTCAAGCCGCCGAGGATGCAGTTCGGCGCGTCAGCGAGAGAACTGCTGAACAGACCAGACGGATTGGAGAAACCGCGGCTGAGGCCAGCCAAGAGATGGCTCGGGCGAGCACCGATCTGCTGCGCCAAAATGCCGAGGCGGTACAGAGCGCCCTGCGGTTCGGCCTGGATATGACGACAGCGGTCATGGGCCGCTCCACCGATCAATTTGGTGGTGCACTTGGACTATCGGAGGAAGCACAACGTGCAACCGAAAGGTCGGCTCACAGCGCCGCCAGCGTCCTTCAGTCCACCACCGCAATTGCCAAAGGGATGAGCGGGATGTCGCAAGAGTATCTGGCGTTCGTCCGGCACCAAATGGAGTGCAGTATGAACCGCATGAACGAATTGTGGCGCTGCCGTACTCCTCAGGATGTTCTCGCTGTCCAAAGTGATTTTCTGCGAGAAACCGTGGAGAACGCTGTGGGATGCGGCCGACGAATGGCCGACATGTCGCTCAAGGCGGCTGACGATAGCGCGAAGCGCATGGCTCAGACTATCGAACGGCGCGCCGCCTAAAGCGGGATGGGGTTAAGTTGAATCGATTTGGGATTCCCAAATCAGTGAGTTTCTGATTCACCATGCTGGCTGG
>NZ_JCAMOT010000023.1:0-150409 GCF_059512425.1 Bradyrhizobium sp. Leo78
ACCCGCCCCTCATCTGCCGTGAGACGCGCGGAGTTAAATCACTGATTTGCCCGACGGCGGAAGCGGAATGTTTTTCGTTGCTGGGCTGGACGAGGCAAATCACGTTGATTGGATTAAGGAAAATCGCGCGAATGATACGACGCCGTCATGCCCGGGGCTTGCCCCTCTTCGCTATCGCTTCGCCGGACTGACATTAGAGTGCTCGGCGTAGCCGGGTCCCGGGCATCCACGTCCTTCGCGCCCGAGACAACGTGGATGGCCGGGTCAAGCCCGGCCATGACGGAGGAGAGGGTTGCGCAATGCGTCCCCTCAGTCATTCCGGGGCGTCCGAAGGACGAGCCCGGAATCCATCGGGCGGCATGCGCTGGCGGAGAAATGGATTCCGGGCTCGCGCTTCGCGCGCCCCGGAGTGACGGAGAGAGTAATGCGCCTCACCTGACCGGTTCATCCGGATCGAGTGCAGCCTCGAAGCGCGTCGATGCATCGCTTGCTTCGCCGGCCGCACCAAACACCGCAGCGGCGGTGATGTCCTTGGCGAGATGGGTGCATTCGAGCCAGACCAGATTGAGCATCAAGGGCGGCAGTTCGCGCGCCTGCTGCATGTTCCTGCAGCGGGCCTCGGCGCCTTCCATGCCCCACCATTGCTGGGCGACCGTCACGACTTTGCGGAAGTTGCGCAAGGTGCCCGACGACTTCGCGCGATCGACCTTGGCGAGCTGCGCGCAATGGTTCAGCCAGTTCAGCCCGGCGACGATCGCAATCGCGACATCGTCGACCGCGCGTCCGGTGAAATCGATCACCGTGTCCTCGTGCGGCTGCTGGCGCAGGAAGCCGTCGATCATCTCGGCCTGGCGCGATGGCTCCGTCAGCAGCGCGGAGTCGCGTCCCGGAATCATGGTCAGATAGCGCATCCCTTCCAGCCGCGTGTGGCGCCAGATTTCGCGCGGGCTGGCGCTCGCATCATTCGATTTGCGCTTACAGGCGGGATAGACGAGATCGCCGTGATCGGCCTTTTCGAGATATGTCGCGACCACCTTGTCCAGCGCCTGCAACAAGGCATCCGCGCCGGCCCTGGCGTCCAGGACCTCTTCTGACGGCACCTCTCTGCCCCAACCAAACAAGGCCATGCTTGTTTCCAGCGTGATCCTCTGCTTTTACGAGTGTAGCACCAGCGCGGCCGATTGCACTGCGCCAATCCGCCGTATTTTCGGCAGAAACGGGGCCGTGGGCGGCAGGATCCAAGGGAACCGCCGCTCTAGATTCTTGTTTTGACGCGTTTTCTTAACGCGAACCGGTGTCCACTTCGCTCGAAAACGCTCTAGCGATTGACGAGCCAGATGATCACGCTCAGCACGACGCTGAGCAATAGCGACGTCATCAGTGGAAAATAGAACGAATAGTTTGATCCCTCGACATGGATGTCACCAGGCAACCGGCCGAGCCCAAGCTTGCCGATCACCGGCCACAGCAGCCCGGCGGCGAGGAGCAGGAGTCCGAGGATGATCAGCGCGCGCTGCATCCGGCACCTCCAATTCGTAGGGCGGGTTACGTCTTGCGCCGGCGCGCTACGCGATGGCAGGTTACGCTTCGCTAACCTGCCCTACAAATTCTCGACTAGCCCCACGGTCCACGCGAGGTGGATGCGCCGCCCCATGGGCTGCGGGAAGGATAGCGCGCGCCGGCGGTAGGTGCAGCACCGCCGCCGAGCTCGGCGGCGAGCTGCTGCAGCGCCGCGACGCGGTTCTCGGTCGACGGGTGGGTGGAGAAGAGATTGTCGACGCCATGGCCCGACAACGGATTGATGATGAACATATGCGCGGTCGCCGGATTGCGCTCGGCCTCGAAGTTCGGCACCTGGTGCGCGGCATTCTCGATCTTCATCAGCGCGGAAGCGAGCCACATCGGCTGGCCGACTATACGCGCGCCGAGATTGTCGGCGGCATATTCCCGGGTGCGGCTGATCGCCGTCTGCACCAGCATGGCTCCGAGCGGCCCCAGGATCATCAGCGCGATCGAGCCGACGACGCCTGGACCGCTGTTGCTGTTGCGGTGGCCGCCGAAGAACATGCCGAATTGCGCCAGCATCGAGATCGCGCCGGCGATGGTGGCGGTGATCGTCATCAAGAGCGTGTCGTGGTTCTTGATATGCGCAAGCTCGTGCGCGATCACGCCGGCGAGCTCCTCTCGGCTGAGCTGCTGCATGATGCCGGCGGTGACGGCGACCGCGGCATTCTGCGAGTTGCGGCCGGTGGCAAAAGCGTTGGGTTGCGCCTCGTCCATCACGAACACGCGCGGCATCGGCAGGCCGGCGCGGCTCGCGAGCTCGGCGACAAGGCCGACAAGCTCGGGCGCGGTGCGCGCATCGACCTCATGGGCGCCGTACATCCTGAGCACCATGCGGTCGGAATTCCAGTAGGTGAATAGATTGGTCGCGGCCGCAACCACCAGCGCGATCATCGCGCCGCTGGCGCCGCCGATGAGATAGCCGATCCCCATGAACAGGGCGGTGAGACCGGCCAGCAGAAGAGCTGTCTTGAAATAGTTCATCGTCGTTTCCCCTGCGTCCTTGCGGAAAAACCACTGTTGCAGGCGCACCTTAGTTAGGAACTTGCCCATCGCCGCCGCAAGTGGCGAAAGGTGCGTCGGGGCGACGCGGGCGGGCGGAAACAAGCAGGCTTCCTCCCACGTCGTCCCGGCGAAGGCCGGGACCCATAGCCCCAAATGGTCGTTGTGGCGCGCGCAAGCAGCCGCACCCTAGCACAACAATGCACGTTTGTGGTTATGGGTCCCGGGCCAAGCCCGGGACGACGGTGGAGTGAGGGATAGCCCGAGCACAAAGCTTCACGTAAGATCATTACTATCTTTCGTAAGCCCATCCCCTACCGGCGAGTTCTGATGTTCAAGACCCGATTTGCGATCGCGGCCGTCGCGATGATTGCGGCATCTGCGGCCTCCGCGCAGCAATTGTTGCCGGCACCCACACGTCAGGCACCGGCGGCTGCGCGGCCTGCGGCGGTGCCCTCCTCACGCGCGGCGGCTTGCCACAATGGCCAGAGCTTCGAGCGCTTCCTTGCCGATCTCAAGCAGCGCGCAGTGTCCGAAGGCGTGTCGCAGCAGGCGATCGCGGAAGCCTCGCCCTACCTCGTCTACAACCAGGGCATCGTCAACCGCGACCGCGGGCAGCGCGTGTTCGGGCAGATCTTCACCGAGTTCGCGGGGCGAATGGCCGCGCCCTATCGGATGCAGCAGGGACAGCAGCGCATCAAGACCTATGCAGCGGCGTTCGCGCGCGCGGAGAAGGAGTACGGCGTGCCGCCGGCGGTGATCGCGGCGTTCTGGGGACTGGAGAGCGACTTCGGCGCCAACATGGGCAATCTGCCGACGCTGCCTTCGCTGGTGTCGCTTGCCTATGATTGCCGGCGCTCGGAGATGTTCCAGAACGAGACCATCGCAGCCTTGAAGATCATCGACCGCGGCGACCTTTCGGCCGATGAGATGGTCGGCTCCTGGGCCGGCGAGCTCGGGCAGACGCAATTCCTGCCGACGCACTATTTCAACTATGCCGTCGACTACGACGGCGATGGCCATCGCAACCTCCTGAGCAGCGGACCCGACGTGATCGGATCGACTGCGAACTATATCGCCAACGGATTGAAGTGGCGGCGCGGCGAGCCGTGGCTGCAGGAAGTGCGCGTGACCGCTTCCAACTTTCCGTGGGACCAGGCCGATCTCACGAACAAGCTGTCGCGTTCAAAATGGGCGCAGCTCGGCGTGACCTATCCAGATGGACGTCCACTAGCGAATGACGACATGCCCGCATCGCTGCTGTTACCGATGGGACGAAATGGGCCGGCGTTCCTGGCCTATGCCAATTTCGCCGCCTACACCGAATGGAATAATTCGCTGATCTATTCGACCACCGCAGGCTATCTGGCGTCCCGCATCGCAGGCAGCCCGCCGATGCTGCGGCCTTCGGGTCCCGTGGCGCAATTGCCGTTCAACGAGATCAAGGAATTGCAGCAGCTCCTGGTGCGCGCCGGCTTCAATGTCGGCAAGGTCGACGGCGTGCTCGGACAGGCGAGCCGTAGCGCCGTGAAGGCGATGCAGATCAAATATGGACTGCCGGCGGATTCCTGGCCGACCGCGGACCTGCTGGCGCGGATGCGCGGGCGCATCCAGCCGACGGAAGCGGCGATGCCGGCCGTTCGTTAGGACGTAAGTCCGCTTCGGGAAATGCCGCCTCTGTGACGGACCTGCTCAAGAGGTCGTTCTTGCTGCTCACATCCTGATTTGGAACAAATCCTACTGGGGCATTGCGCCCATCGCCGCAATGCACAAGTGTTGGGTATCGTTCATTTCCGGAAAGCCCCCATGAGCCAATCCTCCAAACTGTTCGAGCCCTTCAAGCTTGGTCCGCTGACGCTGCCCAATCGGGCGGTGATGGCGCCGTTGACACGCAACCGGGCGGCACCGTCGAGCTTCGTTCCGAGCCCGCTTGCGGTCGACTATTACGCGCAGCGCGCCTCCGCCGGCCTTCTGATTACCGAGGCGAGCCAGGTCTCGCAGCAGGGCCAGGGCTACCAGGACACGCCCGGCATCTATTCGAAGGAACAGATTGCGGGATGGCGCAAGGTTACCGATGCCGTGCACGCGCGCGGCGGACGCATTGTCATCCAGCTCTGGCATGTCGGCCGCATCTCCCACACCCTGCTACAGCCGAACGGCGGCGCGCCGGTTGCGCCATCCGCGATCCGCGCCAAGACCAAAACCTTCGTCAATGGCAGCTTTACCGACGTGTCCGAGCCCCGCGCGCTCGAGCTCGCCGAAATTCCTGGGATCATCGAAGACTTCCGGCGCGGCGCGGCGAATGCGATCGAAGCCGGTTTTGACGGCGTCGAGATCCACGGCGCCAACGGCTATCTGCTCGACCAGTTCGCCAAGGATGGCGCCAACAAGCGCACCGACGCCTATGGCGGATCGATCGAGAACCGCGCGCGGCTGATGCTGGAAGTCTCCAAGGCAGTTGCCGCGGAAGTCGGCGCCGAGCGCACCGGCATCCGCATCTCGCCGGTGACGCCAGCCAATGACGTCTCCGACTCCAATCCGCAGCCGCTGTTCGATTACATCGTCGATGGGCTCAACGCGCTGAAGCTGGTCTATATCCACGTCATCGAAGGCGCGACCGGTGGGCCGCGCGATGTCGCGCCGTTCGACTACGCGTCGCTGCGCAAGCGCTTCAAGCAGGCATATGTGGCGAACAACGGCTATGATTTCGCGCTGGCGAACAAGGTGCTGGAATCCGGTGCCGCCGACCTGATCGCGTTCGGCAAGCTGTTCATCTCCAATCCCGACCTGGTCGAGCGCCTGAAGAGTGGCGCAGCGCTGAACGAATGGGACAAGGCCACGTTCTACGGCGGCGGCGCGAAGGGATACACGGACTATCCGACGCTGGAGGCCGCGGAAGCGGCGCAGTAAAGCAAGCGCAGTACGCTCCCTCGCCCCGCTCTTCGCGGGGAGAGGGTTGGGGTGAGGGGCTGCCTCCACAGGCGGGACTTGCGGAGAGTCCCCCTCACCCGACGCTTCGCGCCGACCTCTCCCCTAAGCGGGGCGAGGTAAGAAAAAAAGGCCGGGATTGCTCCCGGCCTTTTGTCTCTCTCCGTCATGCCCGGGCTTGTCCCGGGCATCCACGTCTTTCCACACGCGCGGCGACGCGTGGATGGCCGGGACAAGCCCGGCCATGACGGCGTTGCAAGAGATCACTTCGCTTCGGCGCGCTTCGGCGGGGTGGCGGGCCAGGACTTGATCAGCGTGTCGTAGTCGACCGTCTCGCCCTTCGGCTTCTCATTGGCGAGCTTGCGCTGCGGCGCGATGGTGCCATCCTTCTCGGCCTTGGCGAACCAGTATTCCGGCTTCTCCTTCTTGTTCAGCTTCGGGCCGCAGGCGCCCTGCACGCCTGATTTCTCGAGCCGCTCCATCACCGAGTCCTGCGCCGCGGCGAGCGCGTCCATCGCCTGTTGCGGCGTCTTCGCACCCGACGACGCATCGCCGATGTTCTGCCACCAGAGCTGGGCGAGCTTCGGATAGTCAGGCACGTTGTTGCCGGTCGGGGTCCACTGCACGCGCGCGGGCGAACGGTAGAACTCGATCAGGCCGCCGAGCTGGGGCGCGCGCTCGGTGAACGACTTGTCCCAGATATCGGACTCGCGGATGAAGGTGAGACCGACATGGCTCTTCTTCAACGACACCGTCTTGGAGACGATGAACTGCAGATAGAGCCAGGCTGCCTTGCGGCGGTCCGCCGGCGTCGACTTCAACAGCGTCAGCGAGCCGGCATCCTGATAGCCGAGCTTCATGCCCTCCTTCCAGTACGAGCCGTGCGGCGACGGGGCCATGCGCCATTTCGGCGTGCCGTCTGCGTTCATGACGGGAATGCCGGGCTTCACCATGTCGGCGGTGAACGCGGTGTACCAGAAGATCTGCTGGGCGATGTTGCCCTGCGCCGGCACCGGGCCCGATTCGGAGAAGGTCATGCCCTGCGCCTGCGGCGGGGCATACTTCTTGAGCCACTCGAGATATTTGGTGATCGAGTAGACGGCGGCCGGACCATTGGTGTCGCCGCCGCGCTCGACCGACGAACCAACGGGGCGGCAGCCTTCCATGCGGATGCCCCACTCGTCGACCGGCAGACCGTTCGGGATGCCCCTGTCGCCATTGCCCGCCATCGACAGCCAGGCGTCGGTGAAGCGCCAGCCGAGCGAGGGGTCCTTCTTGCCATAGTCCATATGGCCGTAGACCTTGACGCCGTTGATCTCCTTGATGTCGTTGGTGAAGAACTCGGCGATATCTTCATACGCCGACCAGTTCACGGGCACGCCGAGCTCGTAGCCATACTTGGCTTTGAACTTGGCCTTGTAGTCGGGGTTGGTGAACCAGTCGTAGCGGAACCAATAGACGTTGGCGAACTGCTGGTCGGGCAACTGATAGAGCTTGCCGTCCGGCGCCGTCGTGAACGACTTGCCGATGAAGTCGTTGACGTCGAGATAGGGATCGGTGACGTCCTTGCCCTCGCCGGTCATGTAGTCCGACAGCACGATGGTCTGGCCGTAGCGGAAATGCGTGCCGATCAGGTCGCTGTCGTTGATCCAGCCGTCATAGACGTTCTTGCCGGACTGCATCTGGGTCTGCAGCTTCTCGACCACGTCGCCTTCCTGGATGGTGTCGTGCTTGAGCTTGATGCCCGTGATCTCGCTGAATGCCTTGGCGAGCGTCTTCGCCTCATATTCATGCGTCGTAATGGTTTCCGACACGATGTTGATTTCCATGCCCTTGAAGGGCTCGGCCGCCTTGGCGAACCACTGCAGCTCCTTCATCTGGTCTTCCTTCGAGATCGTCGAAGGCTGGAATTCGCTGTCGATCCATTTCTGGTTGACGGCGTCGTCGGCGCGCGCCGGTGCGGCAACGCCCGCGGCAGCCACGAGCAGCGCGGCGGCGCTGGTCATCGCGAGCCAACGGCTCCTGGTCAGGTTCCTTCCTCTCAAGTGTCGCATGGCGGTTCCTCCGGTTATGGCGACAAATTAAAATCCAGGTCCGGGTTGATCCCGGATCTGCTCTTCTTCACTTCCTCAGACGGTGCGGAAAATCACAACGGCCGTGGCAAGCGAAATCAGTGTGGCGAGCCACAGGCTCGAAACCTCGACGCCCTCCTCCCCAATGGGCAGCGTGGTGATGAAGTCGGCGCCGACGAGCCCGATCCAGACGAGATGGATGACGGCGGCGAGCACCAGCGAGATGAAGAGACGATCGCCGCGCGTGGTCGGAATCCTGAGCACGCCGACGCGCTCGGCTTCGGGATAGGCGACCGCGAGCCAGGTCATCAGCGCCAGCGTCATGCCGAGCAGCGCAAAGAAGATCGCCGTCGGCAGCGTCCAGGCCATCCATGCGATACTTTCCATCGGGCGCCTCCTACACGCGGCCGAGCGCGAAGCCGCGCGCGATATAGTTGCGGACGAACCAAATCACGAGCGCGCCCGGGATGATGGTGAGCGCGCCGGCGGCCGCCAAGAGGCCCCAATCCATGCCGGCAGCGGAAACCGTGCGCGTCATCACCGCGGAGATCGGCTTGGCATAGACAGAGGTAAGCGTGCGCGCGAGCAGCAGCTCGACCCAGGAGAACATGAAGCAGAAGAAGGCGGCCACGCCGATGCCGCTTGCGATCAAGGGCACCAGGATCTTGATGAAGAAGCGCGGAAAGGAATAGCCGTCGAGGAACGCGGTCTCGTCGATCTCGCGCGGCACGCTGGAGACGAAGCCTTCGAGGATCCAGACCGCGAGCGGAACGTTGAAGATGCAATGCGCCAGCGCCACCGCCCAGGGCGTATCGAACAGGCCGATCGCCGAATAGAGATTGAAGAACGGCAGCGCAAAGACCGCGGCCGGCGCCATGCGGTTCGACAGCAGCCAGAAGAACAGATGCTTGTCGCCGAGGAAGCGATAGCGCGAGAACGCGTAAGCCGCGGGCAGCGCCACCGAGATCGAGATCACGGTGTTGATGATCACATATTTCAGCGAGTTGATGTAGCCGGAATACCAGCTTTCGTCGGTGAAGATGCGCATGTAGTTCTCGATCGTCGGCTGGTGCGGCCACAGCGTCATGGTCGAGACGATCTCGCTGTTGGTCTTGAAGCTCATGTTGATGAGCCAGTAGATCGGCAACAACAGGAAGATCAGGAACAGCGAGATGATGAGGCGGCGCCCGGGAATCGTGCCCATCACACAGCTCCCTCTTTTTGCGGGCGCTCGGCGCCGGCATTGGTCATGACGGTGTAGAATACCCAGCAGACGATCAGGATGATGAGGTTGTAGACCAGCGACAACGCCGCGGCCTTGCCGAGATCGAACTGGCCGAGCGCGATCTTGACCAGCTCGATCGAGATGAAGGTGGTCGAATTGCCCGGCCCGCCGCCGGTGACGACGAACGGCTCGGTATAGATCATGAAACTGTCCATGAAGCGGAGCAGCACCGCGATCAGGAGCACGCGGTTCATCTTCGGCAACTGGATCGCGCGGAACACTGCCCAGCGCGATGCGCCGTCGATCTGGGCGGCCTGGTAATACGCATCGGGAATCGACTTCAGGCCGGCGTAGCAGAGCAGCGCCACCAGGCTGGTCCAGTGCCAGACGTCCATCACGATCACGGTCGCCCAGGCGTCGAACTCGTTGGAAACGTAGTTATAAGGGATACCCAGGCTGTTCAGCGTGTAGCCGAGCAGGCCGATGTCGGGACGGCCGAAGATCTGCCAGATGGTGCCGACCACGTTAAACGGGATCAGCAGCGGCAGCGCCAGGATCACGAGGCAGACCGCGACGGTCCAGCCCTCGCGCGGCATCGACAGCGCGACCACGATGCCAAGCGGGATCTCGATCGCGAGGATGATCGCGGAGAAGATCAGGTTGCGCCACAGCGAGGCGAAGAAGCGCTCGCCGAGGTCGGTCGTGGGATCGAGCAATTCCTTGAACCAGCCGACGCCGTTCCAGAAGAACTGGTTGTTGCCGAACGTGTCCTGCATCGAATAGTTCACGACCGTCATCAGCGGAATGATCGCGGAGAACGCCACCACCAGGAACACCGGCAGAACCAGGAACCAGGCTTTCTGGTTGACCGTCTTGTCCATCACGCAACCCCCTCGACCAGGCGGCTGTCGGCATAGACGTGCACATGCGCGGGATCGAACACGAGGCCAGCGTTGTTGTCGGGCACCGAAAATCCCGGCGGCACACGTGCCGCGAATTTGGAATCGCCGACGCGCACCCGCGCAAAGCGGATGCGGCCGAGATCGTCGATCCGCTCGATCGTCGCCGCGAGCAGGCCGGAGGCGGGCGGCGCGATGTCGACGAATTCGGGCCGCACCCCGATCTCGATTTTCGCGTCCGCGGGCAGCACGCCGTAATTGCGGTGCAGGCCGATGGTGTGGCCATCGATCCGCGCTTCGCGTCCATCGACGTGAGCCGGCACGATGTTCATGCCGGGCGAGCCGATGAAATAGCCGACAAAGGTGTGCGCGGGCTTATCGAACAGTTCGGCCGGCGAGCCGCTCTGCACCACGCGGCCGTCATGCATGACGACGACGGTGTCAGCGAAGGTCAGCGCCTCGGTCTGGTCGTGGGTGACATAGATCATCGTGAGATCGAGCTCGCGGTGCAGCGCCTTCAATTTCGAACGCAACTGCCATTTCAATTCGGGGTCGATGACGGTCAGCGGCTCGTCGAACAGGATCGCGGCGACGTCGGATCGCACCAATCCGCGGCCGAGCGAGATCTTCTGCTTGGCATCGGCGGTGAGCCGCGTCGCCTTGCGGTTAAGGTAGGGCGCAAGGTCGAGCAGCTCGGCGATCCGCTTCACGCGCGCTGATATCTCCGCCTTCGGCACGCCGCGGTTCTTCAGCGGAAAAGCCAGATTCTCGCCGACCGTCATGGTGTCGTAGATGACCGGGAACTGGAACACCTGCGCGATGTTGCGCTTCTGCGTCGGAAGCGGCGTGATGTCCTTGCCGTCGAACAGGATCTGTCCGCGCGACGGCGTCACGATGCCTGAGATGAGATTGAGCAGCGTGGTCTTGCCGCAGCCGGAGGGGCCGAGCAGCGCATAGGCGCCGCCCTGCCGCCAGGTCATCGTCACCGGCTTCAGCGCGAAGGATTCCGGCGGCGCGTCATTGCCGCTGTAGGAGTGCGCGAGATCGACGAGGTCAATGCGGGCCATGCGCCATCTCCCTCAATTCCGGCCAGGGGCTGCGACCAGGCGGTCGGCCAAGTCGAACACGAAGATATCGTCCGGATTGAGCGCCGCGTTGAGCGCCTGCCCGGGCTCATATTCATGTACGCCGTGCAGCACCGCGACCCAGTTGGCGGAACCGTGCTGCAGGTGGACAAAGCTTTCGGAGCCGGTGATCTCGGTCACCGTGACGGTCGCCCGGAAGGTATGGCGGCCGGTGGCGTGGCGGCCGACTTCGAGCTGGTGCGCACGGAAACCGACGCGATAGGCGCCATCGGCAAGGCCCAGATAGAGTCCGGCGGTCGGCGCCTGCATGCCGCCGGGATAGTGCACAGCGCCGTTCTTCTTTTCGATATTGACGATGTTGAGCGGCGGATCGGAATAGACTTGGGCGACGCGCAGCGTCTCGGGCTGCCGATACACTTTTGAGCTGGCGCCGGCCTGCAGCACGCGGCCTTGCCACATGCAGATGGTGTCGCCGCCGAGTAGCAGCGCTTCCGAAGGCTCAGTGGTGGCGTAGACGAAGATCGCGCCTGACGCCTCGAAGATGCGCGGCAGTTCGGTGCGCAATTCCTCGCGCAGCTTGTAATCGAGATTGGCGAGCGGCTCGTCAAGCAGCACGAGGTCCGCGCCCTTGACCAGTGCGCGTGCAATCGCGGTGCGCTGCTGCTGACCGCCGGACAATTGCAGCGGCGTGCGCTTCAGAAAGGGCTCAAGCCGCAACAGCTTTGCGGCATCCGCCACGCGCTTGTCGATCTCCTCGCGCGGCCGCCCCTGCACGCGCAAGGGCGAGGCGATGTTCTCATAGACCGACAGCGAGGGATAATTGATGAACTGCTGATAGACCATCGCGACCGAGCGCTGGCGCACGTCGATGCCGGTGACGTCCTTGCCGTCGACCAGCACGCGGCCGGTGGTCGGCCTGTCGAGGCCGGCGAGCAACCGCATGATCGAGGTCTTGCCTGATAGCGTCGGGCCGAGCAGGACGCTGAGCGTGCCGCGCTCGAGCGTCAGCGAGACATCGTGGATGGCCGGGATGCCGTCCACGGTGCGCGTGACGTGGTCGAGCGAGACGCTCATGGCCGTCCTCCCGCTTCGCGTAGCGGACGTTCGCCGGACAGGCCATGAGCGGCGATCCAGTCGTCGAGCGCCGAAATCTCGGCGGCCGACATCCTCAAACCCAATTTGGAGCGGCGCCAGACGATGTCTTCGGCGGTCAACGCCCATTCGTTCGCCATCAGGTACCTGACTTCGCTTTCCGTCAAGGTGGCGCCGAAGGACTTTCCGAGATCGCCGATCGATTCCGCGCTGCCGAGTACTTTTGTCGCACGCGTGCCGTAGGCATGCGCGAGCCGGCTCGCATGCGCCGCCGACAGGAACGGATAGTCGCGCACCAGTTCCGCGGCGAGCGCGTCGACCGCGGAGACATCCATCTCGCCACCGGGCAGCGGCGCCTTGCCGGTCCAGCCCTCACTGGCTTTTGCACTGGGCAAGTAGGGCGCAAGCCGCTCCAGCGCTTCTTCGGCCAATCGCCGGTAGGTCGTGATCTTGCCGCCATAGATCGAGAGCAGCGGCACGCCGCCGGGCGTATCGAGCTCGAACACGTAGTCGCGCGTCGCGGCCTTTGCCTCGCTCGCGCCGTCATCATAGAGCGGGCGCACGCCGGAATAGGTCCAGACCACATCCTCCGGCTTCACTGGCCTCGCCAGATACTCGCTGACGGAGGCGCAGAGATAGCTGATCTCCTCCTCCGTCGCCTTCACCTTGGCGGGGTCGCCGTCGTAGTCGCGGTCGGTGGTACCGATCAGCGAGAACTCACCCTGGTAAGGAATCACGAAGACGATGCGGCCATCCGCGTTCTGGAAGATGTAAGCGCGGTCGTGGTCGTAAAGCTTCTTCACGACGATATGAGAGCCCTGCACCAGCCGCACTTTTGCGCGCGCGTTGACACCGGCGCCCGAAGCAAGCACCTCCTCGACCCAGGGACCGCCGGCATTGACCAGCGCACGCGCCCGCACCGTCCGCCGCGCGCCGCTGCCGTCGTCCTCGACCGTGACATTCCAGAGGCCGTCGGCCTGCCTGATCTCGACGGCGCGGGTACGCGTGCAAATCTCTGCCCCGCGATCGGCCGCATCGCGCGCGGTCAGCACGACCAGCCGCGCGTCGTCGACGAAGCAGTCCGAATACTCGAACCCTTTGACGTAGCGATTCTTGATCAGGGGCTTGCCGACCTCGTCGCGGGTGAGGTCCACTGTCCGGGTCGGCGGCAGCAGGTGCCGGCCGCCGATGTGATCGTAAAGGAACAGCCCGAGCCGGAGCAGCCAGGCCGGGCGCAGGCCGGCGTGGTGCGGCAAAACGAAACGCAGGGGGCGGATGATGTGGGGCGCGATCTGCCAGAGAATCTCGCGCTCGATCAGGGCTTCGCGGACCAGGCGGAACTCGTAATATTCGAGATAGCGCAGCCCGCCATGCACGAGCTTGGTCGACCAGGACGACGTCCCGCTCGCCAAGTCATTCATTTCGCAAAGGAAAACAGAGTTTCCCCGCCCCGCCGCATCGCGCGCGATGCCGCAGCCGTTAATGCCGCCCCCAATGATTGCGAGGTCGAAAATCCGATCCAACAGACGCTTCCCCGGCCGCTCGCGTTCGCTTTCGGCGATTTCGCTTTCGGATTGGATTAGATCACAACGAAAAGCGAAAGCAAACCGAAAATGGGGAACCGAGATCTACGACTTGGGGATGAGGTAGGTAGGGGATTGTTCGGCAGCAGAGCCTCGTCCTCCGAGACGCGCGTTCCGCGCTTCTCAGGATGAGGAACAACGGCAGTCGGCGGCGCTACACACTCCGCAGCGTCACCGGGGTGGGCTCGGGTGCGGTGTCGTCGATATCGGCTGCGGGCTTGTCCATCGCCACGACGACTTCGATGCCGCGTGTGTGGCAGATGTTCGCCAGTCCCGCCGGCAGCTCGGTGTCGGTAATAAAAGTCTGGATCTGGCTGATATGGGCGATGCGGACCGGGGCACTGCGGCGGAGTTTTGTTGAGTCCGCTACCAGCATCACGTTGCGGGCGTTGGCGATGATGGCCTGGGCGACCTGGACTTCGCGATAGTCGAAATCCAAAAGCGCACCCTCCTCGTCGATCGCCGACGCGCCGATGATCGCGTAGTCGACCTTGAACTGGCCGATCAGTTGCGTCGCGGTGGAGCCGACCACGGCGCCGTCGGCGCGGCGCACGGTGCCGCCTGCCACCACTACCTCGATGCGGGGATGGCGATAGAGCAGCATCGCGACATTGAGGTTGTTGGTGATGACGAGCAGACCCTCATGCGAGGTCAGCGCGCTCGCGACCTCCTCCGTCGTGGTGCCGATGTTGATGAAGAGCGAGCAGCCGTTCGGAATGCGCGCCGCAGCCGCTGCCCCGATCGCCTTCTTCTCCTCGGCGGCGACGAAGCGCCGCGCCTCATAGGCAAGATTTTCCACGCCGGACGCGATGATCGCGCCGCCATGGATGCGCGTCAGCGAACGGCGGTCGCAGAGATCGTTGAGGTCCTTGCGGATGGTCTGCGCGGAGACTTCGAAACGTTTTGCCAAGTCCTCCACCATCACGCGGCCAAAGGCGCGCGCGAGGTTGAGGATTTCGGTCTGGCGATGGGTCAATACGGGCACGGCGGCACCTTGCGGCATCGAAAGCCGCATGCTGCGGCGGTTTGGCGCCAAGGTCAACGCAGGAGACGTCGCCGATTAAGGCGTCATTGTCTCCAGGCGTCGTCCCGGCCTTGCGCGCCGCGGCGAAGCCTTGGCGAAGCCGGGAGCCGGGACCCATAACCACAGGCCTATGTAGTGTGCTCCGCTGCAACTACTTGCTCATGCCACAACACACGATTGTGGTTATGGGTCCCTGCTTTCGCAAGGGAAGACGGAGAGACCGTCCCGGAATCTATGATGCCAGCTTCAGCTCGCCGTCGGCGAGGCGGCGGGCGGCGCGTTCGGCTTCGCGGGCGTTGCGGAAGACCTGGCCTTCGAGCCGGTTGAACTGATGACTGGCTGCGAAGAAGCGATAGCCACGCTCATCGCGTACGACGATTCCGGCCGGATTGGAGCCGACTTCGATTATGTAGGTATCAGACATTCCCAGTCCCGATTGAAGTGCGGGCCAATAACGGGAAGAGAGCCTGATTGTTCCTCAGGCCTCGCCGCCGTGTCATGCGAAAACCGATGCTTGGCGCCACGAAATGACCGCACTTGCTCGGCCCTCGGAGCACCGAATCACCTGCTTTCGCGAGAGGTGGGATACGAGCGGCTGATAACAATCATGTGTAAGCGATGAGACGTCCAGATCACAATCCGATTTGAGATCGGATCGTGATCTTATCTTTGTTTGAGCATGATCTCCGCGCAAACGCTCCGCGTTTGTCGCAGGGAAAACCGGCTGCCACTTTTCCGGACCATGCTCTACGTCGCAAGCGTGGCGCCATCGCGCTGGATCGGCTGCGGATTGCCGTGGTCGTCAATCGAGACGTAGGTAAAATTGCCGTCGGTCACCAGGATCGATTGCCGCTCTTTCCGTCGCAGCACCCAGGCTTCGAGATGGACGGTGATCGAGGTGCGACCGATGCGCACGAGATTTGCGTGAACAGAGACGAGATCGCCGACATAGACAGCTTTACGAAAATTCATCGCCTCGATCGCGACCGTCACGGTGCGCGATCGCGCGACCTTCGAGGCGAACACGCCGCCGCCGAGATCCATCTGGCTCAGCAGCCAGCCGCCGAAGATGTCGCCATTGGCGTTGGTATCCGCAGGCATCGCCAGCGTGCGGATGCAGAGATCGCCTTGCGGCTCGTTTTGTGCCAGCGGAACTTTGGTGTCAGTCACTTGAAACTCTCCCAGCCGGCGTCGGGCGCAAAACGGCCGCCGAATTTTTGCTCGAGTGCCTGCAAGGCAGACACCACATTCTCGACACCGCGCATGCGGGCGTAATTCAAAGGACCGCCGCGGAACGGCGCATAGCCGGTGCCGAAGATCATCGCGCCGTCGACGACGTCAGCATTATCCACGATCCCCTCGCGTAGGCAGGCGACGCAGACGTTCGACATCGGCAGCACGAGACGATCGATCATTTCCTGTGTCGGTTCGGTGGCTAACGCCGGAGCTGTTTGCTCCCGCTTGCCGTCCTTCCAGACGTAAAAGCCCTTGCCGGTCTTGCGGCCGAGCTCGCCCTTGGCGACCTTCTCGCGCAGCCACGCCGGTGTCGGCGGCAAGAGGTCGCCGAATTTCGAGCGCAGCATGTCGCCGACATCGAGGCAGATATCGAGGCCGACCTGGTCTGCAAGCTCGATCGGCCCCATCGGCATGCCGAACTTCTTCGCCGCCGCATCGATGACTGATTTGTCGACCTTCTCGTCCAGCAGCAGCATCGCTTCCAGCATGTAGGGCGTCAGCGCGCGGTTGACGAGGAAACCCGGCGAGCTCTTCACGGGCAGCGGCAGTCGGTCGATGGCGCCGACGAAAGCGAGCGCCTGCTTGAGCAGCTCGGCGTCGGTGCCGTCATGGCTGACGACCTCGACGAGCTGCAATCGCGAGACCGGATTGAAGAAGTGCAGACCGAGCAAGCGCGCGGGCTTCTCCAGCGTCGCGCGCAGATCCTGCAGCGGGATGCTGGAGGTGTTGGTCGCAAGAATGGCGCCCGGTTTCATCTTCGGCTCGATGCCGGCATAGACCTTCTGCTTCAGCTCGAGCTTTTCCGGCACCGCCTCGATGATGAGATCGGCATTACGCACGCCCTCGCCGTCCATGTCCGGGATCAGCCGATCGAGCGCGTCGCGCACCTCCGTGCGCTTGCGGATGATCTTCCCATAGAAATCGGAGGCGCGCTTGATCGCGCTTGCGATCGGCTCCGGCTTCATGTCCGACAGCGTGACGCGCAGATCCTGCCCGGCGCACCAAGCGGCGATATCGCCGCCCATCGCGCCGGCGCCGATGACGTGAACATGCGCGATCGTGTTGCCGCCTCCCGCAAGCTTCTTCATCTGCTCGCGCAGGAAGAAGACCCGGATCAGGTTCTGCGCGGTCGGCGTCACTATCAATTCGGCAAAGGAACGCTTCTCGGCCGCAAGCATCGCCTGCTTCTCGCTGCCGTATTTCTCCCAGAGGTCGATCAGCGCGTAGGGCGCGGGATAATGCGCCTGCGGCGCGGCCTTGGCGGCCTCGCTGCGCATGCGGGAGGCGAGAAAGCCGCGCACCGCGCCGAAGTTCAGGAGCGTGTTGACCGGCCCGGGCCTGGCGCGCTTCAGGCGGCCGAACACGGCGTCCTTCACCGCGTTCCTGACATGACGCTCCTGCGTTACCGCATCGACCAGGCCAAGCGATTTGGCCCGGCGCGCATCGATGGTCTTGCCTGTCAGCATCAGGCTCATCGCCTGCATCGGGTTGACGAGCTGCGTGAAGCGCGCAGTGCCACCTAAGCCGGGGTGCAGGCCGAGCATCACCTCGGGAAAGCCGAACCGCGCGCCATCGATGGCAATTCGCGACTGGCAGGCCAGCGCGACTTCTAAGCCGCCGCCGAGGCAGAAGCCGTGGATCACCGCGACCGTCGGCACGCGCAGCGCTTCGAGCCGGTCGATCACCGCATGCGCTCGGCCGATCTCGGCCTGGACCAGACGCGCATCGCTGGCGCCGCGGAATTCGTTGACATCGGCGCCGGCGATGAAGCCGCTTGTCTTCGCCGAGCGGATGACGAGCCCGGTCGGCCGCTGGCTTTCGAGCGCGGCCAGCACCGCATCGAATTCCTCGAGCACTTCGGCGTTCAGCGTGTTGGCGCTGGCGCCTTCACGGTCGAACAGGAGCCAGGCGATCCCGTCGCCATCGCGCGTCAGCTTGAAATGCTTGTAGGGACCACCTTCCGGCGCGGGCCCGAGTTCGAGCACGCGGCCGGCAAGGACGTTCATGATCTGCGAATCCATGATCACACCGTCTCTATCAGCATGGCGCCGCCCTGCCCGCCGCCGATGCATTCGGTGGCGATGCCGCGCCGCGTGCCGAGCCGCTTCATGGCGTTGACGAGATGCAGCACGATGCGGTTGCCGCTGGTGCCGACGGGATGGCCAAGGCTGATCGCGCCGCCATCGACGTTGAGCTTCGCACGATCAATTTCGCCCGCCGCGCCGTCGAGACCGAGGATCTCGCGACAGAATTTTTCATCGTTCCAGGCCGCAAGGCAGCCGAGCACCTGCGTCGCAAAGGCCTCGTTCAACTCCCAGGTCTCGACGTCCTGCAAGCTCAAGTCATTGCGCTTCAAGAGCGCGGTCACCGAGAGCACGGGTCCGAGCCCCATGATGCTAGGATCAAGCGCGGCCCACTGGCTGTCGAGGATGACGGCCTTAGGCTTCAGCCCGTGCTTGGCCACCGCCTCCTCGGAAGCGAGGATCACCCAGGAAGCGCCGTCGGTGATCTGCGAGGAATTGCCCGCGGTGACCTGGCCCCATGGGCGCTCGAACACCGGCTTGAGTTTTGCCAAGGTCTCCGGCGTCGAGTCCGGGCGGACGCCGTCGTCGTGATCGTAGAACCTGCCGTCGCGCGAGAACGAGGTCTCGACTTCGCCCTTCAGCCAGCCTTCGGCTTGCGCTTTCGCCAGACGGCGGTGACTCTCTGCGGCGTAGGCATCCGATTGTGCGCGGGTGATGCCGAAGAGATGCCCGACGACCTCGGCGGTCTGACCCATGTTGAGCTCGGTGATGGGATCGGTGAGACCGCGCTCCAGGCCGATGATCGGCTTGAAATAGCCGGGGCGGAGCTTGAAGAAGGCGGCGATCTTCGCACCCATGCCCTTGGCGCCGGCGAGGCCAGCGAACCAGCGCACGCCGGCATTGGGCCATACCAATGGCGCGTGGCTAAGCGCCTCAGCCCCGCCGGCAAGGATGAGATCGGCTGTGCCTTCGCGGATGTAGCGATAACCGGTGTCGATCGACTGCATGCCGGAGCCGCAATTGATCTGCACGGTGAAGGCGACCATCTTCTCGCCCATGCCGAGCCGGAGCGCGGCGACACGCGCCGGGTTCATCTCGTCGGCAATGACATTGACGCAGCCGAGGATCACCTGATCGAAGACATCGGGCGCGAACGGCTGCCGCGCCAATAGCGGCCGGCCGCATTGCACGGCAAGGTCGACAGGCGTGAACGGTCCTGGACCGGAGCGCGCCTTCAGGAACGGCGTGCGGCTGCCGTCAACAATAAAGACCGGTCGCGCCATCAGCTCGCAGCCCTCTGCTCTCCCAATTCCTGGAAGAACTGATGCACGTCGGCGCCCTTCCTGTAAATCGGCGACAGCGCCTCGGGCGCGAAATCGTCGACCTCGATCACCGCGGCGACCGCCGCGCGGGCGGCTATGAGCTTGTCGGCATCGGATTGGGTGATGACGCCCTTCCTCACCGCTTCGTGTGGATCGCGCAGACGCGCGGCGCGCATGTGCCTGGCGATATCCTCGGTCGCGGTGAACAGGCGGAAGGCCTTCTCCAGCCGCGCCACACCGCCGTCGTCTTCGATGAAGGCCAGATCGGGCGTGATGCGATCGCGCGCGGCCGACGGCTCCAGCACCAGCGCGGCGCATTGATGCGCGACGCGGTCGGAAGGCCCGAGCACGCGCGCCCCGAACGGCTGGATCAAGAGCTTCAGGAAGCCTGCAATGAGGCGGTTCGGCAGGTTGGCGAGGATCTCCGCAAAACGGTTCTCGATGGTCTTGAAGCCGCTCGCCATGCACCATTCGAGCGCGGCGAAATCTTCCTTCTGTCGGCCTTCATCCTGCCAGCGCTTGAGCGCGGCGGAGAGCAGATAGAGCTCGGAGAGGATGTCGCCGAAACGGGCCGAGAGCATCTCCTTGCGCTTGAGCGCGCCGCCGAGCGTGAGCAGCGCCATGTCGGCGCAAATCGCAAAGGCCGAAGAGTAGCGCGAGAGCTGGCGGTAGAATTTCGTGGCGTCGCCCGCATCGGGCGCCGGTGCGAACAGGCCGAAGGTCCAGCTTCGCCCCATCGCGCGGAACATGGTCTTGAAGGTGTGGCCGATATGCTTCCATACCGCCTTGTCGAAGGCGTCCAGGCCCTTGGCACGGTCGGCTTCGCCAAGCGCGGTCATCTCCTCGAGCAGATAAGGATGGGCGCGGATCGCGCCCTGGCCGAACACGATCAGATTGCGGGTGAGGATATTGGCGCCTTCCACGGTGATGCCGACCGGCACCGCGCGATGCAGATTGCCGAGATAGTTTTGCGGCCCGTCAATCACGGCCTTGCCGCCATGGATGTCCATGGCGTCGTCGATCGCGATCCGCATCCGCTCGGTGGCGTGCAGTTTCATGATGCCGGAGATGACCGCGGGATGATGGCCCGCGTTCAGCGCGGCGCAGGTCAATCGCCGCGCGGCATCGAGCAGGTAGGCGGTGCCGACGATGCGGGCGAGCGGCTCCTCGACGCCTTCGAACTTGGAGATTGAGATGCCGAACTGTTCGCGGATGCGGGCATAGGCGCCGGTGGTGCGCGCGGCATAGGCGGCGCCGGCAGCCGACAATGACGGCAGCGAGATGCCGCGGCCGGCGGCGAGCGCCGTCATCAGCATCTTCCAGCCTTGTCCAAGGCGCTCCTTGCCGCCGATGATGTAGTCGAGCGGGATGAAAACGTCGTGGCCCCGGTTCGGGCCGTTCTGAAACACCTGCATCGCCGGCAGATGGCGGTGGCCGATCGTAACGCCGGGCAGATGGGTCGGGATCAGCGCGACCGTGATGCCGAGCTCTTCCTGGTCACTGAGGAGATGATCGGGATCGTAAGCCTTGAAAGCAAGACCGAGCAGCGTCGCAATGGGTCCGAGCGTGATGTAGCGCTTGTGCCAGTTGAGGCGCAGGCCGATCACCTCAACGCCCTCGAAATTGCCTTTGCAGATGATGCCGGTGTCAACCATCGAGGCCGCATCCGATCCTGCTTCCGGGCTGGTGAGGCCGAAGCAAGGAATGTCGTGGCCGGAGGCCAGACGCGGCAGCCATTTCTCCTGCTGCTCTTTGGTGCCAAAGCGCATCAGCAGCTCGCCGGGGCCGAGCGAGTTCGGCACCATCACGGTGACGGCGGCGGTCAGCGAGCGCGAGGAGAGTTTTCGCACCACCTCGGAATGCGCATAAGGCGAGAAGCCGAGGCCGCCGAATTCCTTCGGGATGATCATGCCGAAAAATTTCTCGCGCTTGATGAAGTCCCAGACTTCGCGCGGCAGGTCGCGCCACTCCCAGAAGATCTTCCATTCGTCGAGCATCCAGCAGAGCTCGTTGACGGGGCCGCTCAAGAAGGCCTTTTCCTCGTCCGTGAGTTCGGCTTGGGGATAGGCGAGCAGCTTCGACCAATCGGGATTGCCACTGAAGAGGTCGGCATCCCACCAGACGTCGCCGGCTTCCAGCGCCTCGCGCTCGGTGTCCGACATGGTCGGCATCACGCCGCGGGCGAACCCAAAGATCGGCTTGGTGACGAAGTCGCGACGGAAACTCATGGCGGTATCCTCATGATCGGCGGCGCGTTCCAGCATATTTTAGCGGAAAGTGGCCGACAGAAGTGAACACTTCGCTGGCAAATTGGCGCGAATTGACGCGGTCGATATAACGACCGAAGCGCGGCGCCAGTTCCCGGGATGAGCTTCGTAGCCCGGATGGAGCGCAGCGCAATCCGGGGTTATCTCGCAAACGGATTCGATTATCCCGGGTTGCGCTGCGCTTCACCCGGACTACGCATCTACGCGTCCCACCTAATCCGGGCGGACCATCTCGAACATGGCCTCAGGCCGGATCTCGAAATAGTCGCCGCGCCGGCCGGCGCGGACGATGGGGCGCGCGGCGGCGGTCTGGTAGACGCCGTCCTTGATCATGGCCTTGTCGATGTGGACGGCGACGACTTCGCCGAGCGTGAGCCAGGCCTGCGCCTTCTCGCCATTGGCGCCCTCAAGCTGGACGATCTGGGTCAGCTTGCACTCGAAGGACACGGGACTCTCCGCCACCCGCGGCACGTTGACGATCTTGCTGGGCGCCGCTGCCAAGCCGGCGATCGTGAACTCGCTGACATCACGGGCGACGTGGGCGGCGGTCTCGTTCATCTGCTTCGCCAAATCCATAGTGGCGAGATTCCAGACGAACTCCTTGGTCTCCTGGATGTTGGCAACGCTGTCCTTCCAGGACGTCGAGGAAAAGCCGATGATCGGCGGGACGTAGCAGAAGCCGTTGAAGAAGCTGTAGGGCGCGAGATTGACGTGGCCCTTGGTGTCGCGCGAGGAGATCCAGCCGATCGGGCGCGGGGCGATGATGGCGTTGAAGGGATCGTGCTTGAGGCCGTGGCCCTTCTTCGGCTCGTAATAATGCAGGTCTTTCGCGGTCACGCTGGGCTCTCTCTGTTGTTCGTAGCCCAGCTTACTTACCACGCGGCGAGAGGCCCGCGATCACAAAATCGATCATCTGGTCGATGGTCGGGCCTGGCTTGGTGGCGCATTGGGCGATCATCTGCGGGTGGAAGAAGCGTATCATCGCGGTGCAGGCGCACAGCGAGGCGAGCTGCACGTCCGGAGCCTCGAACTCGCCGGAAGCCGCTCCCTGCCCGATCACCAGGCCGATGGTGGAGGCGATCATTTCCATATGGGCCACGCAGACGCCCCAGTCCTCCTGCATCGCGATCTCGACCATCTCGTGCAGCTTGGAGTCGCCAACATAGCGCTCGGTGTTCATGCGGTTGACGGTCTTCATCAGGTCGCGCAGGCGTGTAGCCGCCGGGCCCTGTGCCTGCGCGATCCGCTGCGCCTCGATTTCGACCTCGCCCATCAGCGTCCGCGCCACGCCCTCGTGGATCGCCTTCTTCGAATCGAAGAAGCGATACACGTTGGCGGGGCTCATCCGGAGCTCCTTGGCGATGTCGGCGACCGTGGTCTTCTGATAGCCGATCTGACGGAACAGCCGTTCGGCCACCACGAGAATCCGCTCCCGGGTGTCACTCTCGATATGCTCCGAAACCAGCGTCATCTGTGAGGACTCAATTATGTGTTCACTGTTCAACTATTCAGCGGCTTCAGCAAGCGGAATTGCCGGGCGTGCATTGCCGTCATGCTGCGCCGCCGAAGCGGCTTCCTCGCCCGCGCCGCTCTCCTCCAGGCTCTTGCGGAACCATAGGGCATAAAGGCCCGGCAGGTACAAGAGCGTCAGGAAGGTCGCGACGAACAGGCCGCCCATGATGGTGATCGCCATCGGGCCCCAGAACGCCGACCGCGACAGCGGGATCATCGCCAGGATCGCGGCCAGTGCGGTCAACACCACCGGGCGGGCGCGGCGGACCGTGGCCTCCACGATCGCCTCCTTGCGGGTCAGGCCGTGGGCAACATCGGTCTCGATCTGATCGACCAGGATCACGGTGTTGCGCATGATCATGCCGGCGAGCGCGATCAGGCCGAGCAGCGCCACGAAGCCGAACGGCTGGTTGGCGACGTTCAGGCCCAGCGAAGCGCCGACGATGCCGAGCGGCGCCGTCAGGAACACCAGGATCAGGCGCGAGAAGCTCTGGAGCTGGATCATCAGCAGCGTCAGCATCACCAGCACCATCATCGGGAAGAGCACGAAGATCGAGGCATTGCCCTTGGCCGATTCCTCGAACGCGCCGCCCGGCTCGATCCGGTAGGCCGGCTCGAGATGGTTCTGGATCTCCTTGAGCTTGGGCGAGATCTGGTTGGTGACATCGGGTGCCTGTACGCCGTCGACGACGTCGGAGCGCACGGTGATCGCCATGTCGCGGTTACGCCGCCACAGGATTGGCTCCTCATGAGCATATTCGATTTTGGCAATCTGCTGCAGCGGCACCGCGACACCATTGCGTGAGGTGATCGTGAGATCGCCGACGCGCCCCAGATCGAGCCGCTCGGACGGCACGGCACGGGCGACCACGCCGACCTTCTCGATGCCGTCGCGGATGGTCGTGACCGGCGCGCCCGAGATCAGCATCGACAGCGCCTGCGAGACCTCCTGCGGGGTGAGGCCCAGCGCGCGGGCACGGTCCTGGTCGACGACGAGCTTCAGGTAGGGCGACTGCTCGTTCCAGTCGAGCTGCACGTCCTTGACGTTCGGGTTCTGCCGCATGATGTCGCGCACCTGATAGGCGATATCGCGCACCTTCTGGGCGTCGGGACCGATCACGCGGAACTGAACGGGGAAGCCGACCGGCGGGCCGAAATTGAAGCGGTCGACGCGCACGCGCGCCTCGTTCAGCGCGCCATTGGCCGCCGCATTCTCGATCTTGGCCTTGATGCGCTCGCGCGCCTCGACGTCCTTGGACAGGATTACGATCTCGGCAAAGGCCTCGTTCGGCAGTTGCGGGTTGAGGCCGAGCCAGAAGCGCGGCGAGCCCTGACCGACATAGGCGGTGTAGGTCGCAATATCCTTGTCGCCCTTCAACAGGTCCTCGGCCTTCTTGACGGCCTTCTCGGTCACGTTGAAGGCGGTGCCTTCCGGCAGGCGGAGCTGCAGGAACAATTCGGGGCGCTCGGAGAGCGGGAAGAACTGCTGCTGGACGTGGCCGAAGGCAACGATCGAGGCGACGAACACGCCGACCGTGGACGCCACCACCGTGATGCGGTGATTGACACACCACTGCACCACCGCGCGCAAACCGCGGTAAAGCCGGGTCTCGTAGATCGCGTGCGGATCGTGGTTATGGTGAACCTTGATGTTGGGCAGCAGCTTGACGCCGATATAGGGCGTGAAGATCACCGCGACGAACCAGGAGGCGACCAGCGCGATCGCAACGATCCAGAAGATGCCGCCGGCATATTCGCCGACCGCCGAATTGGCAAAGCCGATCGGCAGGAAGCCGGCCGCGGTGACCAGCGTGCCCGTCAGCATCGGAAACGCCGTGGATTCCCAGGCGAACGATGCGGCGCGCATGCGGTCCCAGCCCTGCTCCATCTTCACCACCATCATTTCGACCGCGATGATGGCATCGTCGACCAGGAGGCCGAGTGCGATGATCAGCGCGCCCAAGGTGATGCGGTGCAGGTCGAGCGACATCGCGTTCATGACGATGAAGACGATCGCGAGCACCAAGGGCACCGACAGCGCCACCACAATGCCGGTGCGCCAGCCGAGCGCGAGGAAGGAGACGAACAGCACGATCGCGAGCGCTTCGACGAAGGAGTGCACGAACTCGCTGACCGCATGCTCGACCACCTTCGGCTGGTCAGCGATCTGCTCGACCTCGATGCCCTGCGGCACCGCCTTCATGAATTCGGCGGTCGCCTTCTCGACGTCCTTGCCGAGCTCGAGGATGTTGGCGCCCTTGGCGGTGACGATGCCGATGCCGATCGCGGGCTTGCCTTCCTGGCGCACGGTGAAGGTCGGCGGATCGACGAAGCCGTGGGTGACGGTTGCGATATCGCCCAACCGGAACACGCGGCCGTTGCTCTCGACCGGGGTCTCAGCCACCGCCTTGGCGCCGTCGAGCGCGCCGGTGACGCGCAGCGGCACGCGCTGCGAGGACGTCTCGACCGTGCCGGCCGGGGTGACATTGTTCTGCTTGGCGAGCGAGTCGAACAGCGCCTGCGGGGTGATGCCGAGCGTAGCGAGCTTGGCGTGGGAGAACTCGACATAGATGCGCTCGTCCTGGGTGCCGTAGAAGTCGACCTTGGTCACCCCCGGCACGCGCAGCAGCCGCTGGCGGAAGCCTTCGGCCGCCTTTTTCAACTGCGCGTAATCGGCGCCGTCGCCGGTCATCATATAGAGGATGGAATCGACGTCGGAGAACTCGTCATTGACGACGGGACCGAGGATTCCCTGCGGCAACTGGCCCTGCACGTCGACCAGCTTCTTGCGCAGGAGATAGAAGAGATAGGGCACGTCCTTCGGCGGCGTCGAATCGCGGAACGTCACCTGCATCGCCACGAACGCCGGCTTGGAATAGGTCTGCACCTTCTCGAAATACGGCAGTTCCTGCAGCTTCTTCTCGATGGGATCGGCGACCTGGGTCTGCATCTCGTTCGCAGTGGCGCCCGGCCACATCACGGAGACGTTGACCACTTTCACCGTGAAGAACGGATCCTCGGCGCGGCCAAGCTTCTGATAGGAGAAGTAGCCGGCGGCGGCGAGCGCGATCATCAGGAACAGGATCAGGGTCGGATGGCTCACCGCCCAGCCCGACAGGTTGAAGCGCTTCATGTCACCCTCCAATATCCAAAACCGTTTACGGCCGACGGATCAGAACGACAGCGACGCCACGACACGGACCTTCTGGGCCGGGTCGAGCTTCTGCACCCCGAGCGCCACCACTTTCGCGCCCTCCTCCACGCCGCCTGCGATCGCGACGCAATTGCTCTCATAGGCCTTCACCTTGACCGGCTTCAGCGTGATCTCGCCGGCGTCGCCCACGACATAGAGCGAGGGCTCGCCGCCCTGGCTGTACAGCGCCGACAGCGGCAGCTTCGCCACGCGCTCGGTCTCGGCATCGGCGAGCGTCAGCGTCGCCGTCATGCCGAGCGAGACGTCGTCGCCGGCTTCCGGCAGCGAGAACTTGGCGAGATAGGTGCGGGTGGCGGGATCGGCCGAGGGCGCGACCTCGCGCAGCTTGGCTGCGTACTTCTTGTTGGCCTCGGACCACAGCGTCACGGTGGCGACGCCGGTCTTGGCGCGACCGAGCAAGGTCTCGGGAATCGCGACCACCGCCTCCTTCTCGCCGAGCCGCGCGACGCGGATCGAGGTCTGGCCGGCGGCCACGACCTGGCCGGGTTCAATCAGGGTCGAGGTGACGACACCGCGGGTGTCGGCGACGAGCGTCGCATAGGAAAGAGAGTTCCTGGTCAGTTCGACCGAACGTTCGGCGCGGTTGAGGCGGGCGCGGGCCTCATCCGCCGCGGCGCTGCTCTGGTCCAACTGCGCGTCCGTAGTCCAGCCCTTGGCCCGCAGGTCCTTGGCGCGCTTCTCGGCGGCCGCCGCCTGCGCCAGCACGCCGGTGGCGGCGCGCAGTTCGGCTTCAGCCTGCTCGGCCTGCAGCTTCAGATCGACTTCATCGAGGGTGGCGAGCGGCTGGCCGATATCGACGGTCTGGCCGACTTCGACGAGGCGCTTTGCGACCTTGCCAGCGACCCGGAAGCCCATGTCGCTTTCGATGCGCGGCTTGACCGTGCCGACAAAGCTGCGCTCGGGGGTCTCGGCCTCATAATGCACCATGGAGACCAGGACCGGACGCCCGGGATCGGCTTTCTCGGCGACCGTCTCGTCGCACCCGGCCAGCGAAATCGCCGCCGCCGCCAGCAGCGCGCCAGCTAAAAGCTTGTAATAATTTGCGAAAATGGAACGGGAGAACATCGGTCTCTCCATCGGGCTGATGTCTGATGAAGAGTATTGATTGAGCACTGACGAATGTCAATAATCGTCAGTGATCAACACTAAATCGTGAGTTTCGGCATGGCCGATTGACTGCGAGCAAAGGGGTTGCGATGGCGGGTAGCCCGGATGGAGCGCAGCGCAATCCGGGGTTCTGGCCGTATGGATAGACCGGCCCCGGATTGCGCTGCGCTCCATCCGGGCTACGGCATGTCCGACGGCGAAGCTGCGCTACTTCGCGCTGGCGAATTCGGTCTTGGTCTCGTGGCCGCCGAGGAACGTGAGGAGGCCGGCGGCGAGCGGCAACAGCGACAGCACAAGCAGGCCGGTCGAAGTGTTGCCGGTGGCGTCCTTGACCCAGCCGATCAGATAGGGCCCGCCGAAGCCGGCGAGATTGCCGATCGAATTGATCAGCGCGATGGCGCCGGCCGCCGCGGTGCCGGAGAGCCAGGCGGTCGGCAATGTCCAGAACACCGCGAAGGTGCAGAAGATCCCGATCGCCGCGATCGTCAGCACGACCATAGTGATGGTGGGATCGGTGAGGTAGCTGGAGACGCCGAGCGCGAGTGCCGTGAGCAACAGCGGCCCGCCGACATGGGCGACGCGCTCCCGCCTGGCGTCGGAGTGCCGCGCCCATAGCACCATCGCGATGGTGCCAAAGAGATAGGGGATCGCGGTGACGAAGCCGGTCTGCGCGTTGGTGAGGCCGAAGGCTTTCACGATCTGCGGCAGCCAGAACTGCATGCCATAAAGCGCGCCGACGAAGCCGAAATAGATCAGGCTCAACGTGATCACCTTGGGCGAGGACAGCGCCTCGCCGAGCGTGAAATGCCGCACCGCCTGCTTGGCCGCGGCCTCGGCGTCAAGCTTTGCCTTGAGCCATGCCTTCTGCTCCGCGGTCAGCCAGTTCGCCTTCTCCGGCCTGTCGGTGAGATAGAACCAGGTGACGATGCCGAGCAGGACCGAGGGGATGCCCTCGATGATGAACAGCCACTGCCAGCCCCTCAGCCCCATCACGCCGTCAAGCCCGAGCAGAAGCCCGGAGATCGGAGCGCCGATCACCGTGGACACGGGAACGGCGACCGCAAAGGCGGCCATGAAGCGGGCGCGGTATTCGGCCGGATACCAATAGGTCAGATAAAGGATGATGCCGGGGAAGAAGCCGGCTTCCGCCACGCCGAGCAGGAAGCGCAGCACAAGAAAACTCGTCTCGCCGCTGACGGTCGCCATCAACGCCGAGATCACGCCCCAGGTCACCATGATGCGGGCGATCCAGCGGCTGGCGCCGAATCTCTCCAGCGCGAGATTGCTCGGCACCTCGAAGATGAAATAGCCGATGAAGAAGATGCCAGCGCCCCAGGCAAAGACCAGCGGCGAGAACTTCAGGTCCGCGTTCATGGTCAGCGCGGCGAAGCTGAGATTGACGCGGTCGAGATAGGAGAAGAAGTAGGCCAGCACCAGGAACGGGATCAGGCGCGCCGAGATGGCGCGGATGGTCGAGGTCTCGATCTCGCTCTTCGCACTCGCGGCGGTGGCAAGCGTGGTGGTCTGGCTCATGGGTGTCCCCCCGAGGGCTGTTATTGCTATTGCCTTGGGGTTTTGAGCATCAGGCGCACGCTGTCAATCGGAATTGTGACAAGGATCTCCGCGGGGTGCGGCGCGCACGGCCTCGGGTGCGAACTTGCGCCGGGCGCGGACCTGAGCTTTAGCTCCGTCTCCCACCAGGCTTTCCCGATCATGGTTGTCCGCATCCTATTTTGTCTTTCGATCATCATCGCCGGGCTGGCGCTGCGCCGGTTCGGCTTCGGCGTGGGGCTCCCGGCATTCGTCGTGAAGTATGGCGGCTCGCTATTGTGGGGGACGATGGTGTTCTTCCTGGTCGCGATTGCCGCGCCGGGATGGGCGCGGCGCACAGTGCCCTTGATCGCGCTTGCGATTGCGGTGGGCGTGGAATTGTTTCGGCTGGTGCATACGCCGTGGCTCGATGCCTTCAGGCTGACGACGGCCGGCGCGCTGTTGCTGGGCCGCATCTTCTCGGCATGGAATATCGTCGCTTATGCCGCCGGGATTTTGCTCGGCGTGGCGCTGGATCGTTGTGCGATGCCAATCAAGCTATGTAGGGCGGACTAGCGAAGCGTAATCCGCCGCCACCGCTCTCGTCATTCCGGGGCGATGCGCACCATCGAACCCGGAATGACGGGGAGAGTTGGCGCGAGGCCGACCGCTACCGCCGTGCTTTCCGAGTCTTCTTTGCGGCCTTGGTCTTCTTCGCGGTCTTCTTGGCCGCCTTGGCCGAGCGCTTCTTGGCGGATTTCTTGCCGGCTTTGCTGGCCGACCGTTTCCTCGCGGCCTTCTTTGCCGCGGCCGCCGTCCGTCTTGCGCTCGCTGGCGCCGGCTTGGGTGCGGCGCGCCGCTTGCGCGGCGGGGCCGTTGCCATCGGCGGCACCATCGGATCGGAAACGAGGCCGTCGGCGGCGAGCGGGACGTAGGCCGCCGTGCGCTCGTCAGCTTTCGTGGCCTCTTCGTCCGGCTTCAATGCGCCGCCGGCGGTGCTGGCGACGCCCTTCACTGTGTCCGTGATTTTGTCGAGAATTGATTTATCCTTGCCCATAATGCCTCCCTGAAATTGGTTGCAATAAACTAACCGGCCGGGAGGCCGCGGGTTCCCGAGACGAAACTTGGAGCCATGTAGGGCGGATTAGTTAGTTAGGTTAGCTACTCGCCGTAGTCATTCCGGGGCGATGCACAGCATCGAGCCCGGAATCCATGGCTCCGCCGGCGCACGTGGCCCAATGGATTCCGGACCTGCGCCTTGCGGCGCATCCCGGAATGACAGCGGAGAAAGTGGCGAACGGACTCCATCCGTTATTGCGCGCCAATCGCTCTGCGCGTCCTCAGTTGGCGAGTTGGAAGCGCTCGAATCTATGCAGTTCTTCCTCGATGCGGGGCTTGAGCTCCTTGCGGGCGCCTCGCTTGGCGGCGCTGCCGACCCAGCTCCATTTCTGCATCAGGAGCTTCTTGTTCGCCCGGTCGGTCTTCAGGTCGATGGCGGCGACGATCTCGTCGCCGACCAGGACCGGCAGCGCAAAATAACCGAACAGGCGCTTTTCCTTCGGCACATAGGCCTCGAAACGGTGGCCGTAACCGAAGAACAGTTCGCTGCGCTTGCGCTGGATGATGAGCGGATCGAAGGGCGAGAGGATGTGGACCAGGGTTGGATCGCCCTCACCCGCCGGCTGCAGTGCCTCAGGGCGCGCCCAATGCTCCTGCTTGCCGGCGCCTTCGAGCGCGACCGGCACTAGTTCGCCTCGCCGCAGGCGGGTCTCGATCAGGCGCCGCACCGGCTTCTTGCTGGGCGCATCGAGATGGCAGATCGAATCCAGGCTGACCACGCCCTGCGACCGCAGCGCGCGGTCGAGCAGATAGGCGGTGATCTCGCGCGCCGAGGCCGGCTTCGGCGGCTTGTCCCAGCCGAAATGCCGCGCCATCAGATCGTAGGTCTTCAGCATGCCGTTGCGCTCGCTGATCGTGAGGGCACCGGTGTAAAAGGCGAGCTGCAGCGCACGCTTTGACGGCTTGCGGCTCTGCCAGAGATGCTCCTTTTCCACCAGCACGTCGTCGTCGATGTCGCGGATGGTGAGCGGTCCCTGGCGGATCAGACGCATCACCTTGCGCATGTCGGCGGGCGTAACCGAGTTGAACCATTTGTGGCCCTCGCGCCTGTGCTGCCGCATCGCCGGCAGGAAGAAGCTGATATCCCCGGCCGGCACATAAGAGAGGGCATGGGTCCAGTATTCGAACACGCTCCTGTCGACGCTCTGCGCGTGGCGGAGATCGGCGCGGCGGTAGTCGGGAATGCGGCTATAGAGGATGTGATGGTGGGCACGCTCGATCACGTTGATTGTGTCGATCTGCACATAGCCGAGATGCTCGACCGCAGCGGCCACGGCGGCCGGCCCATCGCCGAACGGCACGGGCGTGTCGAGCCGTTGGGCGCGCAGCCAGATGCGGCGGGCGTCGATCCTGCTCAGAGGATGGGATGGAATCGGGCGGGGCATTGCCCGCAATGTAGTGCATGATCGGGAAATGTGGACACTGGATTTCCGCGCCGACAACACCAAGCGTTTGCGCGAAGACGATGATCATGGATTCCCGCCCACGGGACGCAGGCAAGGAAAAGGCCGCGCCAGGTGGCGCGGCCCAAGCTCGGTGGTCGGTCTTGTTTACTTGGCCGCCTGGGCCTCCAGGTAGTGCTTGCAGGCGCCGCGCATGTTGCCCTTGCTCATCTCGCTATTGGCCTTGCTGATGCTCTTGGCCATCGCCGCCTTGCCGGGCCCTTCTGGCATCGTGTTCATCGAGGCCGTCGATTTGGCCATGTTCTCCGTGGTGCAGGCCACCGGCTTGGCCAAGGCAGGCGCAAAGGCAACAGCCGAGAACGCAGCAGCGAGGATCAATCGTCGCATCGGAAAAATCTCCCTTGGAATGAAACCGGCGTGACACCGGCCAATACAGCACGCATTGGCTCGCGGCCGCGTTTCCGGCGGAAAGCTATTTTTCCTGTATTGCAGTGGGATGAAGCAAAGGCGAACTGCGACCAGCGGTCGCGGTCGTGAGCCGATTTGCTACGAGCCAGGAGATTGCCGAGCTCGCCGCGACCGAGCTGCAGATCGCCCTCGAAATCCATTCGCCGTAGCCCGGGTGAAGCGCAGCGCAACCCGGGGATGCTCGCTGCGTGGCGAGATGAACCCGGATTACGCTTCGCTGCATCCGGGCTACGTCACGGGCTTGTCGAGCATTTCCCTGATCCTTGCCGCGAGCACGGTCTGCGTCAGCGGCTTCTGCAACAGCGATACGTCGTCGTCGGGCCGATCCTCGCCGCCGACGGCGTTGCCCGCATAGCCGGTCATGAACAGCACCTTCAGGTCAGGCTGGATACGGTGCAGTTCATCGGCCAATTCGCGGCCATTCAGGCCGGGCATGATGATGTCGGTGAGCAGCAGGTCGACATGGAACCGCCCGCCCTTGAACAGCGCCAGCGCGGCCGAGCCATCGGCGGCCTCGCGGACTTTGTAGTTGAGGTCCTGCAGGGTCTCCACGAGGAAGGACCTCACGCTGGCCTCGTCCTCGACCACCAGGATCGTCTCATTGCCGGCGCTGCCGACGACCGAGACGGCGTCCGTTTCGACTGGGGCGGCGGTTGCAACCGACGGCTGGTAGGTGGGTTTGAGATCGGGCGGCTCGCCCCGCGCATGGGTGAGGAGTTGCTGCGTCAACACCGCCGCCCGCTGTGCACTGTTGGAGGCATTGCCGATCACGCGCGCCAGCCGGTCGCGCTTGGCGCCGCCGTCCGATTGCACGCTGCGCGCGGCGATTTCGAGGTTGCCGCTGATGACCGTCAACAGATTGTTGAAATCGTGCGCCACGCCGCCGGTCACCTGCTGCGACTGTCGCAGCAAGTCCTCGGCCTCGCGGAGCTGCGACGGCGAGGGCAGCGCCAAGAGCTTCGGCAGCAGCGGCCACAGCATGGCGGCGGTGACGATGGAGGCGGCGGCCGTCAACAATTTGGCGATGCCCTCGATACCGTAGATCGGCACCCACAGCGTGACGATCGACAGCACATGAGTGAAGCCGCAGAACAGGATGAAAAGCGCAAAAGCCCAGAAGACCCAGCCGAACGCGACGTCGCGCCGCTTCGACACGAAGATGGCCAGCGCTATGGGGATGGAGAAATAGGCCGCCGCAATCACCGCGTCGGAGATGACGTGGAGCCAGATCAGCCCAGGCTCCCACAGCAGGCAAATTCCGTGCGGGGAAAGCGTTGACGAATCGAAGAGACGCTCCAGCATGATGGTCGTTCCACTGCCCTTGACGCAAATCGATGGACCTACCTTTGCATGCAAAAATCCATGAGCCGTTACGGCCCGTCAAGCCTGCCGCGACATCTCAGATCCAGCTTCGGAACAGCATCAGGTGATTGAAGGCCGCCGTCCAGGTACCGACGAAGGCCGCCGAGATCGGCAGCATGACCGCAAAGCCCAGCGCACCGATGGCGACGAAGGCCCATAGCAGCCAGCGCGGAGTGCCGGCGCGGGTCAGCGCGTAGACCAGGGCAAAACTCGCGGTGGTCGCGGCCGGCAGGTAGTAATAGATGAAGCCGAGCGTGCGCGGCAGCAATGCCCAGGCGAGATAGGGACCGAAATAGAACGCGAGCACCAGGAAGGCGTCCGCCCGCCGCACCACGATCCAGTCGCGCAAGGCTACAGTGAGCGCGGCCAGCGCCGGCCACAGAATCAGGGGATTGCCGAGCAGGACCACCGCGGCGATGCTGTTGTCGCCGACCTTGTCGAAGAGATACCAGACCGGACGCACCAGGAACGGCCAGGACGGCCAAGAGCTCATATAGGTGTGGCCGGCGATCGCGGTCGTAGTGTTGTCGGCAAAGATGCGGCGTTGCGCCTCCAGGATATCGGGAAACGAAAATCCGTACAGCGGAACAAAGCTCGCGAGATAGACGATCGCGGGCAGCAGCGCGAAGCATGCGGCAAAGTGATGGGCACGAAAATCGGGCCAGAGGTCGGGCTGGTACCAGTCCTCCGGCTTGGGATCGGCGAACCGCGTGCGCCAGCCTTGCATCAGCCGAATCACGGCGACGATGGCGATGCAGGTCGCGAGCACGAACAGGCCGCTCCATTTGCAGGCGGCAGAGAGGCCGGATGCGATCCCGGCAAGCGCAAAGTAGAGCTGCGGCCGAGCCTGCCTGAAGCCGTGGGCGAACGCCGCAATCGCGAACAGGCCGAAGGCGAGCGCGAAAATATCCAGCATCGCGATCCGCGACTGCACGAACAGCATCTGGTTGAATGCGGCGAGCAGCGTTGCGGCGATCGCCGACGACTGCCGGGCGAACAGGGCCAGTCCGCCGAGATAGACCCCAACCAGCGCCAGCGCTCCGAACAGTGCGGCGGGATAGCGCCAGCCGAACGGATTGTCGCCGAACGTCCTGATCGACAGCGCGATGAACTGCTTGGCGAGCGGCGGATGCATCGGATTGAGCATCGGCTCTCGTATCACCGGCTCCAGCATTTGCCGCGCCGCCGGCACGTAATGCACCTCGTCGAAGTAGAATTTTTCCGGCGCGGTCACGCCGATCAGGAGCAAAAGATGCGCGACGATGAAGATGATGAGCGCAGTGAGAACGGTGCGCGCGGACGAAATGGAAGGTGATTTTGGCACGATGTCTTCGGCGATCGTGGTGCAGCAAGGATGTCAATTGTGAGCGCCGCCGATTCTTCTGTCCATCGCATTGAACGTATTTCGCGCCGATCGTCACCAGGAAACGGCGTTGTAGGACTGAGACGCGTAGGGCGGGCAAAGCGAAGCGTGCCCACCATCCACGTTCGGTGCAAGAAAGGTGGGCACGCTGCGCTTTGCCCAACCCTACGCATCTGCGCGGATTATGCCGCTGACTTGCCCTCATAGGCGCGGCGCAAGCCTTCGATATCGAGCTTGACCATGCCGAGCATGGCTTGCATCGCGCGCGCTGCGCCGGCCTTGTCCGGGCCGCTAAGATATTTGGGCAGGACGCTCGGCACGATCTGCCAGGGAACGCCGAAGCGGTCCCTGAGCCAGCCGCATTGCTCGGCCTTGCCGCCATTGGCGAGCAGTGCGTCCCAGAGCCGATCGACCTCGGCCTGGTCCGCGCAGTCGATCACGAACGAGGCGGCGTAAGTGTATTCCATTTTCATCCCGCCGTTCAGCGCCATGAAGCGCTGACCAGCCAATGTGAACTCCACCAACAGCACTGTACCGGCTTTGCCGGCGGGACCATCGATGATGTTCTTCTGGACCGTCTCGATCCGGGAATCCGGCAACAGCGAAACGTAGAGCTTGGCGGCTTCCTCGGCTTCGCCGTCGAACCACAGGCAAGGGGTAATCTTGGACATGAGAAACTCCTCTACGCGATCGACGATCAAGCGCCAGCGGTCGCGGCTTTGGCGGCCGCTTCGAGATCCATCCACATCACTTCCCAGATGTGGCCGTCCGGATCCTCGAAGCTGCGGCCGTACATGAAGCCGAAATCCTGCTTCGGCCCGGGGTCGGCACTGCCGCCGGCGCCGGTGGCCTTGCCAACCATGTCGTCGACGGCGTCGCGGCCGTCGGCGGAAAGGCAGATCAGGACCTCGCTCGACGTTTTTGCGTCAGCGATCTTCTTCGGCGTGAACTGCCGGAATTTGTCATGCGTGAGCAGCATGACGTGAATGGTGTCGGAGAACACCATGCAGGAGGCGGTATCGTCGGAGAACTGCGGGTTCTTGGCGGCGCCGATCGCCTGGTAGAAGGCGGTCGCGCGGGCGAGGTCGCTGACCGGCAGGTTCACGAAGATCATTTTGGACATCAAGGGCTCCTTTGCATGGGGTTCGGCCCAAGGACGGATGGGCGGGCGGGAGTCCGACAAGGGGGGTGCAAAATTTTTTGCGGCAGGAACCCCACCCGTCATTGCGAGCGCAGCGAAGCAATCCATTTCGCCACCTGCGAAGACATGGATTGCTTCGTCGCTGCGCTCCTCGCAATGACGGTGGAGAAAGTCGCGTCATTACGTCGCGATCGGCGTCGGCATGGTCAGGAACGAGCGCGTCACATGCCAGAACAACTGCCGGTTGATCGCGAGCACCACCGAATGAGCGGTCCCGGGGAGGATGACGAACTGGCGATCGCCGTTCGGCAGCCGGTTGAAGAATTCTTCGAGATCTGCGACCGTCGCAATGCCGTCATATTCGCCGCGGACCAGCAGCACCGGCGCCAGCACCTTTTCCGGATGCACCACCGGCAGGTTGGCGGTCATGTCGAGATAGGTGCCGGTCGGGATCTGGTCGCCGAACTGCAATTCCGCATCCGCGAGCGCTTCCATCACCGCGGGGTCCGAGGTGCCGGGCTTGTCGCGGGTCGCGATCGAGCGGATCATGTCGCGGTCGCGCTTGCGCATATTGTGCGAGCGGAAATAGTCGAGCTGTTCGGCGCGCTTTGCCAGCGTCGGCGATCCCTCGCCCTTGTAGGTGAAGGCCGCAAACACCAGCCGATCGATGCGCTCGGGCGCGGCCATGGCGTACGCGCCGGCGCGCAGCGCGCCCGAGGACTCGCCGACGAAATGGTATTTCTGCCGGCCGGTCGCACCGGCGATGACCTCGACTGCGGCTTTCAGGTCCTCGACGCCGCTGGCGATATCGGAATTGCCCGAGGTGCGACCCGACTTGCCGTAATTCTCGTGATCCATGGTCCAGCAGTCGAAACCATAGCGGGCGAATTCATTCATCACGGAGTATTCGCCCTTGCCGGGCACGCTGACGTCGAACACGCGCGAAGTCACCGACGAGCCGTGGACGAAAAACACTACCGGCCGCGACGGCTCCCCGGCTTGCGGGGCGCCGATCCGCTTGCGGTACATCCAAAGCGGGACATCGCCCTTCTTCGCCCAGTATTCGCTGCTCCAGATCTCTTCGCCTGACGACGGAACCGCCGACTCCGCCTGCGCGGGCGGCGCGCCGATTGCACCGGTGGCAATGCCGGCGCCGATGCTCTTGATGATCGTGCGCCGTGGGACCCTGTGTTCGGAACGCGCCATCGCTCACCTCCCCGGTGGTTTCGGATTCTCCGTCCGATCGTCGGTCACGACTTTAGCAGCGTTGGCGCGGCGTTGCGAGAGAGCTGGAGATAATCGCGCTGTACGCACGCGTTGCAAAACTCGGCGCACGCGTTTGTGAACATTGCCGCGGGAAGAAGTCGCGGACGCTTTGCAAAACTGAGCCTAGTCTTTGCCGCCGCCAGACCGGAGAAAACCCGGCGCAATCAGGGAGCACTTCATGAGCAGCAATCTCACCGAAGAAGAACTTGCAGCTTTGATGCCGTCGGAACTTTGCCAATATCCGACACCGATCCCGACCCAGATCGTCTCCAGCGACGAATTCTATCCCGACCCGCAGAACGAACGGCAGCGCGAGGTCGAGGCGCGGCTGCTCGCGATGGCCGATGAGATCGGCATCAAGCAAGGCATGGACCGCCGGAGATTCTTCCAGACCGCAGCGGGCATGGCGGCCTCCTTCGTGGCGATGAACGAGGTCTATGGACCGCTGTTCGCGGTGAGCAGGGCCGAAGCCGCGACGCCGGCGATGGCGCAGGAACGCGCGGACGCGCTGAAAGACCAGTTCATCATGGACATGCACACGCATTTCCTGCGTGACGACACCCGCATCATGGGCTTTGTCGAGATGCGCAAGGCGGTCGGCAAGGCCGGCTGGAACAAGCAGCTCAGCGACCACGAGCAGACCATCGAGGATCTGAAGTTCAACAACTACAAGAAGGAGATGTTTCTCGATTCCGACACCAAGATCGCGCTGATCTCGTCGGCGCCATCGGACATCGAGCAGGACTGGTTCCTGACCAACGAGCAGATGGCGGACGCGCGCAAGAAGATCAACGACGAGGCCGGCTCGCGTCGGGTGTTCTGTCACGCGATCTTCACGCCCGGCCAGCCCGGCTGGCTCGACAAGCTCGATGCGGCGCTGGCGCTGAAGCCGGAGTCCTGCAAGGGCTACACGATCGGCGACAACACCCACAAGGAGATCAGCCGCTATCCGTGGCGGATGGACGACGAGAAGGTCGCCTACAAGGGTTACGAGAAGATGTTGAAGGCGGGCATCAAGAATGTCTGCGTGCACAAGGGACTGTTCCCGCCGGGTATCGAGAAGCAATATCCGAACCTGCGCGGCTTCGCCGACGTCGCCGATGTCGGGCAAGCCGCGAAAGACTGGCCGCAGCTCAACTTCATCATCTATCACTCCGCCTATCGCCATGTCGGCGGCGACCCGAAAGTAGCGCTCGCCGAGTTCGAGCGCACCGGCCGCATCGCCTGGACAAGCGACCTCGCCGACATCCCCGCGCAGTATGGCGTCAACAATGTCTATGGCGATGTCGGACAATTGTTTGCCACCACGCTGGTGGCGGAGCCGAATGTCTGCGCTGCGCTGATGGGCACGCTGGTCAAGGGGCTCGGCGTCGACCACGTCTGCTGGGGCACGGACTCGCTCTGGACCGGCGCGCCGCAATGGCAGATCGAGGGCCTCAGAAGGCTCGAGATCCCCGAGGCGATGCAGAAGAAGTTCGGCTATGCGCCGCTCGGGCCTGCGGACGGACCGGTGAAGCGCGCGATCTTCGGCGACAACAATGCCCGGCTCTACGACATCCAGCCCAAGCGCGCGATGCTGGAATTGAAGGGCGACCGCTTCGCGATGATGCGAGCCGAGTACGAAAAGGCCGGCGTAGAACCATCGAACATGCGCTACGGCTACGTGGTGCCGAACGGGACGATTGACCACCGCGTGTTTGCGTAGGCTTTGCGGCTCAGCAGCGCCGCGCAACGTAGTGCTGCGCTGCTGATCCGGCGGCTATTCGTTAGGCATTTCCGCCACGCCTTTTCGGTTCGCACGGTCGTCTTGCATCACACCTGCGTCATGGGCGCAGAATCCCGCCCCTGGTTTTTGACATTCAGGAAAAGGCGGCTTTACGAATAGAGGCAGCGGCTGCGTTACAATAACCGGAGCCTTCAGCCATGGAGTCTGCTGCTCGACTGTCGCCTAGCCCGACCAGGGACGGCGAAGCAAGCGTCACGGATGACGCCGCCCTCCTTAAGCGTCTTTCCGGTATCGTCGGAAGATCCCATGTGCTGACCGGCATGGAGAGCACCCGCAGATTCTGCACCGGCTTCCGTTTTGGACATGGTTCGGTAGTCGCGGTGGTCCGTCCCGGCACCCTCGTCGAGCAGTGGCGGGTGTTGAAGGCCTGCGCCGCCGCCAACAAGATCGTGATCATGCAGGCCGCCAATACCGGTCTCACCGGCGGTTCGACGCCTGACGGCGACGACTATGACCGCGGCATCGTGTTGATCAACACCATGCGGATCACCGGCATCCATCTTGTCAACGAAGGCAAGCAGGTGGTGTGCCTGCCCGGTGCGACGCTCTACCAGCTCGAGAACCGGTTGCGGCCGCTGGGGCGGGACCCTCATTCCGTGATCGGCTCGTCCTGCATCGGTGCCTCCGTGTTCGGCGGCATCTGCAACAATTCAGGCGGCGCGCTGATCCATCGTGGCCCCGCCTTCACGCAGCTCGCCCTGTTCGCCCGGCTGGATGAGGCCGGCGACGTTCATCTCGTCAACCATCTCGGCATCGATCTCGGCAATGATCCCGAGGCGATGCTGGAAAGGCTGGAGAAGGGAGCCTTCACGGAAGCCGACGTCGCAAACGATCCGAACCGGCTGGCGTCCGACCATGATTATGCGACGCATGTCCGCGACATCGAGGCGCCGACCGCTGCTCGCTTCAATGCCGATCCGCACCGGCTGTTCGAGGCATCGGGCAGCGCCGGCAAGGTCATGCTGATGGCGGTGCGGCTCGATACCTTCGCCAAGACCGCGCGAACCGGCGCCTTCTATATTGGCTCCAACGATCCTTCCGAACTCGAGACGATCCGCCGGCACATCCTGGCCAACTTCAACTCGCTCCCGATTTCCGGCGAATATCTGCACCGCACGGCCTTCGACATCGCGGAAAAATACGGCAAGGACACTTTTCTCGCGATCAACTATCTCGGCACCGCCCGGCTGCCGATGCTGTTCGCGATCAAGGGACGCTTTGACGGCATCTGCGAACGCCTGTCCTTCCTGCCGAGCCACCTCAGCGACCGCATCATGCAATTCGCAAGCTCGCTGTTTCCCCGTCACCTCCCGAAACGGATGATGGAGTATCGCAATCGCTTCGAGCATCACCTGATCCTGCAAATGGGTGATGACGGCATCGAGGAAGCCGCTCAATATTTGAAATCGATCTTTCCCTCAGAGAACGGCGACTTCTTCACCTGTACCGACGACGAGGGCGCCAAGGCGATGCTCCACCGCTTCGCCGCCGCAGGCGCTGCGGTGCGCTATCGCGCTGTCCACGGCCGCGAGGTCGAGGACATCGTTGCCCTGGACGTCGCGCTCCGCCGCAACGACGAGCAGTGGTGTGAAAGCCTGCCGCCCGACATCGACGCAAAGCTTCTGCACAAGCTCTATTACGGCCACTTCTTCTGCCACGTCTTCCACCAGGACTACATCGTCGCGAAAGGCCATGATTGTCAGGTGATCGAGGAGCAGATGTGGAAATTGCTCGACCTGCGCGGCGCCGAATATCCGGCCGAGCACAATGTCGGCCATCTCTATCACGCAAAGCCTGCGCTGGTAGAGCACTACAAGGCGCTGGACCCCTGCAATGCGTTCAATCCCGGGATCGGGCGAACCACCAAATGCCTGCATTGGAAGACCGGGCTTGACACTGGCCCCGCCGCGGCGCCGAAGATCAGCGCCTCCTGGACTTCTTGAGCCGACCGAGCCGTCAGCAATGATAGGCTGGACTTTTCAAACCACGCCGTCCAGCTATGATCGTCGAATGATCGATGCATCGCTGATCTCGGGTTTTGCGGCACTCGCCGGTGCTGCCATCGGAGGCCTGACGTCGGCAACGGCCGCCTGGTTCACCCAGCGCGCCATGGTGCATTCGCAATGGTCTGCCGGCGAAAATCTGCGCCGGCAGGACATCTATCGCGAATTCATCGAGATCGCGTCAAAATGCTACATCGACGCGCTCCAGCATGAGAATCCCGACGTTCCGGATCTGGTCGGGCTTTATGCCAAGATCTCGCGGATGCGGGTGTTGTCATCCGCCGAGATCGTTGACGAGGCCGAACGGGTTGCGCAGAGAATCCTCGATACCTATGCCCAGCCCGACAAGAGCTTCGTCGAGATGCGAGGCATGGTCAAAGACCACACCATCGACCTCCTGCATGGGTTCAGCAAAGCGTGCCGGCGGGAGTACGAGCAGTATCGATCGCGGCAATTCTAGAGTACCGCTCCGTCACTTCTTCTCATCCGGATGCCGGTGCACCGGATCGACCCACAGCACCGTCTCCGGCTTCTCCACCGGCTCGATGTCGAGGTTGATCGCGACCGCCTCGCCGTCGCTGCGGACCAGCACGCATTCGAGCACTTCGTCCGGGCTGGCGTTGATCTCCTGATGCGGCACATAGGGCGGCACGAAGATGAAATCGCCGGGGCCGGCTTCCGCCGTGAATTGCAGGTGTTCACCCCAGCGCATCCGCGCCTTGCCTTTCACGACATAGATGATGCTTTCGAGATGGCCGTGATGGTGCGCGCCGGTCTTGGCGTCGGGCTTGATGGTGACGGTGCCGGCCCAAAGTTTTTGCGCGCCGACGCGGGCAAAGTTGATCGCGGCCTTGCGGTCCATGCCGGCTGTCGACGGCACGTTCGGATCGAGCTGGTTGCCGGGAATGACGCGAACGCCGTCATGCTTCCAGCGTTCGTCGTGATCGTGGGAATGCGAGTGGTCGTGGGTGCCGCTCATCTCTGCTGCCTTCAAAAAGACTATCGCGGTAACGCTACAGAAAAACGCGGTCGCAGGCCAGATGAAACCAGACACCTCTGCTCGTCATGGCCGGGCTTGACCCGGCCATCCACGTCTTGGCTAGTCGGGTCGAAAGCGCGTGGATGCCCGGGACGAGCCCGGGCATGACGGAGAGAGAACCCGGCCTCTACTTCACGGCCAGCAATTCGACGTCGAACATCAGCGTTGCATTCGGCGGGATCACGCCGCCGGCGCCGCGCGCGCCGTAGCCCAGATTGGGCGGGATGATGAGGGTGCGCTTGCCGCCGACCTTCATCGTGGCGACGCCCTCGTCCCAGCCGGTGATTACCTTGCGCTGGCCGATCGGAAATTCGAACGGCTCGTTGCGATCCACCGACGAGTCGAATTTCTTGCCCTTCTGGCCGTTCTCGTAGAGCCAGCCGGTGTAGTGCATGATGCAAATCTGGCCGGGTTTCGGGAAAGCACCGGTGCCCTCCTTGGTATCGATGATCTGCAGTCCTGAAGGTGTCGTCACGGTCTTTCCTGCTGGTTGGGCCAATGCCATCTTCGACATGGCGGGAACGGAGATCGCGGCCGCGACGGCAGCGATGGTCTTGACGATGGTACGTCGGCTGGAGCGCATCGCAACTACCTTCTTTACGTAGGGCGGCACGTCTCTAACGCAAGGCAGGCGAATTCCCTAGCTCTTTTTCGACGCGCTATGCCTCGATCTTTTCCAAACGCACCGGCAATCTCCGGATGCGCTGACCGGTGGCGTGAAAGATCGCGTTGCAGACGGCCGCGTTGGTGCCGACATTGCCGAGCTCGCCAAGCCCCTTCACGCCGGCCGGATTGATCTGCGTGTCCTCCTCCGAGAGCAGGATCACCTCAACGTCAGGAATATCGGCGTTCACCGGCACGAGATAGTCGGCGAGATTGTCATTGACGTAGCGCGCATAGCGCTCGTCGAGCTCGGTCGCCTCATGCAGCGCGGAGGCCACGCCCCAGATCAGGCCGCCCATCAGCTGGCTGCGCGCGGTGCGCGGGTTCATGATGTGGCCGGCGGCAAAGGCGCCGAGCACGCGCGGCACCCGGATCTCATGCGAGAAGCGGTTGACGCGCACCTCGACGAAGTCGGCGCCGAAAGCGTAGGCGATCCTGCCGCCGAACTCCGGGCCGCCGACCATGCGCACCTGGCCGTTATGCATGGCGCGGAATGAGTCCGCCGGCGCGCCGTCGGGTTTCCACTCGCCATACTCCTCGATCACGCTGACGCCGAGCGCGTCGAACGCTGCCTCACGATCGAGATCGAGCCGCTGGTCACTGCGCGAGGCTCCGCCTGACGGCGTCTGGCCGACGGTCTGCCCTTCGTTCGGCATCAGGGCCTTGAGCAGCCGCTGCCTGACCTGGTCGCACACCATCATCACGGTGGAGCAGGTGCTCGCGGTCGAGTTCGAGCCGCCGGCCACCGGCGCCGGCGGCAAGTCGCTGTCGCCGATCACGACGGTGACCTTCTCGACGGGAACCTCGAGCCTCGTGGCGGCCGCCTGCGCGATGACGGTGTAGGCGCCATTGCCGATCTCGTGACCGGCGATCTCGACGCGCACGCGCCCATCGCGCCGCAGCCGCACGCGGGCCGCGGCCGGCGCCATCTGGGTCGGATAGCAGGTGGTGGCGCAGCCATAGCCGATCAGCCACTCGCCGTCCGCCATCGATCGGGGCTCGCGGTTGCGCTCCGCCCAGCCGAACGCCTTGGCCCCCTCATCGAAACAGGCCATCAGCGAGCGAGACGTGTAAGGCTTGCCGCCGATCGGCTCCCGGTTCGTGTCGTTGACGCGCCGCAGCTCGATCGGGTCCATCTTCAACTGATACGCCAATTCGTCCATCGCGCTTTCCAGCGCGAAGAGGTAGGGCACTTCCGGCGGCGAGCGCATGAAGCCCGGCGTGTTGCGGTCGGCACGCACGATCCAGACCAGGCTGTCGACATTCGGGCAGTCATAGAGCCGTGTCGTGGTCTTGGTGCCGCCGACGCAATAGGCGTCCGCGCGCGATGAAATTTCCCAGCCCTCGTGCCGCAACGCCGTCAGCTTGCCGTCACTCGTCGCGCCGAGTTCGACGCGGTGGCGCGTCTCGGCGCGGTAGGTCGCGACGTTGAAACCCTGGTCTCGAGTCGCGACGAGTTTCACCGGCCGACGCAGGCGACGGGAAATGCTTGCCATGATCGCGGTGCGCGGGGTCATCGAGCCCTTCGAGCCGAAGGCGCCGCCGACATAGGGATTGACCACATGCACGCGGTCCGGATCAATGCCGAGCTGGGTGGCAACTCCGTTCTTCAGGCCGTGGACGAACTGGCTTGGTTCGTAGATGGTCAGGCTGTCGCCATTCCAGGCGACGCTGGTGGCGAACAGCTCCATCGGATTGTGGTGCTGCGGCGGCGTTTCATACTCGGCGGAAATCTGCACCTCCGCCTCCTCGAACGCCTTGTCGAAATCGCCGACCTTCGGGTCGTCCTTGAACATCGCAAGCTGGCCCTTGGCGCGGGCCGCAACCGTGCCGGGCGAATGAAAGCTCGCAGTCGGCGTCGCCGCCGTATAGCTCACCTTGACCCGATGCGCAGCCTCGCGCGCCGCCTCATAGGTATCCGCGAGCACGACCGCGATGATCTGGCCCTCCTCGGCAATGTCAGGAGATCGCAGCGGCTGATTGGTCGTGGACGCATAGCCGCCATTGCTGAAGAACTTTGCGGGCTCGAGGTGCTCCGCATTCTCATGCGTCACGATATCGACAACGCCGCGCACCTTCTGCGCTTCGGACAGGTCGAAATTATCGACACGGCCCTTCGCGATCGCGCAGGTGACGAGATAGGCATAGGCCGGATCGCGCAGTGGCATGTCGGCAGCATATTGCGCCGTCCCGGTCACCTTGGCGACGGCATCATAGCGCGGGATCGGCTGGCCCATATTGGCCTTGGGAGCGGGAGCGGCTGTCGTCATCGTCAGATCTCCATGGTCATGGCCTGATGCAGCGCGCGGGCGACGACGCGCTTGCCGAGCTCGATCTTGAATTCATTATGGCTACGCGCGGATGCGCCTTCGAAGGCGATTTCAGCCACACGTTCTGCCAGTGCATCGTCGAACTTCCGGCCTTTGAGCTCAGCTTCGGCGTCGCGCGCCCGCCATGGCAGCGTTGCGACACCGCCAAGTGCGATGCGCGCATCTCGCACCGTGCCGTCCTGAACATCGAGCGCGATCGCAGCCGATGCCAAGGCGAATTCGTAGGACTGGCGGTCCCGCACCTTGAGATAGGCCGAGCGCGGCCAGCGGCCGTGGATGGTGAAACCGGAGATCAGTTCACCCGGCTCGAGCGTGGTCTCGAGCTGCGGCGTGTCGCCAGGCGCCTTGTGCAATTGCGCAAAGGGAATAGTCCGGGTGCCGGACTTGCCGGTGATGTCCACGCTCCCATCGAGCGCGATCAGGGCCTGCGCGAAATCGCCGGGATAGGTTGCGATGCATTTGTCGGAGGTGCCGAGCACCGCGTGGCTGCGGTTGAAGCCGTCCATCGCGGCGCAGCCCGAGCCCGGATTGCGCTTGTTGCAGGCCTCATAGCTGACGTCGCGGAAATAGGTGCAGCGGGTCCGCTGCAGCACGTTGCCGCCGAGGGTGGCCATGTTGCGAAGCTGCGCGCTCGCGGCAAGCTTCAGCGAGTCGGCGACGACGGGATAGTTCTGCTGAATCTCGGGATTGGCCGCGACGTCGGCCATCCGCGCCATCGCGCCGAGGCGCAGATCGCCGTTCTCCAGGCTGACCGTGGCCCACGTCGGCGACAGCGGATTGATGTCGACGATTGCGCGCGGGCGCATCACGTCGAGTTTCATCAGGTCGAGCAGCGTGGTGCCGCCGGCAAGCGGCTGGATTTCGGCTTCGGTGAGGGGATTATTGCTGGCGCTTGCCGCCGCCAGCGCCTGGATGGCCGCAGAGGGATCGGCGGCTCTTTGATAGGCAAAAGATCGCATGGGTATGCCCTTGCTAGCCAGAGAGGATTTCGGGCGCAGCCTGCTTCACGGCGGCCACGATGTTCGGATAGGCGGCGCAGCGGCAGATGTTGCCGCTCATATATTCGCGGATGTCCTCGTCGCTGCCGGCGCGGCCTTCCTTCACGCAGGCGATCGCCGACATGATCTGGCCTGGCGTGCAATAACCGCACTGGAAGGCATCCTGGTCGATGAAGGCCTGCTGCATCGGATGCAGCCGCACGCCGTTGGAGAGACCTTCGATCGTGGTGATCTCGTGACCCTGCGCCGACAGCGCCAGCGTCAGGCAGGACAGCACGCGACGTCCCTCAATCAGCACAGTGCAGGCGCCACACTGGCCGTGGTCGCAGCCCTTCTTGCTGCCGGTGAGCCCTATATGCTCGCGCAGCGCGTCGAGCACCGTGGTGCGCGCATCGATGTTGAGGGAATTGTCCTGGCCGTTGACGCGCAGCGTCACGGGAACGGGAAGCGTGGGATCCTGTGCCGAGGGGATCGTGGTCGTCGCCGGTCCAGCCGCGCGTGCCGTCAGCGGGAACATCGCGCCGCCGGCAGCTCCCGCAAGGAACGAACGCCGATTGAAGCTGGAACGAGATTGCGGATTTGTCTTGTCATCCATGACGGGCTCCGCTTGCGAAAGGAATTGCGGCGCACGCCTGCGCCTCACCGCCCTAACAAAGGCGGTGGGGCGTTGTTCCGGAGATGACGAAGCACAGCGCTGTGAAGCAGCGCCAGTTCCAGGATGCTGAAGACGCGCTTGGAGCGTTTTCGAGCGAAGTGGATACCGGTTCGCGTGAAGAAAACGCGTCGAGAGGAGAATCTAGAGCCTGGGTTCTGATTCAATCAGAACCGAGAAAATGCTCTAGTAACCGAGCGCGCAGCCGTCCTTGCGCGGATCGGAACCGCCGGTCAGCGTGCCCTTGTCCCAGTCGATCCAGATCGCCTGCCCGCCACCGAGCGGAGCAACCACGCTGGTGGTCTTGTGCCCTATCTTCTTCAGGCCCTCGACGATCGCGGCCGGCACGCTGTCCTCGAGCTGATAGACGCCCTCGTAATGCAGGCCGCGCGGCATATCGATCGCTTCCTGCACGTCGCAGCCATAGTCGAGGATGTTGGTCAGCACACGGGTCTGGCCGACCGGCTGGTACTGCCCGCCCATCACGCCGAACGGCATGATTGCGCGGCCGTTCTTCGTCGCAAGGCTTGGGATGATCGTATGCAGGGGACGCTTGCCCGGCGCGATGCAGTTGGGATGGCCGGGTTGGATGCGGAAGCCTCCGGCGCGGTTCTGCAGGAGGATGCCGGTCTTGTTGGAGACGATCGCCGAGCCGAAGGAGTGCGCGATCGAATTGATGAAGGAGCAGACGTTGCGGTCCTTGTCGACCACGGTGATGTAGACCGTCGACGGATTCATCGGCGGGGCGACATTCGGCAGCTCGAGCAGCCGGTCCATCCGGATGTTCTTGATGTATTCGTCGGCGAATTCCTTGGCCAGGATGCCGGCGACATCCACATGCACGTGCCGGGGATCGCCTATATGCTGCTCGCGCATCATGTAGGCGATGCGCGCGGCCTCCGCCTCGAGATGGAAACGTTCGACGCTGAGCGCGGGGAACTTGGTCAGATCGAAACGCGAGAGGATGTTGAGCATCACCAGCATCGTGATGCCCGGGCCGTTCGGTGGGCACTGCCAGACGTCATAGCCCTTGTAGATGGTGCCGATCGGCGCGGTGACCTCGGTCGAATGATCAGCGAAATCGTCCAGCGTGTGCAGGCCGCCGATGCTGCGCAGCGTCGCGACCATGTCCTCGGCGATCTCACCGGTGTAGAAGGCCTTCGGGCCGTCCTTTGCGATCGCACGCAGCGTCTTGCCGAGCTCGGGCTGGCGGATCACGTCGCCCGCGACCGCGGGCTTGCCGTGCGGCAACAGATAGCGCGCGGTGTTGGTGCCGTTCTTCAGTTTCTCGAACTGGTTCTTCCAGTCGAAGGCGATGCGGGGCGCGACGACATAGCCCTCTTCCGCGGCCTTGATCGCCGGCTGCAGCAGTCTGTCGAGGCCGAACTTGCCGTGATCGTTCAGGATCGTCTGCCAGGCATCGATGGCGCCGGGAATGCTCACCGCATGCGCCGAGGTGAGCGGCACCGAATGGATCTTGCGCTCGAGATACCACTCGCAGGTCGCCGCCATCGCGGCGCGGCCCGAGCCGTTATAGGCCGTGATCTTGCCCTCGCCTCGCGGCTGCACCAGCGCAAAGCAGTCCCCGCCGATGCCGGTCGATTGCGGCTCGATCACCGCCAGCAGCGCGGACGCAGCGATCGCCGCATCCACTGCCGTGCCGCCCTCGCGCATCACGTCGATCGCCGCCAGCGCGGCCTCCGGGTGCGACGTCGCCACCATGCCGTTGAGCGAGTGGACGGTGGAGCGGCCGGCGAAATGGAAGTTTCTCATTAAAGGTAGCTCACTTGGTTGTTCATGGAGTTCCCGGCGGGGCGGGAGCTACATGACATATTCGTGCCGTTCTCGGCAATGGCTGGCATGCCAGAGCTGCGTTGCGCCGGGACATCCGACTAGGGGTTTTCGCTGGCCCAACCGCCTGATAAATCCGCGCCATGCCGCTGAAAGTCGCCGCCTTCTACCAATTCGCCAGCCTGCCCGATTACCGGGAGCTGCGCGATCCCCTGCACGCAATCTCCGCGGGTCTCGGGTTGAGGGGCAGCATCCTGCTGGCGAGCGAAGGCGTCAATGGCACGGTCGCGGGACGAGCCGAGGCGGTTGACGGTTTTATTTCGGAACTGCGAGACGGCGCGCTGTTCGGTGGCCGGCTCGACAGGCTGGAGCTGAAATTCTCGGACGCTGCGGCAATGCCGTTCCAGCGGCTGAAAGTGCGGCTGAAGAAGGAGATCGTCACGCTCGGCGATGCCTCCGTCGATCCGACGCGGCAGGTCGGGATCTATGTCGATCCCGCCGAGTGGAATGCGCTGATCGCCGATCCTGACACGCTTGTGATCGACACCCGCAACGCCTTCGAGGTCGCGCTGGGCACGTTCGAGGGCGCGGTCGATCCCGGCATCAAGAGTTTCGGACAGTTCAAGGACTTTGCCGCGCGCGAGCTCGATCCGGCCAGGCACAGGAAGATCGCGATGTTCTGCACCGGCGGCATCCGCTGCGAGAAGGCGAGCAGCTTTTTGCTCGCGCGCGGCTTCGGCGAAGTGTACCACCTCAAGGGCGGCATCCTGAAATATCTGGAAGAGATGCCGAAGCAGGAGAGCCGCTGGCGCGGCGAATGTTTCGTATTCGACGAACGGGTCGCGCTCGGCCACGGCTTGCGCGAGCGCGGAAAAGAGACCGCCCATGATTGACGCCAAGACGTCTGATGTGAAGACGCTCGCCGAGCGCATCGATGCGCTGGAAACGCGGATCGCCTATCAGGACGACACGATCGAGACGCTGAACGAGACCATCACCGCGCAATGGAAGCAGATCGATGCGCTAACGCGGCAAATGGGGGAATTGCGCGAGCGGTTGCAGGAAGCCGAAAGCAACAGGGCCGCTCCGATCAACGAGCGGCCGCCGCATTATTGAACATTATTGAAAACGTAGCCGTCGTCCCGGCCTTGAGCCGAGACCCATAACCACCGGTGCTCGAAGAAAACTCAGGACGCCGTTCCGAGTCCAATACCAGATCCTGTGGTTATGGGTCCTCGCTTTCGCGAGGACGACGGAGGCTGGTTCGCGACGACGGCTAGCGGAACACCGCCTTCACTTTTTCCCAGAGCGACGCGTCTTCGTGCTCGCCCTTGTCCTTGGTCGGCGAGGGTTGGGCCGCGCTCACGGGATCGGAGGCCGGGAAGGTGTGCTCCAGGCCGGCCTCGAGCTTCTCGTGCGTCTCGCGATCGGCGGCGAGCGCCTCGCGCGGGTCATCGGCATGCTTGTCATGTGGCGCCGGATTGAATTTCTCAGCCATATGCTCCCTCCATTTGCGCGGGATCAACGCACCGTGCTCTCCGACGGTTCCAGTTCTGCCTTGGCCGGACGCGGCGCGCCGTGTACAGAAGCGTCAAAATGTCAGCCGCTTCAGCAGGAACCTTTCTTGTCCCAAGATTCTCCCAAGGCGCTCCTTGATGTGCTTGCCGGCAATCGCCAGCCGATCCCGCCGATCTGGATGATGCGGCAGGCCGGCCGCTATCTGCCCGAATATCGCGAATTGCGGGCCAAGGCCGGCAGCTTCCTCGATCTGTGCTTCACACCGGACTATGCCGCCGAAGTCACGCTGCAGCCGATCCGCCGCTTCAACTTCGATGCGGCGATCATCTTCTCCGACATCCTCGTCATTCCCTATGCACTGGGACGCTCGGTGCGGTTCGAGGCCGGCGAAGGCCCACGGCTTGATCCGCTCGATACGCCCGAAAAAGTGAAGACGCTTGCCGCGCATGCAGACTTCACAAAGCTCGAGCCGGTCTATGAAGCGCTGCGCCGCGTGCGGCGCGAGCTCGACGACAGGATCGCGCTGATCGGCTTCTGCGGCGCGCCATGGACGGTCGCAACCTATATGGTCGCGGGCCAGGGCACGCCCGATCAGGCGCCGGCGCGGATGATGGCCTATCGACAGCCCGCGGCATTCGAAAAGATCATCGACGTGCTGGTGGAGAATTCGATCCACTATCTCGTCGGCCAGTTGAAGGCAGGTGCCGACTGCCTGCAGCTATTCGACACCTGGGCGGGCGTGCTGCCGCCGCGCGAATTCGAGCGCTGGTCGATCGAGCCGGCGCGGCGCATCGTCGAGGGCGTGCGGAGGCGGGTGCCGGGCGCCAAGATCATCGGCTTTCCCCGTGGCGCAGCCGGCATGCTGCCAGCCTATGTCGAAGCGACCGGCGTCAACGCCGTCAGCATCGACTGGACGGCGGAGCCGGCGATGATCTGCGAACGGGTACAGAGCCGCGTCGCGGTGCAGGGCAATCTCGATCCGCTCGCGCTGATCGCCGGCGGCGACGCGCTCGATCGCGCGGTCGACGATGTGCTGGAGAATTACGGCAAGGGCCGGCTGATCTTCAATCTCGGCCACGGCATCCAGCCGGAGACGCCGATCGCCCATGTCGAGCAGATGGTGCAGCGGGTGCGGTCGTATCGGGGTTAGCTATTTCTCCCTCTCCCCGTTCTTACGGGGAGAGGGTTGGGGTGAGGGGCTCTCGCCGCGTATATTGGTGGCAGACGGATTCGCGGAGACTCCCCCTCACCCGGATCGCATCTTGCGATGCGATCCGGCCTCTCCCCGCAGGCGGGGAGAGGCGATCAGCGCGCATCCTCCAAAATCATGTCCGACGCCTTTTCCGCGATCATGATCGTCGGCGCGTTGGTGTTGCCTGACATCAGGTCGGGCATGATCGAAGCATCGACCACGCGCAAACCTCCGATGCCGCGCACCTTGAGCCGTTGGTCGACGACGGCCAGCGCGTCGTTGCCCATGCGGCAGGTCGAGGTCGGGTGATAGACCGTTGAGCCGGTGCGGCGGCAGAAATCGAGCAGGTCCTCATCGCTGATCGTCTTCGGACCCGGCTCGATCTCTTCCGCGCAATAGGTCTTCAGCGCCGGCGCTGCGAGGATCTTGCGCAGGATGCGGAGGCCGTCGATGAAGGCGCGACGGTCGGTTTCGGTCGACAGATAATTGATGCGGATTTCCGGCGGCACGGAAGCGTCCGCACTTTTGATGCGGAGCGAGCCGCGGCTTTCGGGGCGGAGCTGACAGACGGAGGCGGTGAAGCCTGAAAACGTGTGCAGGTTCTCGCCCATCTTGTCGGTCGAGAACGGGATGAAGTGGATCTGGATGTCAGGCGTCGCCAGTCGCGGATCGGTCTTGAAGAATGCGCCCGAAGTGCCGGCGGCGATCGTCAGCGGGCCGCGCCGCAAGGCCGCATAATGCGCGCCCGCCCAAAGGCGTCGCAGCGGATGATTGACGACGTCGTTGAGCGTGACGCGCTGCAGGCAGCGCGTGATCAGCCGCACCTGCAGATGATCCTGCAGATCATTGCCGACGCCCGCCTGGTCGAGCACAACCTCGATGCCGTGCTTCTTCAAGAGCGCCGCCGGACCGACGCCGGAGAGCTGCAGCAGTTGCGGTGAGTTGTAGGCGCCGCTGGCGACCAGGATCTCGCGCCGCGCACGCGCCGTGCGGACCCGCCCCTCCTGCTTGAATTCGACCGCACGAGCGCGGCGGCCTTCGAAGACGATGCGCTGCGCCAGCGCCGAGGTCTCGACATGCAGATTGCCGCGCTTCATCGCCGGGCGCAGATAGGAGAACGCGCTGCTGGCGCGGCGCCCGCGCCGCGTCGTGGTCTGGAAGAAGCCGGCGCCTTCCTGCGTCGCGCCATTGAAATCGGGATTGGTGGGAATGCCGACCTCGGCCGCCGCCTTCACGAAGGCTTCCGACAGCGGATCGTGATGCCGCCAGTCCGAGACCGGCAGCGGACCGCCGGCGCCGTGATACTTATTCGCGCCGCGCTGCTGGTCTTCCGCCCGCTTGAAATAAGGCAGCACGTCGTCATAGCCCCAACCGGCATTGCCGTGCTGACGCCAGCGGTCGTAATCCTCGTGCTGGCCGCGCACATAGAGCAGACCATTGATCGAGCTCGAACCGCCCAGCACTTTTCCGCGTGGCTGAAAGACCTGGCGCCCGTGCAGTTCCGGCTCGGGCTCGGTCTGGTACATCCAGTTGACGGTTTTTTCCTTGAACAGCTTGCCGTAGCCGAGCGGTACATGGATCCAGACGTTGGTGTCCCTGGGTCCCGCTTCGAGCAGCAGCACCGAGTTCTTGCCGTCGGCGCTCAAGCGATTGGCGAGCACGCAACCGGCGGAACCGGCGCCGACGATGACGTAATCAAATTCCAAGCTGTCATTGTTATTGTTCATTTTGTTTCCCCCAGGTTTTTATTTTCCGTGGTCGTACAGACAAAGCTACAATTTGAAAAGACTTATGGCCATGCGCCTTCGCCTGAGAGCCCTGACTGCCACGCTCAATTGGCGGCTCCGCCGGCGCCGCGCTCAATCGCGGTCAAGCGCATTTGTATCGATTTGTTAGCGATGCACGCGCACACGGTTATCACAACGTCTTGTTGCAATGTCCGCCCGATCCATAATTCATAGTTTGTCAAAGCTTTGCAGCGAGGTTCCGCAATCGGCGCCCGCCTTGGGGCCAGGCCTGCAGGGCGAGGGATGCGGACATATCTGAGCTCATATCTCTCAAAACTGTTCGCCGGCGATCTCGCCGCTTTCGGCGGACCGGCAACCGACGAGACCCGCGCCGGCTATATCCGCTCCGAGCAGATGTCGCTTGTGCTCGGCCATGCCGTCGGCTTCATGCTGGCCAACATCTGCAATGCGATCATACTTGCGATCGCGCTCTGGCACTCGGCGGACTGGCTTCGTGCCAGCATCTGGACCGCGGCCGTGGCCGGCGGCGCAGCATGGCTCGGATGGCAGTCACGCTCGTCGCGACGGATCGCGAAGCCGCAATTCGTCTCTCGCCGCACCATGCATCGATTGGTGCTAAATGCAGTCGTTCTAGGGTCCGCGTGGGCGATCGTTCCGGTGGCGTTCTTTGCTAACGCCTCGAATGGCGGCCAACTGGTGATCACCTGTCTTTGCGCCGGAATGCTTGCGGGCGGTGCGCTCGCCTTCGCCACCATCCCGATCGCCGCCATCGCCTTCACCACGCCGATCTTCATCGGCTCCACGATCTGCCTGTACAGGATTGGCGACTTCGTCTACCTGCTGGTTGCAATCCTGCTCGCGATCTATGGCTCCGTGCTGCTCCGCGCCGTGTTCGTCAATTCCTTCGAATTCACACGGCGCATCATCACCCAGCTTGAGGCGGAGCGGACCGTGCGGCGCGATCTGCTGACGGGGCTGCCGAACCGCATAGCCTTCAACGAAAACCTGGAAGCCGCGCTTGACCGGCTGGCACGCACCGGCGAGGAGTTTGCCGTCCTGCTGCTCGATCTCGACCGCTTCAAGGAAGTGAACGACAAGTTCGGCCATCCCGCCGGCGACGAGTTTCTGATCCAGGCGGCTGCGCGATTGCAGCGCTGCACCCGCGCCACCGAACACGTCGCGCGCATCGGTGGCGACGAGTTCGCGCTGATCATGGCCAATCTGACCAGGCCGAAAGAGGCCTTCGAGATCGCCGAGTGTTTCGTTGCCTCCTTCGACGATCCGTTGGTGATCGATGGACGCGAAGCGTTCGGGACAACCAGCGTCGGCATCGTGCTGGCGCCGCGCGACGGCAACACGCCCCACGACCTCATGAAACACGTCGACATCGCGCTGTATCGCGCCAAGAAGACGGGACCCGGCACGATCTGTTTCTTCGAACCCGGCGACGACAAGTCGGCGCGCGATCGCCTGGCATTGCGGCGGGATCTGGAAGGGGCAATCGAGCGGAACGAGTTGTTCCTGGTCTATCAGCCGTTCATCGAGATCGGCGAAAACCGCATCACCGGGTTTGAAGCGCTGCTGCGCTGGCAGCATCCCGAGCGTGGGCTGGGTCGCCTGGTGACTTCATCCCGATCGCGGAAGAGACCGGGCTGATTCACCAGATCGGCGAATGGGTGGTCGACCGCGCCTGCCTGGCGCTTGCGGAATGGCCCGACGACATCCGCGTGGCCGTGAACTTCTCCGCGGTGCAGTTCAACAATGCCGGCATCCTGCAGACGATCGTGCAGGCGCTTGCGCGAGCCGGCGTGCGCCCCGAACGGCTCGAGATCGAGATCACGGAATCGATGCTGATCGCAAAGTATGGATCAGCCTTGTCGATCCTGAACTCGCTGTTGGATTTGGGGGTGACGGTTGCGCTTGACGATTTCGGCACCGGTTTCTCGTCGCTGACATACTTGCGCAAACTGCCCTTTAGCCGCATCAAGATCGACCAATCCTTCATCCGCGACATGCTGGTGCAGCCCGACTGCGCTGCGATCGTCAAGTCCGTGATCGGGCTTGCGCAGGAGCTGCGCATCGGCGTGGTGGCGGAAGGCGTGGAAACGGCTGACCAGCTTGAATATCTGCGCCAGACCAATTGCGACGAGGCCCAGGGCTATTTCATTGGCCGCCCGGTTCCGGCCGAACAGATCCCTGCTCTGCTCGACAAGATGCAGCGCTCGATCCACGCGGCCTAGACTAGACGCCGAACCGTTTCGACTTGCTCCTCCGCACTGCGTCGCCCTGCTCCATCTTCAGGCGGTCAGATTTTTTGCGACTGCGAAATGGCATCCGCGATACCAGGGCCAGTCACCTCGAACACCGCGAGGCACTCGTCGCATCGCGGAACTCGAGAAAAGGAAAAATCGATTTTCGATTGACGGCAGTGGTCGGGCCCGTCAATCTCCGCCGCCATGAACGGCATCGAGTTGAGTTTTCGTGAGGGATTTGGCGACGAACGGCCGCGAAGCCTCACGTCTGCGGTGCAGGAGCGGCTGCGCTCGGACATCCTTTCGACCCGGCTCTTGCCCGGGCAGAAGCTCCACATCGCGGGGCTGGCCAAACAGTTTTCCGTCAGCCTCGCCGCGGTGCGCGAGGCACTGTCGCGACTGGTGGCGGACGGGTTGGTGCAGGCCTCCGACCAGCGCGGCTTTCGCGTCAGCCCGGTCTCGCTCGCCGATCTCGCCGACGTCACGCAGACGCGGATCGACATCGAAGGATTGGCGCTGCGGCGTTCGATCGAACGCGGCGACGCAGCCTGGCTCGCCGCCGTCGAGGCCGCCTGGGAGGCGCTCAAGGCGGTGCCCTACCGCTATCCCGATCAGCCGGGCGTGCACTACGAGGAATGGGTGGTGCGCCACCGCGTCTTTCATCGCGCGCTCGTCAATGCCTGCGGCTCGCGATGGCTGCTCGGCTTTCGCGACGAACTGCACGAGCAGAGCGAGCGCTATCGCCGGCTGTCGATCCGACGCGAGGTCGGCAAGCCGCGCGATGTCGGAGCCGAGCATGCCGCGATCGTCGAAGCCGTACGCAGGCGCGATGCGGATGCCGCCGTCATCGCGCTGTCCAAGCACTTCACGATCACCATGGAATTCGTCGAGTTCGCCGCGCCCCGGATCTCGGAGGTGAGCGGCACGAACTGAAAGCCGGGAGCAGTTCCCGGAAACAAACAGCCATCCTGGAGGAAACAGAACTATGCCCATGTCCCGCCGCCATGCCCTGGCGTCGCTCGTCGCCGTCACCGTGCTCGCAGCGCCCATCGCCGCCTCCGCGGCCGAGACGATTCGCGTCGGGCTGCCGACCAAGACCTATTGGCCGACGACGATCGCCGAGACCGCCGTGCGGCAGAAGCTGTTCGAAAAGGAAGGCATCAATGCCGAGCTGACCATCTACCGCGGCGGCGCCGAGACCTTCGAGGCGATGGCGGCAGGTGCTGCCGACATCATTCTCGATCCGCCGTCCCTGGTGTCGGCCGGGCGCAAGAAGGGCGTGATGTCGAAGCTCGTCGCCAATGCCGCGATGGGCAGCTTCGGCTGGCAACTGATGGTGCCGGTCAAGTCGACGCTCGAGGTGAAGGATCTGAACGGCAAGAAGGTCGCGATCACCTCGGCCGGCTCCGGCTCCGACCTGCTCGCGCTGTGGACGGCGCAGGACAAGAAGCTCGAATTCACCCGCGTGCCGGTCGGCGGTGGCGGCCTGGTGCCGAACCTGCTCGCGGGCAATGTCGATGCCGCCGTGGTCTATTCGCCGCTCAGCTTCCAGATTGCGAAGTCGGGCGAGGCCCGCACCATCCTCGACTACGCCAAGGAAGTGCCGCCGAATCTGAGCGCCGGCTGGATCGTGCTCGACAAATATGCCGATGCCAAGCCCGAGGTGGTGCAGAAGGCCGTCAACGCGCTCTACGGCGCGCTGCAATTCATGCGCGCCAACCGCGACACAACGGTGAAGCTGATCGCCGAGCTTTACGAGATGCCGGCCGAGATCGCCGCGCTGGAATATGAGAACACGATTCTGAAGCTGGAGACCGACGGCAACATGGGTGCCGCGAACGTGCCCCCCGCCGTGCAGCTTTCGCTTGATCTCGCCAAGCTCGGCGGGCTCAAGGATATCGTGCCGGTGGAGGAGATCATCTCCACCAAGTTCAAGCCGGTCCCGACGAAGTTCTGAGATGCAGGGCGCGCTTGCCATAAAGCTGGCGCGGATCGCGATCGTGGTCGCGATCTTTGCGCTGTGGGAACTGCTGTCGCGCACCGGCATCGTCAATCCGCGGCTGCTGCCGTCGGCGTCCGACACGCTCGTGACGCTCGGCGATCTCCTGCAGCGCGCCGCCGTGCGCAAGGATCTGATGGTGACGGCGACCGAAGTGCTGGCCGCATTCGCGCTCGCGGTCCCCTCAGGCGCACTGATCGGGTTCCTGATCGCGGAAAACCGCTACTTTGCGGAAGTGGCAAAGCCGCTGTTGTTCTTCGCCTTCAGCATCCCGAAATCGATCTTCCTGCCGATGTTCATCCTGGTGTTCGGCGTCGGCTTCTCGCAGAAGGTCGGGTTCGGCTTCTTCTCGACCATCTTCATCGTGATCATGTCGACCACGACGGCTGTGGAGTCGGTGAAGGTGGAGCATTTGACGGTCGCCCGCTCCTACGGTGCGACGCGCGCGCAGACCGCGTTCCGCGTCTATCTGCCGAGCATGCTGCCGGTGCTGCTGGAGGCGTTGCGTATCTCCATGATCTTCAACCTCACCGGCGTGATCCTCGCCGAAATGTATGCCTCGCGCGACGGCATCGGCCACCAGATCGCGACCTGGGGCGAGAACTTCCAGATGAAGCAATTGCTGGCAGGTGTGGTGATGGTCGCGGCGATCGCGATGACCTTCAACGAACTGATCAGATGGGTGGAAACGCGATGCAGTCATTGGCGAACGTGACACAGCTCAAGCCTCCGCCCCGCGCCGGCGCGATCGAGGTCAAGAATGTCGGCCAGGTCTTCAAGACCTCAACGCAGGACGTCGTCGCGCTCGACAACGTCTCGCTCGAGATCAAGCCGGGCCGCTTCGTCGTGCTGGTCGGCCCGAGCGGCTGCGGCAAGTCGACGCTTTTGATGATGATGGCGGGCCTGCGTCAGCAGACCACGGGCAGCATCACCATCAACGGCGCGCCGATCCCGAAGCCTGACCCGGACCGCGTCGGTGTGGTGTTCCAGGAGGCGAGCCTGTTCCCATGGCTCACCGCGGAAGAGAATGTCGAGTTTCCGCTGGCGCTGCGCGGCGTGGCGAAAGCGGAGCGTCGCGCCAAGGCGCAGGAGGCGCTGAAGCTGGTCGGGCTCGACGGTTTCGGCAAGCGCCATCCGCATGAATTGTCCGGCGGCATGAAGCAGCGCGTCTCGATCGCGCGCGGCCTGGTGCAGGATCCGCCGGTGCTGCTGATGGACGAGCCGTTCGCCGCGCTCGACGAGCAGACCCGCATGACCATGGGCGACGAGCTGCTGCGCATCTGGTCGGCGACCGGCAAGACCGTGGTGTTCGTCACCCACAGCCTGACCGAAGCGGTCTACCTCGCCGACGAAGTGATCGTGATGTCGGCTCGGCCCGGCCGCATCGTCGACCATCTGCAGGTGCCGCTGCCGCGGCCGCGCACCTATGAGATGCTGAGCGGCGATGCCTTCGGCACGCTGCGCGACCGCATCTGGCGGCACATCCGCAAATCGGCGTGAGGCTTGCGATGAGCGCGAAGACGCTGCGGCATCTGATCGTGATCGGCCTGATCGCGCTGTGGGAAATCCTGCCGCGCACCGGTCTTATTCCGGAACTGTTCCTGCCGTCGCTGTCCTCGACGCTCAGGGCCGGATGGAACGAGGCGCCGGAATATGGCCACGCGCTGGCGGTGACACTCTATGAGGTCGCGATCTCGATGGCGTTCGCCTGCGGCGGCGGCATCCTGCTCGGCGCCATCGTCGGCAGCCTGCCGCGACCGCGCGTGCTGATCATGCCGATGGTCTCGAGCCTCTATGCAGTGCCGCTCGTGATCCTCTATCCCGTGTTTACGGTGTGGCTCGGCATCGGCACGGAATCCAAGATCGCCTTCGCCTCGATCTACGGTTTCCTGCCGACGATGCTCGCAACCGCGGCCGGCATCCAGACCATCGACCCGCAGCTCATACTGGCCGCGCGCAGCATGGGCGCAACGATGAGCCAGCGCCTCGTCCGCGTTATCATTCCCGCCGCGATCCCGACCGTGCTGTCGGGCCTGCGCGTCGGCGGCGCGCTTGTGATCGTCGGCGTGGTGGTGTCAGAGATGCTGATCTCGTCCGCCGGCATCGGCTACCTGATCTCGCGCTACCGCACCATCCTGGACAGCCCGCACGTCTTTGCCGGCGTGCTGCTGGTGCTGTTCATGGCGATGGCCTTCAACGCCTTGATCAAGTGGATCGAGCGCAAGGCTGCGATCTGGCAGACCGGCACCCGCGCCGGCCAGAGCGCTGCCGACGACGTCGGGTCCGGCGCCGTGCAGCCGGCGACGTAAAGGATGCCAGCGTGTTCGACCTGACATTGAGTTTCGACAATGGCCCCGAGCCGGAGGTCACGCCGCGCGTGCTCGACATCCTGCGCGAGCGCAACATCAAGACGACGTTCTTCGTGATCGGCGAGAAGCTCCGCGATCCCGCGCGGCGCAAGCTTGCGGCCCGCGCTCATGACGACGGCCACTGGATCGGCAACCACACCTTCACCCACAGCATTCCGCTCGGCCAGCAGGCGGATACGGATACTGCGGAGAACGAGATCGGCCGCACGCACGCAGCGATGGGCGCCCTCGCCCATCCACAGCGCTGGTTCCGGCCGTTTGGTGGCGGCGGCAATCTCGACGACCGGCTGCTCAAGCCATCCGTCGTCGACTACCTCACCCACAACAAACATAGCTGTGTGCTCTGGAATGCGATCCCGCGCGACTGGGACGATCCGGACGGCTGGGTCGACCGCGCGCTCAATCAATGCCGTTCGCAGCCCTGGACGCTGATGGTGTTGCACGATCTGCCGACCGGCGCGATGGACCATCTCGAGGATTTCCTCGATCGCGCCGCCGCCCACGGCGCCGGCTTCCGCCAGGAATTCCCGCCCGACTGCGTCCCGATCCGTGCGGGCGAGATCGTGCTGCCTATCGACGCCTACGTTTCCTCCATCGAAGAAAGTGTCAAATCATGAAGATCGCAAGTTTCAAGGCGGCTGGTGTCGCAAGCTATGGCATCGTCACCGATTCCGGCGTGATCGACGCCGGCAAACGGCTGAAGGATTTTCCCACGCTGAAGGCGCTGCTTGCGAAGGGCTCGCTCGACGAGTTGAGGAAGCTGCAGGGCGAACGCGCCGACTACGCGCTCAGGGATGTCGAGCTGCTGCCGACCCTGCCCGATCCCGACAAGATCCTTTGCATCGGCGTCAACTACGCCACGCATCTTGCCGAGAGCGGCCATCCGACACCGCCGCATCCGATGATCTTCACCCGCTTCGCCAACAGCCAGGTCGGCGCGGGCCAGCCGATGATCCGGCCGCTGGAGTCCGAGCGTTTCGATTATGAAGGCGAGATGGCCGTCATCATCGGCAAGGCCGGCCGAAGGATTTCGCGCGAGGCTGCGCTTTCGCATGTGGCGGGCTATGCCTGCTACAATGACGGCAGCATCCGCGACTGGCAGCGCCACACCTCACAATTTGCGCCGGGCAAGAACTTCGTCGGTACCGGCGCATTCGGCCCCTGGATGGTGACGACGGACGAGCTTCCCGACGTCAGCAAGCAGAGCATCGCCACCCGCCTCAACGGCGTCGAGGTGCAGGCGGCACCGATCTCGGACCTCGTGTTCGACGTCCCTGCCCTGATCGCCTATTGCTCGACCTTCACCGAGCTTGCGCCCGGCGACGTGATCGTCACCGGCACCACCGGCGGCGTCGGCGCCTATCGCACCCCGCCGCTCTGGATGAAGGAAGGCGATGTCGTCGAGGTCGAGATTTCCGGCATCGGCATGCTGCGCAATCCCGTGAAGGACGAAGTCGCAGCCGCAGCAACCCGCGCGGCGTGACGCGATTCGCTGAACCAAGAACAACAAGGAGACTATCATGAACCTCCCGACGCATCTCTTGCCGACCACCGTTGTCGGCAGCTACCCGCAGCCGGAATGGCTGGTCGATCGCGCCATGCTGTCGAAGGTCGTGCCTCGCACCCGCCTGCATGCGATGTGGCGGCTGCCGGCCGAGCACCTGGAAGAAGCGCAGGACGATGCCACCGTCGTCGCCATCAGAGACATGGAGCGCGCCGGCATCGATATCGTCACCGACGGCGAAATCCGCCGCGAAAGCTATTCCAACCGCTTTGCCACCGCGCTCGAAGGCATCGACGACGAGAATCCTGCTATCATCACCGCCCGGACCGGCAGCACACAGACGCCGGTGCCGCGCGTGGTCGGCCCGGTGAAACGCACGCGCGCCGTCGAACTACATGACATGCAGTTCCTGCGGCAGAACACCGACCGCGCGGCCAAGATCACCCTGCCCGGCCCGTTCACCATGAGCCAGCAGGCCAAGAACGAGTTCTACAAGGATGATGAGGAACTCGCGATGGCGTTCGCGGAGGCCGTCAACGCCGAGGCGCTCGAGCTGCAGAAGGCCGGCGCCGATGTGATCCAACTCGACGAGCCCTGGGTGCGCAACAATCCAGACCTCGCCAAGCGCTATGCCGTGAAGGCGATCAACCGCGCGCTTCAAGGCATCACGGTGCCGACCGTCGTTCATCTCTGCTTCGGCTATGCCGCCGTCGTGCCGGGCTCGAACAAGCCCGCCGGCTATTCCTTCCTCGGCGAGCTCAACGACACCACGGCCGACCAGATCTCGATCGAGGCCGCGCAGCCGAAGCTCGACCTCGGCGTGCTCAAGGAGCTGTCGTCGAAGAAAATCATGCTTGGCGTGCTCGACCTCGGCAATCCCGAGATCGAGTCCGTGGAGACGGTCGCCGGACGCATCCGCAACGGCCTGAAGCAGGTGCCCGCCGAACGGCTGGTGGTCGCGCCCGATTGCGGCATGAAGTACATGCCGCGGCACGTCGCGTTCGGAAAGCTGAAGGCGATGTGCGACGCCGCCGCGCTGGTGCGGAAGGAGATCGGCGGTTAAGTCGAGTTGCATCCACGTCGGATGCTGCGCCCCCTCTCCCGCTTGCGGTGGAGGGCCGGGGTGGGGGTATCTCCGCGATTGACTCTGTCCGAATGTGTGGAGAGAGCCCTCACCCGGCGCTCACGCGCCGACCTCTCCCGCAAGCGGGCGAGGTGGAAGGAACTTACGACTGCGACGCTGAGCGCGTGGCTGCGGCCTGCGGCGGGCGGTCGTTGAGCCGGACCACGACGACGATTCGCTTGATTTCGCCGTTGCGGTAGGCCTTCAGGAAATGGTCGTAGTTCTTGATCGAGACGCAGCCGTTGGAATCGCCGTTCGGGCCGAGCATGTAGGGGTGGGCCAGCAGGCCGGCGCGGCCGAACGTATCCGTGCCATCGACCGGGGTCATGCGCAGCGCCGGCACGCCATGGAACAGCTTCTCGCGCGGCTTCATCTCGTAGATGCCGGGCGGCGTCGCACCAGCGTTGCGGGTATTCACGCGGGAGGGGTCGTCCATCAGGCCGCCGAGACCCGAATGCGCCTCGAGCTTGGTGCCGTCAGGCATGTAAACGGTGCGCGCCGTGATGTCATAGACGGCGGTGGTGCTGTCATAACCAAGCGTGGTCAGACTCGGCCCGGTGCCGGGAAGGATTCCGCCATTCGGCTCCAGAGATGCCAGTTGCACCCGTCCTGGCACCCAGTCGGTGATCTTCTGCCAAATGGAGCGTTCCTCCGCCTGCGCCACAGGTGCCGGCGCGGGGGGCAGATCGTTCCTTGCCTGCAGGTTGGCATCGACCGGACGCGACCGCGGCAGCGGAATCGCGGCGACTGCGGGAGTCGGCGCCGGGCTCGGCGGGCTGGCTTGCGCGGGTTCGTCAGTCTGGGTGTCCCGAAGCTGCTCGGTCAGCGAACCCTGGATATGGGCGAATTCCGCGTTGAAATCGGTGCGGCTGCCACGAAGCATCGGGCGCGAGGGGTAGTAGATGAAGGCGGAATCGAGCGTCGAGCGCGCCCCGAACCGATCGTTGAAGGAAATCGCCGCGGACGTGTTCGCCAAGGCCGAACCACGCAGCAAATCCAAGGGGTTAATCTCTGCGATCCAGGCGGCAAGGGCAGACGCCAACGCAAACGAGGCGACAGAAAATGTCGCCTTGCCCACCCATCGAGCACCACCCCGCGGGCGCTCGGCTGCACCTGTCCCAATACGACCCATCTAACCCCGTTCGGCGCATCGGAGCCTCTGACGGGCTCCAGATAAGGATTCACCGAATTGACTTTGGATATCACGGAACAAGACTTGGGCACAATCGAGACCAAATGGCCGGTCACCCCCGAAAAGTGATGACAGAAAGGCCCGCGCAAGTCTCCCTTTAGGGAGCCAGATACCGCAGCAGTTCCGGGTCGTCCCTGACTGCGGCGGCCGGGCCCTGCAGCGCGACCCTGCCGCGATCGAGGACATAGGCGTAGTCGGCCACCCGCAGCGCAAGGTCGAGGTGCTGCTCGACAATGACGACTGCGATGTCCTTTGCCAGTTCGATCAGGCGCTCGGTGATCTCCTCGATCACGCCGATCCAGACGCCCTCGGTCGGTTCATCCAACAGCAGCAGTTTCGGGTCGCCGAGCATCGCCCGGCCGATCGCCAGCATCTTGCGCTCGCCGCCCGATAACGTGCCGGCGGGCTGGTCCAGTCGCTGCGCCAACTTCGGGAAGATCGCCAGTACCCGATCGATGGCGGTGGCGTCGTGATTATAGAGTGCGCCGACCGCGAGATTGTCGCGCACCGACAACCGCGCGAACACCGAATGCTCCTGCGGCACATAGCCGATGCCGAGCCGCACACGCTGCTCGGTCGGGCTGCGGCCGATATCCTTGCCGTTGAATTTGAGCTCGCCCCTGGTCAGGCCGAGTTCGCCGACGATGGTCTTCATCAGCGTGGTCTTGCCGGCGCCGTTGCGGCCGAGCACGGCGACGCCGCCGCGCCAGGGAATGCCCATATTGACGTCGAACAGGACCTGGCTGCGGCCATAGCCGGCGTCGAGATTGATGATATCGAGGAACTGACTGTCAGGCACGGCGCAGATAAATCTCCTGTACCTCCGGGCTCGCCTGGATCTCGGCGACGGTGCCGCTCTCCAGCACTTTCCCCTGATCGAGCACAGTGAGGCGGTCGCAGATGTCGCGGATGAAATCTAGGTCGTGCTCGACGATCACGAGCGAGCAGTGCGACTTGATCGGTTGCAGCAGTTCGCCGGTGACGCGCCGCTCCTCCAGGCTCATGCCGCCGGTCGGCTCGTCGAGCAGCAACAGCCGCGGCTTGCCCGCGAGCGCCATCGCGATCTCCAGCCATTGCTGCTGGCCGTGCGACAGCGTCGCCGCCGCGTCATGGGCGCGATCGGCGAGCCGGAATTGCGTGAGCATCGCCATGACCTGGTCGTGTAATATGCCGCGGGTGCGCGACAGCACGAGGTCGAGCAGCGAGCATTGCGCCTGCAGCGCCAGCAGGATGTTGTCGTAAAGCGTCAGCGACGGCAGCACGCTGGTGATCTGGAACTTCAGGCTCATGCCGGCGCGGGCGCGCTCGGTCGGCGACAGCGCGGTGATGTCGCTGCCGGCAAAGTGCACGGTACCTTCGGTCGGCGTTTCGGCGCCGGCGACGCATTTCATCAGCGTGCTCTTGCCCGAGCCGTTCGGGCCGATCAGGCCGTGAAATTCGTTCTCGGAGACCGTCAACCCCGCTCCGTCGAGCGCGGTCAACTTGCCGAACACCTTCTTGATGCCGGTGGCTTCAAGGAGCGGCATGGCTGCTTCCCTTCGCCCTTCCGCCGAAGCTGCCGACGCGCTCGCGCTCACCCAGCACGAAGCTGATCAGGCCGAGCGGGCGGAACAGGATCACCAGGAGCAGCAACACGCCGAGGATGATCGGCCAGATGTCGCGGTAATTGTCCGATAGCCAGAAGCTGACGCCCTCGATGATCACGGTACCGATGACGGCACCGATCAGCGTACCCGATCCGCCAAAGAGGACGTAGAGCACGACCTGGGTCGAGATCACGACGCCCAGCATGTTGGGCCAGACGAAACCCTCGTGAAATGCATAGAGCCCGCCGGCCAACCCTGCGATGGTGCCGCCGACGGTAAAGACGATCGCCTTCAGATGCTGCGCCTTGTAGCCGAAGAAGGCGATGCGCTGCTCGTTCTCGCGCAGACCTGCGAGCGCCAGACCGAATTGCGAGCGCACCAGGAATCGGCACAGGAGATAGACGACCAGCAGGATGCCGAGCGCGAGGTAGTAATAGACCGGCCCCTCCGTGATATCGGTGCTGCCGAGCGACATCGGCGGGATCGAAGGAATGCCGTTCTGCCCGCCGAGATAGTACCAGCCGCGCGCCAGGCGATCGGCGGCATAGGACCCGGTGAGCGTGCCGAGCGCGACGAAGATCATGCTCGACGGATTCCGGCCGAGCAACAGGAAGCAGCCGAGCAGGAGCGAGAATATCAGCCCGATCAGCATCGCCGCCGGCAGCACCAGAAAGATCGACGTGACGTTGAGATCGCGCGCCAGCAGCGCCACGCCGTAGCCGGCCGAGCCGAAGAACAGGGCTTGGCCGAAGCTCATGATGCCGGCATAACCCCAGACGAGATCGAACGACAGTGCGAACAGCGCAAGGATGATGACGCGGGTGGCGAAGACGGTCAGATAATCCTGCAGCACCAGCGGCAGGAAGACTGCGACCAGCAGCACCAGGATCTCCACGATCGGCAGGACCCGGCGCGACGTCTTGGCCTGTGACGCCAGCGCGGCGCCCGCGCCGTGCTCAGCCGTCGTGGTGTCCGGCTGTTCGTCGATCCCCGTACGAACCGCCTGGTCGGTTGCGCCCATTCTTAACTCAGCATTCCTTGGGGTCGACGAGCCCGCTGCTGCGGGCCACGATCTCGTACACGCCGCCCTTGGCAACCGCGGTGTACATGTTCATCTTGCAGTGCCGCTGGCCCGGCACCATCTCGGCAGGACCGCCCGGCCCCTCTGCGATCTTGGCGTGATCTAGCGCGGCAGCAACGGAATCGCGATCGACCTTGCCGGCTTCCTTCACGGCGGCGGCCCACAGCTTCAATCCGCGATAGGTGCCGGTCGCGGCGCTGCCGGCGGCGAACAGGAAATTGCCGGGGAATTCCTTCTCATAGGTCGCCTGGATCTTGGCGCTGACCGGATCGTCCTTGGTCAGCACCTTGAAATAATCGAGGCAGCTCGCGAGCCCTTCGATCTCGTTGGCTTGATTAATGTTGAGCGTGTTCTCGTCATAGTAGACGCAGGACAGCCGGCCGCCGTTCTTCAGGAAGCCGGCTTCATAGAGCTGCTTGAAGAACGGACCGACGCCGGGCGGGATCACCGTGTTGAAGACGACGTCGACCTTGTTGGAGACGGTGCGGTTGACGGTGGCGCTGAAATCGACCTGGTCGAGCGGGTAATATTCCTCGAAGATCACCTCGCCGCCATTGGCTTCGATCACCTTGCGCGCATAGACGTTCAGTGTATGCGGCCAAACGTAGTTGGCGCTCGGCAGTGCGAAGCGCTTGCCGCCGTTCTTGATGAGCCAGGGGATGAACTCGTCGCATTGCTGCGCCGGCGTCGGCCCGGTGCAGAACAGATAGGGCGTGCACTCCTTGCCCTCATAGAGCTGCGGATAGATGTAGAGCGTTTTGCCACGGGCCACGATCGGGTCCTTGATCGCGTTGCGCATCGAGCTCGTGATGCCGCCGAGCACGAGATCCACCTTGTCGCGCTGGATCAATTTGCGGACGTTGCCGACCGCGACCGACTCGTTGGACGCGGTGTCCTCGATGAAAAGCTCGATGGGGCGGCCGAGCAGGCCGCCGGCATCGTTGATCTCCTTGACCACCATCTTGGCCGTGTTGGCATCGGCGTTGCCGGCATAGGCGATCGGGCCGGTGAGGTCGGTGGCGATGCCGACCTTGATCGGGCCTTCGGCGGCATTGGCCCATTCGGGACGGATCACCCAGCTTCCTACGCCGGTCGCGATCGCGGTGGAGGCAAAGGCAAAGTTCTGCAGGAAACGACGCCGGCTTAACTTCAAGTGATCGCTACGCATGAGACTAGACCCCTTTTCCCGAAAGCAGGCCTTGCGGCCGGAATTTGATGAAAACAATGGCGAGAACGAACACGAGGATGTCGGCGATCACGGGCGCCATCACCCATGGCAGCGCCGCGCTCAGCGTGCCGATCACGGCTGCGCCCGCGACCGGGCCGATGAACGAGCCGACGCCGCCGACCATGACCGCGACAAAGCCCTGGATCAGGAAGCGGATGCCGAGATCGGCGAACAGGCTGAACACCGGCACCAGCAGCGCGCCGGCGAGCCCTGCAAGCGCTGCACCGAAGGCAAAGGTGGTGCCGTACATCGCAGCGGTGGAAATGCCGGAGGCCCGCGCCAGCGCCGGATTCTCCAGCGTGGCACGCACCCGCAGGCCGAACGTGGTGCGCGACAGCAGCAGATAGCAGCCGATCATCACCAGGATCGTGATCACGATGATGGTGAAGCGCCATGCCGAGATGTGGACGGTGCCGAGATCGATCGAGCCGCCGATCGGCTCGGGCACCGAGAGATAGAGCCCGCCGATCAGGCCGCGCACGCATTCGCGGATGATCAGGCCGAGCGCATAGGTGCCGAGCATCGCGACGATCGGCGCCGCGTAGAAGCGCCGGATGATCAGCGCCTCGAGCACGAAGCCGAGCGCGCCGACCAGAAACGGCGCGGCCGCCATGCCGACCCAGACTGGGATGCCATGGCTATAGGCTAGATAGGTGACGTAGGCACCGAGCAGGACGAACTCGCCCTGCGCGAAATTGAAGATGCCCATCATGCTGGCGATGATCCCGAGCCCCAGCACGACCAGGACGATGATCGCGCCGAAGCTCAGGATTTCGAAAGCGGCGACGAATGCACTACCCATGCATCGCGATCCGGCCGAAGTGCAACGATAACTTCCTCACATCTTCTTCCAGTCGCCGGACTGCTCGAAGGCATGCGCGGCGCGGTAGATAGTGGATTCCTCGAAGTGGCGGCCGACCAGCATCAAGCCGACCGGCAGGCCATCGACCATGCCGCACGGCAGCGACATCGCCGGATGATGGGAGATGTCGAACGGCGCGGTGTTGGAGATCATCTCGAACGCGCGCGCGACATAATCCTCGCGGCCCGGATTGGCCGGCGGCAGCGGCGTCGCCTTCATCGGCGTGGTCGGCAGCAGCAGCAGATCGTAATCCTTGAATGCCGCGTCATAGGCGGCCGTCAGCCGGCGCGAGATATTTACAGCCTTGCCGTAATAGCGCGGGCCGAACGTGTTGTTGATGTAGGTGCCGAACAGCAGCAACAGCTTGGTAGTTTCGGAAAGCGAGTCCGCCTGCCGTCGCCAGCCGCGGTGGAAATCCATCAGCGAGGTCGAGTAGAGGTCGGAGCGGCTGAGGCCATAGCCGTCGCCATACATCATGGTCTGCGTCATGCCCTCGGTGCCGATCGGCATCCAGATCGCGGGGCCGAGCAGATGCATCGGAATGGAAACGTCGCTGATGGATGCGCCGAGGTCCTTGAAGCGCTTCGCCGCCTCGCGAACGCTTTCGTTCACCGCGGGCTCCGCTCCGGCCTGCTCGAACCCTTCCTTGAGCACACCGATCTTCAATCCCTTCACACCCTTGCCGAGCGCCTTGGTATATTCATCGACCTTGGGCGCCTTGATGCGGGGATCGTAGCCGTCGTCGCCAGCGAGCACTTCGAGCAACAAGGCATTGTCTTCCACTGTGGCCGTCATCGGCCCGGTGTGATCGACGAAGACCTCGATCGGCATCACGCCGGTGTAGGGCACGAGGCCCCAGGTCGGCTTCATGCCATAGGTGCCGCAGAACGAGGACGGCATGCGGATCGAGCCGCCCTGGTCGCCGCCGATCGCCATGTCGACCTCGCCAAGCGCCACCACGACGCCGCTGCCCGATGACGATCCGCCGGCCGAATAGCCCATCTTGTAGGGGTTATGCACCGGCCCGGTGGAATTGGTGTGGCTGCCGCCGGAGATGCAGAAGGATTCGCAATGCACCTTGCCGGCGATCTCCGCGCCGGCATCCAGCATGCGCGTCACGATCGTCGCATCGAAATCGGGCACAAAACCTTCGAGCGTCGCCGAGCCGTTCATCATGGGCACGCCGGCCAGCATGATGTTGTCCTTCAGCGCGACCTTCTTGCCCTTAAGTTTGCCGGAATCTGCGCCCTTCACCGTCGCCTTGCGGTACCAGGCGTTGCGCGGATTCTCTTCCGGGCTCGGCCGATAGCCGGGCGTGCGCGGATATTTCACGGGCGGCACCTCGTCCGGCATCGCGGCGACGAGGTTGTAGGCGTCGACCGAGCTCTGCATCAGCCCGCGGAACGAAGCGACGTCCTCGTCGGAAAGCGCGAGGCCGCATTGCGCGGCGACCGCGCGAAGTTGCGTTGGGGTCGGAAGCACGACGGACAAGACACTCTCCCTGGAAGCTTGATGATGGCGCGCGGCCGCGGAATGCATGCGAAGACGCGGTCCCACCCGAGGCCGCCCGGGTATTACAGACGGAAATATTTTCCTTTTCAAGAATTATTTTGCAGAACGGCGCGCGCGGACGCAATCCCTTGCGTGCGTCAGATCGTCTTGATCAGCTTGAAATCGAGGCCGTCGGCTTCGGCGAGATACATCGGCATCTCCGCGCGGCCGCTGCGAATGGTGATCGGCCCGCGGGCGCCGGTATAGACGATGTTGCGTCCCGCAGTGAGCAGCGGTTTGAACGCCAGCGAGCCCGCGCGCTCGGCCGCCGCCTGCAGGAAGCGCAGACCCTCGTAGTTGGATTGCGCGACCGAACCGATCGGCGGTGCGGTGGAGCCGAACGTGGCGTGATACTGACTGAGAAAATCATCATTGGCGCGCGAGCCGATGCCGATGAAATAGCCGGACGCGCAGAACAGGTTCTCGGTGTTGTCGGCGCCGATACCGAGCAGCACGGTCTCGTCCATCGCGCCGGCCAGCCTGAGCGTCGTTGCCGCCAGGCCGCTCTCGGCAAAAGCGCGGTTGAAGGTGATGCTGTCGGTGCCGATCAGCGAGATCAGTACGACATCGGGACGCGCGGCACGGATGCGGTCGAGATGGGCGGAATGATTGTCCTCGCCGACGGGGACGAACTCCTCGCCGACCACCTGCCCGCCGGACTCGGCGATATATTTCTTCACCGCACGATGCGATTGCCACGGCCAGACATAGTCGCTACCGATCAGATACCAGCGCGAGGCCTTCTTGACATCGGCGAGCCAGTGGATCGCGGGCCGGCTCTGCCAGCGCGGCGTCTCGCCGATCGCCATCACCCCCGGCGTGCGCTCGCCGCCCTCATAGACCGGCGTGTAGATATAGGGCACCCGGCCGCCGGTGACCTTGCGCAGCGCGACGCGGACCGCGCTGATATGCGAGCCCATGATCACGTCGACCTCGTCAAGGGCGACCGCCTCGGCGGCACGGCGGACGACATCCTCGATCGGGCCGCCGGCATCCAGCATCGTCAATTCGATCTCGCGGCCCAAAATGCCGCCGCGACGATTGATCTCGGAGACCGCGAGCAACACCGCGTTGGTGGTGGCCGGCCCCCAGATTCCCGGCGAGCCGGAGAAGGTGAGGAAGTTCGCGACCCTCAATTTGTTGTGGGCGCCACCTCGCTTGCTGAAGCCGACATCAGCGGGATGCCAGGAGGGATCGGTCGTTGGCGCCGACAGGCCTCTGAACACGAAGGGCGGCATGGGGGCGCCGCCGCTGTTGACGCTGACTGTTGAGAGCACGCCCACTCCTGTCCGACACTTCGCCCCTTGTCGCGCGGTGCATCGATGCACGGCGCCGCCGGTTGTCCCACCCGTTCGACAAATATCCTAGGCGAAAATATTGAAACTTCAACAATTGCCATGCATATAGAACGGGCAATCAGCGCCGGTCATTCACTCATCAGGGTCAAAACAAAGTCTTCAATCGTGGCCAAACCGCCAAGCCAAGATACCCCGCTCACTGAACATCTCGCCTACCTGCTCGCGCAAGCCAACCGGGAAATCAACCGGCAGCTTGAATCGCGGCTGGCCAAGGAGGGTGTGCCGGTCGAGCAGTGGCGAATCCTGAAGGTCCTGTTCGACGGCAACGGCCGTTCGATGGGCGAGCTCGCCGAAGCCGTGCTGCTCAACCACCCGACGCTGACCAAGATCGTCGACCGCATGGTGTCGGATGCCCTGGTCTACCGCGTCCAGGATCCGAAGGACCGCCGCAAGGTGCTGATGTTCTGCTCCGAGCGCGGAAAAATTCTGTGCCAGCGATTGAACTCGCTCGCGATGAGCCAGGAAGCGCATATCGTCGAGAACTACGGCAACAAGTCCACCAACGAATTGAAGCGGCTACTCGAAAACCTGATCGACAGCGCGAATTGAGTTGTGAACTTGTAGGGTGGGCAAAGGCGCGTCAGCGCCGTGCCCACCATCAAGCGCTCCGCTCGTAACGGTGGGCACGCTTCCGCCGCCGCGTGTTGATAGGCTTCAGCCAGAAGTCGCTTTGCCACCCTTCAACCGAGGCGGTTCACGGCCGAAGATGCGGCGTCGTATTCGGCGCGGGTGCCTGCTCGAGTTCGCTCTCTTCCGGCAGCTTCTCGCCGTGCACGGTGAGCGGGCGGCCGATCCAAAGCGGATCGACGAGATGATCGCGGCGCGGATTGCTCGTGTTCGGATGCACGAGGATGCTGAGGCTGCCGTGGTTGAGCATCAGCCACGGCACGAACTCGGCAAAGACCTCCGCGGCGAAAGCCACCTGGTACATGGCCTGATCGTGCGGCCCGACCTTGACGTCGTGCCATCGGCCCAGCGTGACCGAAAAGCGCTCGCCGATCCATGTCCTCAAGCGCGCGGCCTCCGGCCTCGTTGTCGCCGGATCGTAGTAGATATGGGCGTGATAGCTCGCGATCTCGCCGGCCGACCGCGGCATGGCACCTTCCTGCAAATCGCTCATTCGATTCACCTCGCCTGTTCAGGTGGAGTTATCTAAGCGTTCTTCGGTTCCAGCGCCATGGCCGGACGCGCAGCCACGTCCACAGGCATATGATCACCGGCACGGCGACAGTCACCCATGAGAGGTAGCGGCCGAAATCGCCCCACATCAGTGCAGCCAAAAGCCCGATCAACGTCAACACGGCGACAAGGATCGGCGCGCCGAATACGCTGAGCCAACGGGGCGAGCGGTCAGCGCGACTGGTCATCGCGACGCGAGCGCCATGGGACCTTCCGCCCGCGCGGCAGCGGCATGCGCCTTCCTGCTGCGGCGCGCGAACCAGAGATAGAGACCGCTGCCGATGACCACGATCGTCAGCACATCGAGCGCCGCCCAGATGATCTTCAGCGGCATCCCGCCATAATCGCCGAAATGCAGCGGCTGCGAGACCAAGAGCGCCTGGAGATAGGCCGGCAGCGCGCGGGTATCGGCAACCGCCGCAGTCTCGCCGTCGAGCAGCACCGGTTTCAACAGGCGCGAGGTCAGCGGCGTATCGCCGCGCATGAAGGCGGCAAAATGATGCGAGGAGGTGAAGGGCGTGCCGGGATATGCGATGAACGCAATCGACATACCCGGCGCAGCCTCGGTCGCCTGCGCAACAACATCGTCCAGCGACGCGAGATGCGCCGGCGGCGGCTTGCCGGCATAGGGCGCCACCATGGCGGCGAGCTCGGTCGACTTCCACTGCGCCAGCATCAGTTCCGCCCAGGTGTTGACGACGCCGGTCAAGCCGACCACGAGCGCCCAGGCGATGGTGACGACGCCGATCAGATTATGCCAGTCGAGCCAACCGACGCGACGCGAGCTGTTCTTGCGAATTGTCGCAAAGCTCAAACGGCGCGTGAACGGCCAGTACAATACGACGCCTGAAACAATCGCGACCGCGAACAACAGCCCCATGCCGCCGAGGAACAGCTTGCCGGCCTGGCCCGCGAACATATCGGTGTGCAGCTTCAGCACGATCAGCATCGGGCCGGTGCCGACCGGGCCAAGCAGCTTGGTCGAAACCGCGTCGAAGGCGCGCACCGTCGCATTGTCCGGCTTGCCGTCAACGGCATCGTTGGTGAAAGCCATCACCAGCCCGGGCTCATCCTTGTCCCAGGAGATGTACTGCATCACCCGGCCGGAGTCGGCGGCGAGCGCAGCTTCAACGATCCGCTGCGGAGGCACCGGCCGCTGGCCGGCAGCAGCTTGCGGCTGCCGCGCATAACCAAGCGCCTCGTCGATCTCGTGGTGAAAGATCAGCGGCAGGCCGGTAAGACACAACAGCAACAGGAACAGGGTCGAAACCAGGCTGGTCCAGGTATGGACGAGCGACCAAAGCCTGACGGTGCGTGCCTTCAGCTTCTTACTCCTTTTACCATTTGTAGGAAAGGCTCGCCGTGATCCGGCGTCGATCACCGTAGAAGCAGGCGGTCGACGATGAGCAGCTTGCGACATAGATCTTGTCGGAGATATTGACGACATTCAAGGCGGCCCGCCAGTTCTGCCATTCATAGTGAACCGTCGCGTCGCCAAGGAAGACGGCTGGCACAGTCAGCGTGTTGGCAGTGTCCGCAAAGGATTCACCAACGTAACGCAGACCGCCGCCAAATCCAAACCCGCGCAGCGGCCCATCCTGGAACGTATAGTCCGCCCAGGTCGACGCCACCTGCTGTGGCGTGTTGGTCGGCGCCTTGCCGATCAAAGCAGGGTTCAGGTCCTTGCTGATGAATAGATTGTAGGTCGTGAAGGAGCCGGTCACCTTGAGACCCGGCATGACATTGGCCACAATTTCGGCTTCGACGCCGCGCGAGGTGACCTCACCATTCTGGGTCTGCAGCAGCGTGTTGTTCGGATCTGTCGTCAGCGCATTCTGGCGTTTCAGATCGAACAAGGCGACGCCGAAATGGCCGTTGAAGCCGAGAGGCTGGACCTTCAAGCCGATCTCGGTCTGCTCGCCGGTTTCGGGCAAGAGCAACTGGTTCGCGGCGTTGCGGCCGACAATCGGATTGTAGCTGGTCGCATAAGCGACATAGGGTGCGACCCCGCTGTCGAAATTATAGATCAGGCCGACACGGCCGCTGAACCGGCTGTCGTCACGGTTCTGATCCGGGCCGATACGATTGTCGTTGTTGGTTGAAACCCAATCGTTGCGGCCGCTCAGCACAAGCGTAAAGCGGTCGAGCTTGACCTGATCCTGTATATAGGCGCCGAGCTGCTTCTGGGTCAGCGTCGCATCCTGGTAAGGAGCTCCGTTGAAGGGTGCGGTCGGCGTGTAGACAGGGTTGACCAGGTTGAGCGGCGTCGCAGAACCAAAACCCTGCCAATCAGCCAGGCTGTAATGCTTCAGGTCGAGCCCGAACAGCATGGTGTGGCGGAGCGGCCCGGTGGCGAAACGATATTCGAGTTGGCTGTCGAGATCAGCCTGGTTGGCGATGCCCCGGGTCACGAAATTGCCGCGCGCGAGATTGGCTGCGGCAGGCGTGGTGGCATAGCCGAGGCCGTATAGCGTCGCCAGAGTGACGTCGACATGGGCGAAGCGTGCATTCTGCCGGAACGTGACGCTGTCGGAGAGATTGCGCTCGAACTGATAGCCGAGCATTTCCTGCTCGCGCTTGAAGGTATCCATGCTGGGATCGCTGGCGAACAGGCTAGTCGGAATACGGCCGAACGGCGCGTCGACGACGGTGCCGACGTAAGGCAGAAAGTTCTGGCTGCGCGTCTGGTTATACGAGGCTGATGCGAGCACGGTGAAACTGGTGTCGGCATCGGGCTTCCACGTCACCGATGGCGCAATGAAGTAATTGTTGTTGGGAGTGAAGTCGACCTGCGTACCGCCATTTTGGACCTGGCCTACCACGCGATAGAATAATTGGCCGTTATTGGCCTGCGTTTGCACCGGCCCACCGAAGTCGAAAGCAACATAGGCGTTGCCGAAATTGTTGACGCCGGTTTCAAGATAGCGGATCGGTTCGGCCGGCGGCATCTTGCTGATGGCATTCACAATGCCGCTCGGACTTGAGCCGCCGTAAAGCACCGCTGAAGGCCCGCGCAGGACTTCGACCCGCTCCAGGTTGAACGGCTGCAGCTTCCAGCTCGCGTAAGATGTGTAGAACAGTTGCAGGCCATCGAGGAACAGGCCGATATCGTCGGACTTGAAGCCGCGGATCAGGAACCAGTCGTTGCGGACATCCGCGCCGAAGGTACCAGCCACGACTCCCGGCGCGTAGCGCAGGATCTCGTCGAGCTTGCCCGGCTTCTGGTCGCGGATCTGCTCGCTGCCGATCACCGAGATCGCCTGCGGCGTTTCCATGATCGGCGTGTTGGTCTTGGTGCCAGCCATGCTGCGCCCGGCAACATAACCATCGATCGGGCCGCGCGGATTCTCAACTACCGTCGTATTGCCGCGTGACGGCTGCACGTGGCGCGGCGGCGTGATCTGCGTGGCGCGCTGAACGCGGCGCTGCGCCACAGGCTGCGCGCGACGGCGCGCTTCTGGCGCCTGGACCGTGACCGGCGGTAGCGGTTGCGTCGTTTGCGAAGAACTCGATTGCGCGAATGTTGCCTGGGGCAACAATACCAAAGACGATGCCGTCGCCGACGCGGCGACAGCCAACCCACGAAGAACCTTCAATCCACCACCCCGACTGCAGCTTGCCCCCTGCGCGCCGGGAATGACCACGGCGCGCCAGCGGGATCACGCTTAGGCGAGGAGTGGAGGCCACCGCCAATAGAACACCTCTAGAACTTTCAAGAATCATTCCAAGAATGATTCTTGAAATACAAGCGTCGATTGCATCGAGAAACATCATCGCTTGAGCTGCGCGACATCGCGCATGTACGCGAGATCGATCATGCGTCCGTGGCTGACGACTGCGGCCGGAGGCGTGTGAAAGCGAAGCACGTCGGTAACATCAGGATGATCAAGCACGACGAGGTTGGCAGAATACCCCACCTCGATACCGTACTTCGCCAGATTGATCGCCGCTGCCGGTCGTGACGTGATCATATCGTAGAGTGTATTGATGTCCCGCTCCTTCGTCATCCACAACAGATGCGCGGCAAGGAACGCCACCTCGGGCATGTTGTTCCGGCCGAATGGATAGTAGGCATCGGAAATATCGTCCTGCCCGAGGCAGACATTGACGTCCTGTTGCAGGAGCTCCTTGACCCGTGCGTGCAACGGACCGGTATGGGGGTCGCTGACGATGCTGACGCGCGCCTGCCGCAACAGCTCGGTCAATTCTCCGAAATAGGATTCGGGATAGAGGGCCATCGCCCGGCAATGATGCGCCAGCGCGCGTCCCTGGTAGCCGCGCGAGATCGCCTGGCGCGCCATCGATTCCAGCGTCTTCATGTTGGGATCGCCGACGTCGTCCAGCAACATCGAGATGTCGGCGTTGAACTCGGCGGCGAGATCGAAACAGAAATCGATGTGGGCCTGCATGTCGTCGGCATTGGATTCGATCCAGGGAATACCGCCGACGACGTCAGCGCCCATCACCATCGCCTCCCGCATCAATCGGTCGGCACCCGGCTCGCGCGCAAGCCCGTCCTGCGCGAATGCCACGACCTGGAGATCGACGATGCCGCGGAATTCCTCGCGCACCGCCAGCAGTGCCTTGACGCCCTCGAGCCGCGCCTTGGTGTCGACATCGGCAAAGGCACGGATGTGCAGATTGCCATGCAGCGCCGCCAGCGCGACCGCGCGCCTGGCGTTCGGGATGATCCAGGACGCATCGTATGTCTCCTTCACCGCGGCGGCGAGATCGATCGCCTTCGCGGCCTCGCTCATGCCGCCGCCGTGATAGGCCTCAAGCGCTGCTTCCGTCATCATCGGCAGCGTCCACACCTTGCAAAGATGCAGATGTGCGTTGACGTAAGGAGGCGTGACCAGGTTTCCGGCCGCATCCAGCGTCAGGCGGGCATCGCCGCCGAGGCGCGGCGCTATCTCGGCAATGACACCGTCCGAAATCGCGATGTCCGCAAGCGCGTCGCCCTGGCCCCGCAAGCGGGCATTTCGGATCAAGAGGTCAGTCATATCGGGAATTCCAGTCAGGAAGGAGAATTGAGAAGCTGGGCCTCGTATCGAGGGCCGCAATGCACATCTGATGCAAGAAGGATACCGTTCCGGCGCGGCGGTTCACGCCTGCCCACCCGGGCAGTTTCCAACGGCGCAGGAGCGTGCCCAGATCGGAGAAAATCCAACGGAGTTTTACCATGTCCGATCCCTCAATGCTTGCCACATTCTCCGGCGCGATGGCCGACATCGTCGCCCGCGCCGCACCTGCCGTCGTCTCCGTGCACTCGCACCGCTCGCGCGCCTCGGGCTTTGTCTGGAAAGCGGGCCTGGTCGTCACCGCCGATGAGGCGCTCGCCGAAGAAGGCGAGGTCATCGTCCGCTTTGCCGACGGAACGGAGCGGGCTGCAACCATCGCCGGACGCGATCACACCACCGATGTCGCGTTGTTGCGGGTCGAGACCTCCAACATCGCGCCGACCAAATTTTCATCGGCGGTACCGGCGCTCGGATCATTGGCGCTGGTCGTCGCCGCCGAGCGTGGCGTGCCCGCGGCGGCGCTCGGCCTGATATCGCTGGTCGGTGGCACCTGGCGGAGCCTGCGCGGCGGCGACATCGATGCGCGGATCGAGCTCGACGTCCGCCTGAGGCCAAGTCACGAGGGTGGGCTCGCGCTCAATGGCTCCGGCGATGCCATCGGCATGGCCGTGCTCGGCGCGCGGCGCGTCCTTGCCATTCCGGCGGCGACGATCGCGCGCGTGGCGGGCCGGCTGGAGACCCATGGCCGGATCGCGCGCGGCTATCTCGGGCTCGGCCTGCAGCCGGTCAAGCTCGACGACGGCATCGGCGCGATGGTGATGAGCGTCGACAAGGCCGGCCCCTCAGCGGCCGCCGGCATCCGGCAAGGCGACGTGATCGTCGGCTGGAACGACGAGAAGATTTCCGGCGTGCGGGCGCTGCTCAGGGCGCTCGGGCCCGACAGCGTCGGCGCCACCGTCGACGTCGCGGTGCAGCGGGGCGGCGAGCCGGTACGGGTCAAGCTGACGGTCGGGGAAAGGCCGGAGACGTGAGCGAACAGACCTCGCCTCCCCTCGTCGTCGCCATCGACGTCGGCGATCCCGCGCTGGCGGACCGGCTCGCATCGCTGCTTGGCGGCGTCGCAGGCTTGCGCCTTGCCGCGCCGGGCGAAGCGGCGAGCATCGCGCTGGTCTCAAGAGATCAGCCAGCGGGCGAACGATCGGAGATCGAGCTGACGCCGCGCGAGCGCGACGTGCTGGCGCTGATGGCCGAGGGCGCCTCGAACAAGGCGATTGCGCGGCAGCTGGGGATATCCGTGCACACCGCCAAATTCCACGTCAGCTCGCTGCTCGACAAGCTCGACGCCACCGGCCGCACCGATGCGGTGGCGCATGCGGCGCGGCGCGGGGTGATCCATCTGTAAGGGGATGCGCGAGTCCCCTCCACGGGGAGGCGTGGATTGCTTCGCGGAGCCTGTCATCGGGCGGCGCTTTCGCGCCGACCCGGTGGCTCGCAATGAGCGCGCGGACAGTTCTGATTCAAATGTCAAACAGCTCTCCGCTGTCATTGTCCGGCTCGATCGGGCGATCCAGCAGGCCTGTAGGATGGGTAGAGCGGAGCGAAACCCATCGCGAAGGAGCAAGCGGCACGAATGATGGGTTTCGCTCCGCTCTACCCATCCTACGTCTGATTCAAACGGCAGATGTGAGTTCGCGTTCTCGCGGCGCGCTGCGCCCGAGGTTTGCGTGACCGTTACCCTCCTCGATGGCAGAGGGCGCAGGGAAAGCCGGGTGCAGGTTGCACCCGTGGGTCCCGTGCAACAAAAAGCACGGGGGTAGGACCACAGGTTCAACCGAAGCATTCCGGCTTTCCCTGCGCGATGGTTTACGGCTTACTTCGTGCTCTCCCCGGTGACCGGGCTCTTTTGCCACCGTCACTTCGCAAGAAGCTTAGCGCCAGCGTCGGGGCGCCAGGACCACACGACTTCGCCGTCCGCGAATATCACGCTCGTCAGTCGTAACACCCGCGTCCACCGCATCTCACCGCAACGTTCGTGACGATCGCGACCCGCCCCTCATCCGCCGTGAGACGCGCGGAGTTAAATCACTGATTTGCCCGACGGCGAAAGTGGAATGTTTTTCGCGCGAGGGCTGGACAGACTTTTGGTATTTGCCCGTCGGGTTGATTTGTCGCACCCAAACCAGCCACATCATCATTGCGAGCGAAGCGAAGCAATCCATAGCGTCGCACGCGGAGGAATGGATTGCTTCGCGGAGCCTGTCATCGGGCGCGCGTTCGCGCGATTCGTTGGGTCGCAATGACGGCGGAGTTTGAGGCGCAGGAGGCAGTGGGTTACGCTCAACTTCCCTGCGAACGGCCGTCAAGCGGGAGAGGTGGAAAGAGAGCAGATGCTGGAGGCCATCAAGACTTGGGCGCGCACGCTCAAGCGCGACAGTCGCGCTGTCTATCTGGCCGCCCGCGACCCGCGGGTGCCGTGGTACGCGAAGCTACTCGCCATTGCGGTTGCGGGACATGCGCTCTCGCCGATCGACCTCATTCCCGACTTCATTCCGGTGATCGGCTATCTCGACGATCTCGTGCTGGTGCCGCTCGGCATCTGGCTCGCGATCTCGCTGGTTCCGAAGGAGATCATGGTCGAGTGCCGCGCCAAGGCGAGTGAAGCCTCGCCTCCGGCCAGTCGTGCCGCGATGGCCGTCATCATCCTCGTCTGGATCAGTGCGGCGCTGGCGCTTGGCTGGGCCGCCTACAGGTATTGGGGTTAGAACGTCGCCCGAACTCCCGCATAGAAGGCGCGCGGCCGGGCCGGGCTGACCGAGCGCGGATCGGTGAACGCTACCCCGCCGGCGGCGAAATTGGGCACCTGGTCCGTCTCGAAGAAGGTGCCGTAGGTCGCGTATCGGCTGTCGAGGAGGTTATCGATACGACCATAGATCTGGACGTTCTTGGTGAGCTGGTAGGAGGCATGGGCATTGAACACAGCGTAGGACGCCAGCTTCGGCGCCTGGTTGGAGTCGTCGCCGACAAAATACTGGCCGCTGACGTAGATCGCGTCCGCGCCGACCTTGAACTGATCGGTGAGCGCATAGTCGAAGCCGGCCTTGATGCGATGGCGAGGAACCGCAGGAACCTGGTTGCCGGGCAGGATCTGCACATTGCCGTTTTCATCGGCGAAGGGACTGTTGGAGCCGACCTGCAGCGCATCCAGGAACCGCGCGTCGATGAAGGCATAGCTCGCATACATCTGCAGCGCGGATGATTTCACCTGGATTTCGGCCTCGACGCCCTGTCGTCGCGTCGAACCGACATTCTGGAAATAGCCGAAGCCCTGCAGCACCGGGCTTGGGATCGCGAGAATGTCGTTGTTGTTGGTGGTGCGGAAGCCGCCGACCTTCCAGGACAGCGTGCCGATGTTCAATTCCTTGGTGCCGCGCAGGCCGGCCTCGACGGTGCGCGACACCACCTGTTGCAGTGGCGGATCGGAGACCAGGAAGGCGCCAACGATGCAGGGGCGCGCGGGATCGGCGCAGCCCAGCTCCAGCGGCGTCGGCGCGCGATTGGCTTCGGAGTAGCCGGCATAGGCGGTCAGCTCCGGTGTGATCTTGTAGGTGCCGCCGATGATCGGGTTGAAGCGGTCATAGATACTGTAGCCGTTCAGGGCGGTGCCGATCTGGTCCTCAAGCCTGATGCGCGCATCGTTATAGCGGCCGCCCGCCGTGATCGAGAACGCATTCGTGACGTCGAAGGTGTCGAGCGCATAGATGCCGGTATACTGATTGGTGGTGCGCAGCGAGACCGGGCCGATCGAGACGGGATCGCCGGACTGGCCGAGAAAGATGCCGCTGCCGCTGACGACGTAGTTCTGGCCGATGGTGCCGAGCTCCGCACTCGCGGTGAAGTTCGAGACGCTGGTGTCGAAGCTGGCACCGATCGTGAAGCGGTTGTCATGGCCGAAGAGTTGATCCGTGTTCGTCGCCGCCAGTTGCATGCCCCCCGTGGTCGATTTCGTCGTGGTGCGGTCGTTCTCGCCAAGCACCGCGCCCGCCGGAAACGGATTGGCGAGCTGGACGCCGTTCAGGCCGTTTGCCGGGACATCATCGCTATTGAAGCACAATAATCCGGCATCGGCCTCGCAGGGCTCTGTCGCTGTGGGGTTACCGTCTTGCGTTTTCTGCTTGTAGAAGCGCAGATGCGCGGCTCCCTCGATGGTCCAGGTCGGGGTCGCCTCCACCTTTCCTGTCAGGTTGAAGTAGCCGACCTTATTGGCCGTGGTTTGCGGTGTGGTGTAGGTCGCGCCCCAATATCGCTGCAGCAGTTCGACAGGCACGGTCGCCGCGGCGCCGAACTTGTTGTCGGCAAGGCCGATATTGAGATGGAATTCGCTGACGTCGTTCTTGTGGGCGACATCGCCGTAGAAGCGGCGGACGTCGGAAGGGGAGAAGTTGCGAAAGCCGTTGTCGTGCAGACCTTCCAGCGCGCCATAGACGGCAAAATTGTCGATCTGCTTGCCCCATTGTGCCGCGCCCTGGATGCGGCCGAACGAGCCGCCCATGGTGTTGATCTCGGCGCCCTGATAGGAAAAGCCGTCCTTCATCTGGACGACGACTGCGCCGCCCAGCGCGTTGAGACCGAAGGCTGGATTGTTGGTCACAACATCGATGGACCTGACCGCACTGGTTGGAATCAGGTCCCAGTTGACGGTGTCACCGAAGGCTTCGTTGATCCGTACCCCGTTCTGGTAGACCGCAAGGCCCTGCGGCGTGCCTGCCACCGGAGACGCCACGAAGCCGCGGAACTGGACATCCGGCTGGAAGGGATTGCCGGCGACCTCATTGACGATGACGCCCGGCACGCGCTGGTCGAGCGCGGTCGTGATATTGAGCGAATCGGTTCGCGCGATTTCCCTGCTGTCGACGACATTGACGGCCGCCGGAATCTTGTCCGCTTCGACCGCGGCGGCCGAATCCGAGGTCGGCGTCGGCGCGGTCGGGACATAAACGACCCTTGGCGCTCTTGTCCGCGCGCGCACGGGAGCCATCGTAGGACGGCCGCGCCTGGCGCGGTCTGCAGGCGTCACCTCCACCGGCGGCAATGTCTCGACCTGCTGGCCCCCGCTCTGGGCGAATCCGGTCTCGTTCCCGACGACAACGACAGCACCCGTCGCAATCGATGCGACAAGCAGCACCCGCACGCCCGCCATTTACCACCCGTTCCACCCACCGTCCGGCCGTTGTCGCCGGTTCGAGCGATACTAGAGCGCAGGACGAGCCATACGCTACCTGTAAGTGTTCCCGAAAGTTTCGGGAAAATTCCCGGCGCGTCGCGGCCGGCATCCATCGGCGCGCTTGCCGGCTATTCTAGATCGAGTTCAATCAGGAAAATCGATCCCGGAGTCGTCCCAGGACGCGATCGGCTGAACCCAAATGCGGGCATCTGCCTGAAATGAATGGGTTGCGGAGCACCCGATGTGAAAATGACTTTCTCAATATCGACGCCCGCCCGGCGCAATTTTACCAAAATCGATTCATTGCCGAATTGGCCGTGTCGTGGGCTGGTTCGGGCGTGATATCCGAGGGATACCGACGCGCCATCGCGTCGAAGGAGACATGCGACACGCGATGCCTCCCTATTGTCTCGTCGCCGCAACGGCATCATCCGACATCGGCGCGAACGACTTCAGCGTGGCGAGAGCCAGGGAGATATAAAGTGACCTTTCACAAGCCGGTTCCTACGGCCCGCGTGCCCGAACATCCAGCGGAGCGCATCTTTGTCGACCGCTGGTCGCCGCGCGGATTCGCACAGGACGAGATTTCCGAAGCGGAATTGTACACCTTCTTCGAGGCCGCGCGTTGGGCGCCGTCCGCCTATAATTCCCAGCCGTGGCGTTTCCTCTACGCCTTGCGCGGGCAGCCGGAGTTCGAATTGTTTCTCGCGCCGCTGATCGAGTTCAACCGCGGCTGGGCGCAGCACGCTGCGGCGTTGATTTACCTGGTGTCGAGCAAAGAGTTCACGCCGCCCGGCAAGACCGCATCTCAATTCTCACGTACCCATTCTTTCGATTCCGGCGCGGCCTGGGCCAACTTCGCCAACCAGGCCGCGCTTGCTGGATGGGCGGCACACGGGATGAGCGGGTTCGACGTTGATGCAGCCCGTACAACGCTGGGGGTGCCCGACGGCTTTGCGGTCGAAATCGCCATTGCGATCGGCCGCAAGGGTGACGGCGCGCAGTTGCCGCCCGCCCTGCTCCAACGCGAGCAGCCGAGCAATCGCGCCCCCCTCGGCGAATTTGTGCAGCAGGGCGTTTTTCCAGAACGATTCGGGGCCGCACGATGAGCGGCATCTCCAGCCTGAGATCCTTCGTCGCAGATACCGCCCGCATTGTCGAAAGCGAGCAGAGCGAAAGCTCCATCCTGACGCAGCTCGGCCCCAAGCTGGCGGCACTGGTGAGCGCGGACGACTGGCTTCCGCTGGCCTTTGCGGTCGCCGATGGCAAAGCCTATCAGCAGTATCTGCTATATGCCGATCCCCTTGACCGCTTCTCGATTGTGAGCTTCGTCTGGGGACCTGGGCAGGGTACGCCGATCCACGATCACCGCGTCTGGGGATTGGTCGGCGTACTGCGTGGAGAGGAAGTTTCGGTGAGCTATGAACGACGGCCGGATGGCTCGCTGCAGGCCGGACCACCCGTGCGGCTGCCGAGAGGCGCCGTAGCCGCGGTGTCGCCGCAGATCGGTGACATCCATGCGATCTCGAACGGCCTCCCGGACGCCCCCTCGATCAGCATCCATGTCTATGGCGGCAACATCGGGACGATACGACGCTCTACATTCGACCGGCAGACGGGGTTGGCCCGCGAATTCATCTCTGGATACTCCAATGAAGCCATTCCCAATCTCTGGCACGCAGCCGAAGCGCTCTGATACGGCGCCACTCATTGCTCCCACCGAATTGCGCCGGCGCTGGCGGGCCGGCGAGGAGGTGGCGCTGCTCGACGTGCGCGAGGAAGGCCCCTACTCGCTGGCGCATCCGTTCTTCGCCGTCTCCCTGCCGCTTTCGCAGATCGAGCTGCGTGTTCTCGATCTGATCCCGCGGCTTGGCGCCCCCATTGTCGTGTACGACGACGGCGAAGGATATGCCGAGCGGGCGGCGATACGCATTTCAGCGCTCGGCTATAGGGACGTTTCGATCCTCGACGGCGGCCTGGGGGCGTACCGCGCAGTCGGCGAGGTGTTCCGCGACGTCAATGTGCCGAGCAAGGCGTTCGGCGAACTCGTCGAGGCGATCCGCCACACGCCGTCCCTGTCGGCAAACGAGGTCAAGGCCCTGATCGAGACGGAGCCCGATCTGGTCGTGCTCGACGCCCGCCGGTTCGAGGAATACCGGACCATGAGCATTCCGCGCGGCGTCAGCGTTCCCGGCGGTGAGCTCGCGTTTCGCGCAAGGGAAATCGCGCCCGCGCCCGGCACCACCATCATCGTCAATTGCGCCGGCCGAACGCGCAGCATCATCGGCACGCAGTCGCTGATCAATGCCGGGCTTCCCAACAAGGTCTTCGCGCTGCGAAACGGCACGATCGGCTGGACCTTGGCCGGACATCAGGTCGAACGTGACAGGACCGACCGGTTCCTGGAGCGCCCCGAAGCGACTTATTCCACAGCACTCGCCAGCGCGACGCAATGGGCCGAGCGCGTCGGCGTCCCCTCGCTTGACCGCAGCACATTCGATCGCTTTGTCGCGCAGGCGAACGAACGCACGCTCTATCTGCTTGATGTGCGGACGCCGGAGGAATACGAGCGCGGACATCCGCCCGGCTTCGCCTCCGCACCTGGCGGGCAGCTCGTCCAGGCGACGGACGAATGGGTTGCCGTGCGCGGATCGCGGCTCGTGCTGTTCGATGACGACGGCGTTCGCGCACGCATGGCCGCATCCTGGTTGATCCAGATGGGCTGGGAGGCTCACATCGTCGGGCCGGAGGTGATTGGGGCGACCGAGGCCGGCACTCGGCCACCGCGCCGTCCCGTGCCGGCAGCCTCGGTCCCTACGATCGACGTGGCGGACCTGATCGCAAACCCCGATAGCTGGACCGTCATTGATCTCGCGCGCAGCCCCGCTTACGCCGCGGGCCATATCCCCGGGGCGTATTTCGTGCTGGCCTCGCGCTTCACCGATGATTTGCCGCGACTGCCCGGCGAAGGAGCGATCGTTCTCACCAGCGCCGACGGCGACGAAGCCCTGTTCGCGTTTGCGGATGCAACCGCTTCGACGCAGCGCAAAGTAGCCGTGCTGAAAGGCGGAACGCGCGCCTGGACCGGCAGCAATCAGCCGCTGGAGCGGGACCGGCATTCCTGGATCTCGCACCCTGATGATGTCTACAAGCGCCCGTATGAGGGGACAGACAATGCGGCGGCCGCGATGCAGGCCTATATCGATTGGGAGCTGCACCTTGTCGCCCAGCTCGCAAACGATTCAGTGTCCAACTTTCACGTCGTGTAGGTCTCACGTCGTCTGGGGCGGCACAACCAGCTAGAGTATGATGTCATTAGGTTGAATCGGCCTGCCGCAAGTTCACCTCTCCCGAAGGGAGAGGTCGCGCCGAAGGCGCGGGTGAGGGGCTACGGTCCCTCGATAGAGCAGATCCCCTCACCCGGCGCTATGCGCCGACCTCTCCCTATGGGAGAGGTGAAGAGCAGCACCCTTGGCGGATACAATTCGACCTCATCTCATGGAACTAGGCGCGCGCACCCGTAGGAACTAGCGCCTCCACCGTCACGCCATCAGACGACGAAACCGTCAGCGAGCCGCCCAATGCCAACAGGCGTTCGCGCATGCCGGTGAGGCCGAAGCCGAATTGGTGATCGGGGCTGAGGCCACGGCCGTTGTCGCGGACCCGCACCCGCGCACAACAGCGATTTCCCCGCACGCTGTCCGGCTGCTCCGCCGGCTCGACGGTGACCGTGACCGCGGTCGCGCCGGCATGGCGGAAGGCATTGGTCAGCGCTTCCTGGACGACGCGGTAGATCGTGAGATCGGCCGTCTCCCCGGTCTCGCCGAGTGCAGGAGAAATGGTTGTTTCGATCGCGACCTCCGGATGCGATTCCTTCCACAGGCGGAACAGGGCAGAGAGCGCCTCGTGAAGTCCGAGCTCAGCGAGCCCGACCGGCCGCAGCTTCTCCAATATCCGGCGCGTGAACTGCTGCAGCGCATTGACCTGCTCCAGCATCGCCCCGCCGTGCTTTCGCACCTGGTCCGGACTTGCCTCGCGCGCATCAGGTAGCCGCATCAACGCGCTTGCGTGAGCGCGCAGCGCGAACAAATGCGGGCCGAGTTCGTCGTGCAATTCGCGCGCGATCTCCTTGCGCTCGCGGTCCTGCAGCGAAAACGCGCGTTCGGCAAGCTGCCGCTTGTCCTCGATCGCCTCGCCGAGCGTGGCCGCGAGGTGGTTGAGCTGGCCACAGATCGCAGCCAGCTCCGGCGCGCCGCCCGGCGTCACCCGAACATCGTATTGCCCGGCCTCGATCTTCTCCATGGCTTGCGACAGCTCTTCGAGCGGCGCCAGCGCACGGCCGACAACGCTCCTGATGATCAGGAAAAGCACGACGACGATCGCGGAACCGATCGCGAGCTGGGTGACGATGCCGTCCCAGATCTCCGCCATCTCGTCATTCGGATGCGAGGTGATCACGAGCGATTCCGATTTGCCGCGGATCGAGATCGGCACGCTAACGGACGTTGTCTCCGGATGGACGAGCGCGACGAACCAGGCCGGCGGCGATCGCGCTTCCTCGCGGCTGTCGGTCGCCTCGTCCTGCCCGGACTTTGCGGTCGCGCCGTCCTGCCGCATGATGCTGACGTGACGCAGCCGGCTCAGATCGCGAACGATCTGGTCGAGCCGGGCGTCAGGATCCGGCGCCTCGTTCAATCCGGCAACGATCGTGGTCACGAATTCCCGCGCCAAACGAATGACGCTCTGGTCCTCGGCCTGGACCCGGGGCCCTGCCTCGACGACAAGCCGGGCGATGTTGATGGCGAGACCGAGCGCGAGGACGAGCGCCAGCAGCAGGTTGATCCGCCCGCGCAAGGAAAGTTTCTGCCACATCGCCTTTGCCCACGATCACCCGCGTTCGGTTCCTCAATCAAGAGGAGCGTTGACAGACAAATACCGCGTCTGTCTAATCGAAGGGTACAGCAATCGCGCTGGAGATGCATGAGCCAGCCTGCGGGCGAGCCGCGCTCGTGCATTCTGATGCGGTGCAGCAACGGACTGACGCAGCTATCCGGGACTTCGAGCATGCGCGTGCTGATCGTTGACGACCATCCGATCGTCGCTTCCGGCTGCCGCACCGTGTTCGCCGACGAGCCGGAGATCGAATTGCTTGAGGCATGCGACGCGGAAAGCGGCGAGCGCGTCTTTGTCGCCGAACGTCCCGACATCTCCGTGGTCGACATCAACTTGCCGACCGTCTCCGGCTTCGAACTGGCGCGGCGGATGCTGGCGCGGGACTATTCGGCGCGCATCATCATGTTCAGCATGAACGACGATCCGGTGTTCGCCGCCCGCGCCATCGAGATTGGCGCCAAGGGTTATGTGGCGAAGACTGGCGATCCCAACGATCTCGTCGAGGCGATCCGCGAAGTCGGCAATGGCGGCGTCTATCTGCCGCCCGCGATCGCGCGGCGCGTGGCCTTTGCCGGCCCCGCCGCGGCGCAGAGCCCGCTGTCGAAGCTCAATCCGCGCGAGATGGAGATCCTGCGCCTATTGAGTGCCGGCAAGACGCTGTCCGAGATCGCCTGGCTGGTTCATTCTTCCTACAAGACCGTCGCCAACACCTCCTCGATCATGCGCCAGAAACTGGGCGTGCGCACCTCAGCCGAACTGGTGCGGTTGGCGATCGAGAGCGGCGTCGCCTGAAGATCGCGCACGCATGATGCGGAATTGCAGGCAGCGGTTTTCCGAAAAGATTATGCGCAGACATAGAAGAGCGCCGGAGTGCTGGAGATGACGATTCAGACCGTTTCGACCAACAAATCCCATGGCGGCATCCAGGGCGTGTACAAGCATGCCAGCCGCGAAACCAAGACCGACATGACCTTTTCGGTTTATGTCCCCCCGCATCCGGCGGGCGCGAAGCTGCCGGTGGTGTACTATCTCTCCGGCCTGACCTGCACCCATGCCAATGTCACCGAGAAGGGCGAATACCGCGACACCTGCGCCGATCTCGGCCTGATCTTCGTGGCGCCCGACACCAGCCCGCGCGGCGAGGGCGTACCCGGGGACCCCGCCGGCGCCTATGACTTCGGGCTTGGCGCCGGTTTCTATGTCGACGCCACGCAGGAGCCGTTTGCGCAGAACTACCGGATGTGGAGCTATGTGACGCAGGAATTGCCGCAGGTGGTCGCGGCAAACTTCCCGGTCGATCCCGTGCGGCAGTCGATCATGGGCCACTCCATGGGCGGCCATGGCGCGCTGACGGTGGCGCTGCGCCATCCCAACCGCTATCGCGCCGCGAGCGCTTTTGCGCCGATCGTTGCGCCATCACAGGTGCCCTGGGGCATCAAGGCGCTCGGCGGCTATCTCGGCGATGACAGAAGCGCATGGCGCAAGCATGACGCGGTGGCGCTGATCGACGACGGCGCGCGGTTTTCCGACCTCTTGGTGGACGTCGGCGATGCCGACTCCTTCCTTGCTGAACAGCTTCGCCCGGAACTGCTGCAACAGGCCTGCGCGCAGGCAAATATCCCGCTCCTGCTCCGACGCCAGGAAGGCTACGACCATAGCTATTATTTCATCTCCACCTTCATGAGCGATCACTTGCGCTGGCACGCCGCGCGGCTGACGGCCTGAACCATCTCCATTGCGGCCACGGGTACGGCGGCATTTACATCATTGCCGCGACGGCAGACCGCGCTCTCATGATCGTGATCGGGCGGAATCGAGGACGTCGCAACGACAAAATGCGGGGTTGCAAGCCAGGACAATTCAGTCATCTTGCAGCCCACAAGTAGCTCCATCGCCGGTCAAGGCGAGGAGGCGTTCGGAGGAAACATGGTCCGATGGCTGGTCGCCGCAATCGGTCTGATCGCAATGACGGTGCCCGTGCGTGCCGCCGAGCCGATCGAGATCGGCATCGGCTATCTCGGCCGCGCCGGCGTGCAGCAGACACTGTCGCTGATCGAGCAGCCCGCCGAGAATGACGGCATCGCCGGCGCGCGGCTTGCGGTCGAGGACAACAACACCACCGGAAAATTCCTCAACCAGCGCTTTAACCTGGAAGAGGTCCGTCTCAAGGAAGGCGAGGACGTAGCGAAGGCCGCGACTGCGCTCGCCGATCGCAATGGCTCCATCATCGCCGATCTTCCGCCCGATGCGCTGCTGCAGGCGGCGGACGCACTGCGCAATCGCGGCACGGTGCTCTTGAACGCCGGCGCGATCGACGACCGGCTGCGTGAGCAGGACTGCCGCGCCAACGTGATCCACGTCGCGCCGACGCGCTCGATGCTGGCGGATGCGCTGGCGCAATATCTGGTGTGGAAGCAATGGAAGCGCTGGTTCCTCGTGGTCGGCTCACACGACAAGGACAAGCTCTATGCCGATGCGCTGCGCCGCGCGGCGACGCGGTTCGGCGCCAAGATCGTGCAGGAAAAGATCTTCGAGGACACCGGCGGCGCCCGCCGCACCGACAGCGGCGTGACGCTGATCCAGCGGCAGATGCCGGTCTTCACCCAGCAGATCCCGGCCTATGACGTGCTGGTTGCCGCTGATGAAAGCGAGGTCTTCGCGTCCTATCTGCCCTATCGCACCTGGGACCCGCGGCCGGTCGCGGGCTCGGCCGGGCTCGTGCCGACGAGCTGGGACGCAGCGCAGGATCAGTGGGGCGCGGTCCAGATCCAGAACCGCTTCGTGAAACTGAATTCGCGGCGCATGACCGCGCTCGACATGCAGGCCTGGACCGCCGCGCGCATGATCGGCGAAGCCGCCTCGCGCACGAACTCGGGCGACCCGAAGAAGCTGCTTGCTTTCCTCAAGGGACCGGATTTTTCGGTGGCGGCGTTCAAGGGCACGCGGCTGACGCTGCGCGACTGGAACCTGCAGCTTCGCCAGCCGATTCTTCTGGTCGATGGGCGCATGGTCGTCTCGGTGTCGCCGCAGGAAGGTTTCCTGCACCAGGTCTCCGAGCTCGACACGCTCGGCGTCGACCGTCCCGAGACGAAATGCAAGCTGCAATGAGGGAGAGATCGCGCATGTGGCGCCGCTGTCTGCTTTCCGGAACGGTCCTTTGGCTCGCGGCCGCCGCCCCCGCTTCCGCCTTCATGGCTTACGTCTCGAACGAGAAGGGCAACACCGTCTCTGTGATCGACACCGATAGCTGGACGGTGACGAAAACCATCAAGGTCGGCCAGCGGCCGCGCGGCATCGAATTCAGCCGCGACGGCAAGTTCGTGATGGTCGCGGTCGGCGACGACGACACCATCCAGGTGATCGACGCCAAGAAGCAGGAGGTGGTGGATACCCTACCCTCCGGTCCCGATCCGGAACTGTTCACCCAGGATGCCGCGGGCAAGATCATGTACGTCGCCAACGAGAACGACAACACGGTGACCGTGATCGATCTCGAAAAGCGCGCCCGCATCGGCGACGTCCAGGTCGGCGTCGAGCCGGAGGGCATGACGATCAGCCCTGACGGCAAGATCCTGATCAACACCTCCGAGACCACCAACATGGCGCATTTCATCGACACGTCGACGCGCCAGATCGTCGCCAACGTGCTGGTCGACGCCCGGCCGCGCTTTGCCGAGTTCAAGCATGACGGCTCGGAATTGTGGGTCTCGTCCGAGATCGGCGGCACGGTGTCGATCGTCGATCCCGTCAAGCACGTGGTGACTGGCAAGGTCACCTTCAACATTCCCGGCCTGCGCAGCGAGGCGATCCAGCCGGTCGGCATCGGCATGACCAAGGATGACAAGACCGCCTTCGTCGCGCTCGGTCCCGCCAACCGCATCGCGGTGGTCGATGCCGTCAATCACAAGGTGACCAAATATCTCCTGGTCGGGCAGCGCGTCTGGCACATGGCGTTCACGCCGGACGAGAAATACCTGCTGGTGACCAATGGCGTGTCCAACGACGTCTCCGTCATCGACGTCGCCGCGCAAAAGGTGATCAAGACCATCCAGGTCGGCGAACTTCCCTGGGGCGTTACGATTGCACCGCAATGACAGCAGCCGAGATACCCATCGCTGACAAATCATCGCCGGACATGTCGGCCCGGCACGATCCTGCCGGCGTTGCCGCTCTGTCGATCGACGGCGTCAGCCATTCCTATGGCGCGCGCCGCGCGCTGATCGATGTGAGCTTTGACGTCGCGCCGGCGAGCTTCACCGCGCTGCTCGGCCTGAACGGCGCCGGCAAGAGCACGCTGTTCTCGCTGATCACGCGATTGTTCGGCATCCAGGCAGGTCGCATCGGCATTTTCGGCCACGACATCAGCCGCGCGCCGGGCGAGGCGCTGCGGCTGCTCGGCGTCGTATTCCAGCCGCGCACGCTCGACCTCGATCTGTCGGTGACGCAGAACCTGCTCTATCACGCCGCCCTGCACGGCATCGGCCGGCGCGAGGCGCGGCTGCGCTCAGGCGAGGTGCTGGCGCGTATTGCGCTCTCCGACCGCGCCGGCAGCAAGGTGCGCGATCTCTCCGGCGGCCAGATGCGCCGGCTGGAGATCGCGCGTGCACTGCTGCACCGGCCGCGCCTGTTGCTGCTGGACGAGGCGACGGTCGGCCTCGACGTCAAGGCCCGTTCAGACATCCTTAACCACGTCCGACAGCTCGTCTCCGAGCAAGGCATCGGCGTGCTCTGGGCCACGCATTTGTTCGACGAGATCACGGCAAGCGATGACCTCGTGGTGCTGCACCAGGGCAAGGTGCTGGCGCGCGGCCAGGTCTCACGCGTGATCGCGGACACTGGCGCGCAGGACATCAACACCGCCTTCATGCGCCTGACCGGGGCTGCAGGGAAAGCCGGGAGCGAGGCATCATGAGCTCCATCACCGTCACGCCGTCACGGCGCGGTTTTTCGTTCGGCGAATACCTCACCTGCCTGAACGGCATCGTGTGGCGCGAGGCGCTGCGCTTTCTGCATCAGCGCGAACGCTTCGTCTCGGCGCTGGTCAGGCCGCTGGTATGGCTGTTCATCTTCGCCGCCGGCTTCCGCCAGGTGCTGGGCATCTCGATCATTCCGCCCTACGAGACCTACATCCTCTACGAGGTCTATATCGCGCCGGGACTGATGGCGATGATCCAGCTTTTCAACGGCATGCAATCCTCGCTCTCGATGGTCTATGACCGCGAGATGGGCAATATGCGCACGCTGCTGGTGAGCCCGCTGCCGCGCGGCTACCTGTTATTCTGCAAATTGCTGGCGGGCACCGCGGTGTCGCTGTTGCAGGTCTATGCCTTCCTCGTCATCGCATGGCTCTGGGACATCACGCCGCCGCCGATCGGCTATCTCACCGTGCTGCCGGCGCTGGTGCTGTCAGGGCTGATGTTGGGGGCGCTCGGCATGCTGATCTCCTCGGGGATCAAGCAGCTCGAGAATTTTGCCGGCGTCATGAACTTCGTGATCTTTCCAATGTTCTTTGCCTCATCCGCGCTGTATCCGCTGTGGCGGGTGCAGGAAGGCAGCCCGATGCTTTACTATGTCTGCCAGTTCAATCCATTCACCCACGCGGTCGAATTGATCCGCTTTGCGTTGTATGGCCAGATCAACTGGATTTCGCTCGGCGTCGTCGCCGGCTGCACGGCGGTCTTCATGATCGGCGCGATCCTGGCCTATGATCCCTCGCGCGGATTGGCGCGGCGCGGGCCTGCGGGAGGGGAGACATGATCGGGCGAACTGCGGTCGCAGCATTGCTTTTCCTCGTGGCCTCGGACGGCGCCGGTCGTGCCGCGGATCCGCGCTATCCCGACTGGCCCTGCGCGCAGGCCAAAGTGCCGGAGATTTCGCTCGCGGCGGTCTGGGCGGGACCGCCGCTCGACGACGTCCAGAACAAATGGAAAGAGGACCCCAAGATCAGCGCGCTGGTGGAGAAGCTGGCCGCGCGGCGCACGCCGCTTGATGATGCCGAAAAGGCGATCACTGACTTCCTTGCGGCTTCCGCGTCCGACAAGACCACCGCCGGCAAGCTGCTGTTCGCCGGCTTGTTCGATTCGCTCAACGCCCAGCGTTCCTCGGTCATGAACGGCATCGAGCGGGTGACACGCAAGCAACGCGAGGCGGCCGAGAAGGTCCGCGCCGATACGCTCGCGCTGCAGGCGCTGCAGAACGCGTCCTCGCCCGATCAGGCCAAGATCGACGAACTCAGTAACCAGCTCCTGTGGGAAACACGGATCTTCGAGGACCGCCAACGTGTGGTCAGATTTGTCTGCGAAGTACCGACAACGATCGACCAGCGCCTGTTCGCGCTTGGCCGTACGATCCAGCAAGAGATGGAGTAGCGCCGGTTCCGGCGCAAAAAGGTCAGTAAAACTCACCTTTTGTCCGGTTCCGCCGACTGAATGCCGGAACCAAACGTGATTCCAGCGTCTTGTCGCTCAAGCCATCTCGAAACCCGGAGAGTTTTGATGAGAACAACGACGATCATCTTGGCGGGCGCGACGGCCCTCGGAATCTTTGCAACCGCGGCTTCGGCTCAACAAAACATGACGGGAACCATCACCAAGATCGACCGGCTGAATAGCACCATCTCGATCCAGCAAACGCAGAGCGGCACGGTCGGCGCAGGCAGCGGCGCAATACAGGAATTCAAGGTGACTGACACCAACAAGCTTGAACCCTTCCACGCCGGCGACAAGGTGAACTTCTCCGCCTCCGAAGGCGGCAGCACCAAGACCATCACCGACCTGAAGAAGCAGTAGTGTCATCACACTGAACCTCGGCCCTCGCGGCCGAGGTTCAGCTTCGCCTGAGTGAAGTAGTCGCAGGAGTTATTTCTCTTCACCCGTCCGCGGCTCCGGCTTGGCTTCGACGAGTGGTAGGCCTGCGCGCTCCCATCCATCGGATCCCAGGGGATACCAGGCGATGTTGGAATAGCCGTAAGTTTGCGCGCGCCTGGCTGCATTCCACGACATCCAGCAATTTTCCTGGCAATAGATCACGAGCAGCGCCGCCTTGTTGCCATCCGAGGCGCGCTCAAGGCCGTGGCGAAGATAGTCTTCGGTGACGTCAGCGAGTTTTCCGTAGCCGGTGTCGGGCAGCCAGATGCTGCCGGGGATGTTGTGCCGCGGCTTGTCACGCCACACCGTGCCTTCCGGCAGGTTGGCGGGCTTAGGCGGACGCGGCAGCACGTCGACGAAAGCGCCGGTCTTGTGACGCCAGATCGCCTCCGCTTCCGCGGTGGAGAGCACGCGTGCACCGGCAAGCGTCGCGGGCACCGGCGCGCGATAATTCTCCGTGCGGTAGTCTTGCGGCTCGGCGACCTGCTGCTGCGCGTGGGCCGCGACGACGAGCGACGCGGCGGCAACGACCAGGCTCGTGAGCCACCGCCTCATGGCGATTTCGCCGCCGTGTCCGGGCCGATCGGCCGATCGTTCTCGTCCAGGAGCGGCACGCCGTAGTCGAGCAGGATCTTGTTGATCTCGCCCTGGTTCTCCTGGATCAGGCGGTTGAGCTGGCGTTTCCAGTTCTGGTCAGCCGGGCGCACGCCCATGCCGATCCGATAGATAAGCTTTGGGCCCGTCGTCTCCTTCACCAGCGGCGTAACGTGCAGCGGCGGATTAGCCTCCTTGGCATAGAAGCCGGCCATAGGCCCCCACAACACGCCCGCGTCGATCTCGCCCTTGGCGAGATCTTTCATCATCGCCTCCGCGGAAGAGTCGATGCGCGTATCGATCATCAATGGATAGGATTTTGCAGTCGCCATCAGGCCGGCCGCGGCCATATTGGTGCCGGGCGGCGTGCCGGCGACGATGCCGATATGCTTGCCCTTCAGCCGCTCGTCCTCGAGCGTGGTCACATCGTCGAGGCCGCTGCCTTGCTTCGTCACCAGTGCATAGGCGGTGCGATAATAGGGATTGGTGCCCTGGGCCAGCTCGTCGCCCTGCGGGAAGCCCATGATGACGTCGCAGCGATGCGAGCCGAGCGTCATCCGCACGAAGCCGGTCGCCTGCGGAAAATAGGTGAACTCAAGCTTCTTCTGCAGTTTCTGTGCAAACAGCTCGGCGAGCTTGTTCTCAAAGCCTTCGCCCTTCTCGTTGGAGAACGGCAAGTTCCGCGGGTCGGCACAGACGCGCAGAACCTTGGGATCGATCAATTCGATCGAGAGATCGCCGCTTTCATTGGTCTGCGCGCAAGCGGCACCATGCCCGATTGCCATCGTGGCTATCGCAAGCAGCGCCGGCAACAAGCGGCGATATTGTCCGGCACCCGCCATCGCGCTTCCTCCTCTTTCTTGTTTGGGGCTAACCATAGATTGCCCGGCGCGTCACGGCGTGCAACAGATTCGTGATGATCTCGCCGGCGTGCTGCAGCGCAAACGGGCGTGACGTGAGTGCGAAACGGCGATGTCGCTTCGCGCATGAACTTGGGCGGAAACATGGCTCGTATCGTCTCGCTGATCGCGCTTGTCGCTGCACTCTGCCTATCGACCCTAGCGCGGGCGCAGGAGCAAGAATTGCCTGTGAGCGAAGTCGCGCCGGGAATATTCGTGCATAACGGCGAGATCGCCCTGATGACCGGCGAGAACGAAGGCGCCATCGCCAACATCGGATTCGTCATCGGCGACAGCGCCGTCGCGGTGATCGATACCGGCGGCAGCGTCCGCGAGGGACGGCGACTGTTGGCCGCCATCCGCGCCCGCACCGACAAGCCGATCCGCTATGTCATCAACACCCACGCCCATCCCGATCATGCCTTCGGCAACGCGGCGTTTGCGGGTGATGGAACCGTTTTCGTGGGCCACAAGAAGCTTCCCGACGCGCTGACCGCGCGCGGCCCATTCTATCTCGAGGCCTTCCGCCGGACGATGGGCGCGAAACTGATGGACGACGTGCGCATCGTGCCGCCCACGACGCTCGTCGATGGCAACCTCGCGCTCGATCTCGGTGGACGATCGCTTTCACTAAGGGCATGGCCGACCGCGCATAGCGATAACGACCTCACCGTGCTCGATGAGAACACCCGGACCTTGTTCGCCGGCGATCTCGTATTCATCACCCATATCCCTGTTGTCGACGGCAGCATCAAAGGCTGGCTCGCCATCCTCGGCGAACTTGCCGCCCTGCCCGCTCAGCGTGTAGTTCCCGGTCACGGGCCCGTGAGCGAATGGCCGGCAGCCCTGGCCGATGAGCGCCACTATCTCGAGACGCTGGCCGCCGACGTGCGTGCGCTGATCGCGAAGGGCAAGCCGATCACCGCTGCTGCCGAAACTGCCGCGGCATCGGAGCGGCCGCGCTGGAAACTGTTCGACGACTACAACGCCCGGAACGCAACTGCAGCATTTTCGCAATTGGAGTGGGAATAGGTTTGGCGAGGCCATATAGTAGAGGCGTTGCTTCCATCCTCGCCGCGGGGAGAACGACTATGTCCGGAGCACCTTTCCGTCTCGTCTATATCGCCGGCCTCCTGGGCATCATCGCATTTGGCGCGCGCCTTGCGCCCGCGGTGAGCGCGGAGGCCTATGATCCCTGGCCCGGCCTGGTCCAGGACATCTTCAACAATCGCCCGATGAGCGACGGCAGCAACGTGATCGCGCTCGAGATGCCGGCTCGTGCGGAGGATGCTGCCATCGTGCCGGTGACGCTGCGCAGCAAGCTCGCGCCCGACGACACCCGCCGCGTGCGGACGCTCACCCTCGTCATCGACCAGAACCCGGCGCCGATGGCGGCCAAGTTCGCGCTTGGGCCGGACGCCAACGTCACGGAAATCTCGACCCGCGTGCGCATCAACAACTACACCGACGTCCATGCCGTAGCCGAACTCACCGACGGCAAGCTCTATGTGGTGAAGACTTACGTGAAGGCGTCCGGCGGCTGCGCTGCGCCCGCACTCAAGAACGCCGAGGAGGCCAAGGCCAGGCTCGGCCAGATCCGATATCGGCAGCTTTCGAAAGCTGGTGAAGGCTCCACAAGCGGAGCCCGGGAGGCGCAGGTCATGATCGGCCATCCCAACAATTCCGGCCTGCAGATGGACCAGGTGACGCAGCTCTATATTCCCGCCTTCTATGTCGACCGGCTGCAGCTCTGGCAGGACGACAGCCTGGTGCTGAAGATGGAAGGCGGAATCTCGATCTCCGAGGACCCCAATATCCGCTTCACCTATGTCTCGAACGGCGCCAAGCGTTTCCGCGCCGAGGCCAAGGACACCGACGGCCACGTATTCGAGCACGAATGGAAGATCGATTCGGATAGTTGAAGGGTTTCAGAAGCACCTGACTTCTGCTTCGGCCTGGGCGCGGCGGAGATCGTTGAGGGCATTGGCCGCCTGTTCGGACGTGCGGAAGGGCGAGCCCATATCGCCCCTCACCTGGGACAGGCTGAGCACCGTCTCAGCGGTGACATAGCGGTCATAGGGAATCAGCGATGCGACCACGTCGATCGAGCACGAGCATTGCTCGATGGCGTGCCGTGTCTCGCCATTCGCCTTCAGGCAGCCGAACACGTATTCCGCGCGGGCGGCGGTCGGATAATCGTTGACCTCCTCGCCGCGCGCGATCGCCGCGGTTGCCGCGAATACGATCAAAGCGGCGACAATAGGTCGTACCGGTCCCGCAATCGTCATGACGATCCTCTCGCTTTCAATGGCGCAAGCTATGCTATGACTACGCGATAGAAAAGAACACGTTCGAGGAAACGGCTCAACAAAATGAGTGCCATCATTCGCACGCTGGCGGCTGCCGCGGTTCTTGCGGTAACGCCGTTCGCCGCCTGCTTTGGCGCAGACACGATCCGCGTTGCAGTGCAGAAAACCGGCACCTTTGCCTGGGAACTGGCGGTGATCCGCGCGCATGGCCTCGACAAGAAGGCCAATCTTGCGATCGAGGCCACCGAGCTCGCAAGCCCGGAGGCGGGCAAGATCGCGCTCCGCGCCGGCAATGCCGACGTCATGGTCTCCGATTGGCTGTGGGTGTCTCGCGAGCGGACGCTCGGCGCCAAGCTCGCCTTCTATCCCTATTCGAGCGCGCTGGGCGCAGTGATGGTGCCGACCTCCTCGCCGATCCGTTCGCTCACCGATCTCCGGGGGCGCAAGCTTGCCGTTGCCGGCGGACCGATCGACAAGAGTTGGCTGCTGCTGCAGGCGTCGCTGAAGCAGGACGGTCTCGACCTGAAGTCGGCGGCGACCATCGTCTATGGCGCGCCACCGCTGCTTGCGGCCAAGGCCGTGGGCGGTGAGGTCGATGCCGTCGTCAACTACTGGAATTTCTGCGCCGCGCTGGAAGCCAAGGGCTTTCGCCGCGTCGCCGGCATTGAGGATATCCTGCCGAAACTCGGCGCCAAGGGTCGCATCGCGATGGTCGGCTATGTCTTCGACGAAGGCTGGGCCAACGCGAACCGGGATGCGGTCGAGCGTTTCATCACGATGACCCGTGCTGCCAAGGAGATCCTCACGAAGTCCGACGACGAATGGGAGAAGATCGCGCGCCTGACCGGTGCCCCGGACGCCGCAACGCTGCACGCCTATCGCGACCGCTATCGCGAAGGCATTCCGCGCCGCCCGATCGCGGACGAAGAGGCCGACGCACGGGTGCTCTACCGGGTGCTCGCCAAGATCGGCGGCGGCGAGCTGGTGGGATCGGCAACCGAGCTTGACCCCGGCACGTTCTATCACGCGATTCCGGGAGATTGAGCCGTGGTGCGCCTTCTCTCCTTCCTCCTGTTCCTTGCGACGTGGTGGCTCGCAGCGCTCCTGACCGGTGACGTGAAGCTCCCGGCGCCGCCGGCGGTGCTGGCGGTGATCCTAAGAGAAGCGGCATCCGGCGCGCTGTTCATCAATCTCGGCGTTACGCTGGCGCGGGTCGCCCTGTCCTTCACGCTCGCAATGGCGCTGGGCGCCGCCATCGGCTACCTGATGGGCCGGGTCAAGCTCGCCGACAGGATCGGCGATCCCTGGCTGATCCTGCTGCTCAATCTGCCCGCACTTGTCGTCATCGTGCTCGCCTATATCTGGGCGGGGCTCACCGAGGTCGCCGCGATTGCGGCGATCGCCGTCAACAAGCTTCCGACCGCGGTCGTTACGCTGCGCGAGGGCGCGCGGGCGCTCGACCGCTCGCTGGACGAGATGGCAAGCGTGTTCGCGATCCCGCGCGGAAGAGCGTTCCGGCACGTGATCCTGCCGCAGCTTGGGCCCTATATCGCGGCTGCCGCGCGATCGGGGCTCTCGCTGGTCTGGAAGATCGTGCTGGTTGCGGAATATCTCGGACGTCCGAACGGCGTCGGCTTCGAGATCGGCGTCGCCTTTCAGTTGTTCGATATTCCGCTGCTGCTCGCCTATTCGCTGACCTTTGCCGCGGTCGTACTGGTGATCGAGACGGTGCTGGTGCAGCCATTCGAACTTCGCGCATCCCGGTGGCGGCCCCGTGCAGCTTGAGGTCGACATCACCGGTAAGCATTTCGAGAGTGCGGCGGGCGAGCGGCACGACGTGCTCGCGGGCGTCAAGTTCTCGCTTCACGGCGGCGAAGTCGGCGTGTTCGTCGGCCCCTCCGGCTGCGGCAAGAGCACAATGCTGAAGATCCTGGCCGGCCTCGACCACGACTATCAGGGAAAGGTCTCGCGTCCAACAGCGGCGCGGCTCGGGATGGTGTTTCAGGAGCCGCGGCTTTTGCCGTGGCGGTCGGTCGAGGACAATATCCGGCTCGCTGCGCCACATATTGACGAGAAACGGCTCTCGGAACTGTTCGCCATTCTGGAACTGACGGAGCATCGCAGCCATTTCCCCGGCGAGCTCTCGCTTGGCCTCGCGCGCCGCGTCGCGCTTGCGCGAGCCTTCGCGATCGAGCCGGATTTCCTCATTCTCGACGAGCCACTGGCTTCACTCGACGATGCGCTCGCCGCTCACCTGCGCGAGCAGATCGCAACGCTGGTGGAAAGCCGCTCGATGATGACGCTGCTGGTCACGCATAATCTCGACGATGCCGTTTATCTTGGCGACCGGCTGTTCCTGCTGTCGGCGCGGCCGGCCAGGATTCTGCAGGAAGTGCCGATCCCGACACCGCGCGCGCGACGGAGCGCTGCCGAGATCAACCACATCAAGGCCGACCTGGTGCGGCGGCGGCTTGCAAAGATATGAGACGTGGTCTTCATATTGAGAAAATTATATCGAGAAAAGATTGGGAGCTCACGATGCCGCGCCGATCGATTGCTGTCGCCCTCCTGCTGCTCGCACTGCCCAGCGAACTCAGCGCGCAGACCAAAGGTAAAGGCATCAGGCTCTGGAATCTCACGACGTCGACCATCTCCGGCTTCCAACTTTCGCCGGTCGGTAAGAACGATTGGGGTCCCAATCAGACCCTGAATGACAAGGACAAGGAGGTCGACCACGACGAGCGGCTGCGCCTCGTTGGCGTCGAGCCCGGACGCTACGACGCCAAGGTGAGTTATGCCGGCGCCAGGCAGTGCTTCGTCCGCGACATCGAGATCAAGGCCGACGCGGTGTTCTCGATCTCTGACAAGGATCTGAAGGACTGCAACAAATAGGCTCAGCCCGCGATCGGAGCCGCCGTCTTTTCCGCTCGATCATTGCTGTGCGGATATTCGCAGCGCCATTTGACCGCGGTCCACTTCGGATGCTCGCCGATCCATTGCGCAATGTAGGGCGGAGCCGCCATCGCACATTGCCGCAGCGAACCGTTGAAGGAGAACACCAGATGGGTCTCCTCGCAGGTGGCGGGCGACAGCACGGCACAGACGGTCACGATGAGATCGATCGGATTCATGCCTCAAATCCCTGGTGCTTCGGTGAAGTAACGCACAGCAAGCTACGTGGGCGGCGAGGCCAGGTTTCGCCTCACCGTGAAAGCCGGAACCACTGCGGGAGGTTCCTAGAAATTCATGCCAAACACAAGCCGCGCCTGATGGCGCTCGAAATTGACCAGATCGAGCGCCGCAGCCGATCCGGCAGGACGCCCCCAGGCCTGCACGCTCCAGGCCGCGGTCAGCCGCGAACGTTCCGAGAGCTGGAGATAGGCGACCGGACCGATGAACAAGGCCTGCCCCTCGAACTCGTTCAGCCCGATCCCGTCATAATGGCGGAGATAGCGCGCCTCGCCGCCAACGAAAACGCCGGGCCTGATCTGCGCCATCAGCCCGACGGCCGCGCCAACCGTCGCCTCCTGTTGCGCAGCGCGCGAGGCAAGAAAACGCGTCCATTCCGGCTGATAGATGAAATTGAGTGCCGCGATCAGGAAGTTCGGTACCAACTCGCGATCGAAGGCCAACCTCAATTCAGTGCCGAAATTGCGGATGCGATCGGCTGTGGTCTCGTCGATCCGGTCGGAGTGGCTTTCCACTGCGAGAGTCAGGCCGAACGGCGCCGTCTCGCGGTCGAGAAATCGGTAACGGACATCCAAAGAAAGACCTTGCCAGGTCAATTGACGCCGATCTTCAAAGCCGGGAATGCCGTAGATCTGGTGCGCCACAAAGGCGCCGCCGAGCTCGATGCGGATGTCGCGGGCCGGCACGAATTCGAGTTCGAACTCCTGGGCGACGGCACGATAGCTGCCACCATTCCTGGAAAAGCTTCCCGTGGTCTCGGTCTGGAATTCGCGCTCGCCGACATGCCCGACGTCGGTGCCGATCAGGAAGCCGAACAGATGCTCAGTATCGATTTCATCGGCACGCGCGCCGACGGCAGCAAGCAGTGCGAAAAAGCACACGGCAGCCGCCCGGAGCATCGTTGCGCGAAAAGACATTCTCGTCCCGAGAGCGAATCGAAAGCGTCAGCAGCGCTGACAAGAACATTCCTATCACAACGTCCAGTCGAGCGGCAGCGATTGGAAGCTTGATTGCAAGGACCATTTCGGCTGCAATGCAAGACCCGGGAAGGGCCGGCGGAAGAACAATCGCTTCAGGGAGAATAAACCGAATGGCACGAGTTCTGGTACTTTATAAAACGCCGAAAAACGCCGAGGCCTTCGACAAGTATTACGCATCGGTGCACATTCCGCTGGCCAAGAAGATCCCGGGACTGAAGAAATACGACATCAGCACGGCTCCGCTCAGGACGCCAGCGGGCGAGAGCAACGTCCACCTTGCGGCAACGCTGTATTTCGACTCGCTCGACGCGCTGAAGGCAGGCATGGGATCGGCGGAAGGAAAGGCGGCAGGCGCGGATCTCGCCAACTTTGCCGATGGCGGCGCCGATCTCTACATTTTCGATACGAAGGAAGTTTAAGGGCGTCTCACACAGAGGCCCAACAAATGTGAGCCTGACGAATTCGCCTGCCGCGGCTTGCGCAGATAGCGCTGCGCGAGCCGGGCAGGCGCTTGACGCTTACTTGCGTGATGCGCAGGCGTACATGTTGATTTCCATGCCGACCTGCACTTCGACGATCTTCGGAGTCTTCCAGCTCATTCGATCCTCCCAAATGGCTTGGCGCGAGGTTCACGCCAAGGTCGAACCTATGGCCAGCTCGCGCATGGCGCAAGTGGACAAGATCGACCAGCGAGCGCATCCGTGCCGCAGTTGAGCGCCGATAGTTCCCTCCTGGACAAACAAGTTCCCTCTTGGGCAAAGCCTGTCACGTTGGGCACACACTCGCACGCGAGTGCTTCAACGATCGATCGCACGACACAGCGTGAGGCGTGACGCGCTCAGCAATCGTTGTCTTTGTTCGCCATCTGGCCTTCGGACTTCTTTCCTTCGGCTTGCTGTGCTGCCGTGGGCTCGCCCTGCATCTGCCGCTGCACATCCTGCGAGGACGTGGCGACATCTCCGGTAGCCCTATTCATCGTGCTGGTCGGCGGATGCTCCTTGTCGCTCGCCATGCCCGTTGTGGTCTGGCTGCTGGTCGATGCCGGGCCAGAACCCGCATCCTTATTGGCGCTTTGGCCTTGGGTATTGCAGGGACCTGCCAGCGCGGCGCCGGCGCTCAGCACCAGGATGGAGCAACCCGCAAAGATGGTGCGTCTTGTGCTCATGTCTCGTCTCCTTCTCGAATCGGCGCGTGCCCCTGCACGCCGGGATCACGGAAGAACCGAAGCACGCGTCCCAGGTTCCGGGTGGCGAGGTGAAATCCGATGCTGTTCACTGCCGCCGTTCACGCCGCATCAGTTGCAAGCGCTTTTCGAGGGCTCGCATGAGAACGTCATCCCGCCTCTTACTCGTTCCATTCATCATGATCGCTGTTGCGTCGCCAGCCGCCGCCGAGGAACGGCCTCAGCCTGGGCGGACGCAGATGCCGGCGACGCTGACCGGCAAGGAACGGCTCGGCAAGAAATGGATGGACGAGCAGCGGATCGATAATTGCAACGTTCCGCCCGACAAGCGTGGCTCCAGGCCGCGGCCCGCAGCCTGCGCACACGGGCCTGCCAGCTAGAGAGCATGGTCCGGAAAAGTGGAAACCGGTTTTCCGAAAAGAGCATGCTCAAACAAAGACCCTGTCATCCTATCGCAATAGCCGCAGCAGGGCGCGACCGGCGGGCGACTCCAGTTCCTTGGCGTCAAGCGTTCCATCCTTGTCCGGATTGGCCGCGTTGAAGCGCTGCTCCACGACCGCAAGATATTCATCCTGCGTCAGCGTTCCGTCGTGGTCAGGATCGGCAGCCGCCAGTTCCTTGGCGCTGAGGCGGCCGCGCAATTCTCGCGCATCGAGCGTGCCGTCATGATCCCGGTCCAGTCTGGTAAACAGCGCCGATGCCGCCTTCTTCACCTCGGCCAGATCGAGAGTGCCATCATTGTCGGTGTCGAACGTCTTGATCGGGTCGGCGCGTTTCGGCGCGGCCAGAGCCGGGGCCGAAAACACCGCAGCGGCTAATATCAAGACAAAAAGACCACGCAATTTCATCTCTCATCTCCCTTGGCAGAGCCTCTACGACAAGGGCAGCAGAGAAGCTTGCATGGATGACAGAGCGCACGCCGGCCGCCCACAGCGCGCTTTATGATCTAATCCGAAGTCGCCGAAAACTCCGCGGCGGAGCCGACCTGCTGCTGCCGGTGGACGGCTGATGGCACGATGCCGAAATACTTCCGGAACACGCGGCTGAAATGCGAGGAGCTGGAAAAGCCCCAGGAGAATGCGACGTCGGTGATGGTCTTGCCGGGCTGCGCTTCCAGCTCCTCACGGCAATGCTGCAGCCGTGCGCGCCAGATATAGTCGCTCACGGTCATGCCGCGCTCGCTGAACAACATGTGGAGATAGCGCTTGGTGCAGCCTAGCGCGGTCGAGATCTGGTCGATGCAGAGATCCGGATCGCGCAGGTGTTCGCGGATGAAGAACTGGGCTCGGATATAGGTCGCCTCCGCACCGCCATGGTTGAACGTCGTCTCGGCTTCACGCAGCGGCAACAGCAACAGATCGATCAACGAATCGGCGACGCCCATCGCATTGTAGGGAGACAGCCGGCTCGCCTCGGAAAAGGCCGCATGCACGAAATCGTAGGCGATGCGGCCGGTGCCGCTGCGGGCGGAGAGCTTGCAGGCCGGCATCCGTGCCGAACGGAAACCACGTTCCTGCAACAGCGCCTTCGGCACGATCACGACCTCATGCCGCGTCAGCGACGGGCTGATGATGGTGTGCGGGCTGGAAACGTCATAGGCGAGGCAATCGCCGGGAACGAGCTCGAAATGGCGGCCATCCTGCTCGAAATAGGAGACCCCGTGGGTCTGGAACAGGATCTTGATATAGGGATGGTCGCTCAGTTTCGAGCGCGCGTTCACATGTGCGATACGGTGCTGACTCACCTCGATCTGGCACAGTTTCAGCCGCGAGACTGTGGTGTAGTTGACCCGTGCCTCGAGCGAGGAGGCGTCCATCGGATCGACATCAAACCGGCCGCATAGATCGGTCAGTGCGTCTGTCCAACATTGAACCTGCTTCTTCGGCGTCAATCCGGAGGTAGTGAGCGAACGGACGGTATCGGGCATATCCAGCCACCGATTCGAGATGAAAGCGTGACTGCTCGCCGCAAGAGGCTTTGGTCACCGTGAAGTACCGTTACCTCAATCTTAATGCGGTCTTTGACCCCTGAGCAGCGTTCCTCCTGACAACCTTGAGGTTTAATCCTCGACTTTACTTCAAGTGCCGTCAAGGAAAATCAGTCTCCTACTCCCGCGACCGGGGCCACGCCCGCGCGCCACCGCGCTGCACCGCAAGCAAAAAAGTTCTTCGAGCTTCACTTCTGAGCAAGCCGCCCTTCTCTCTTGGGCAAGTCGCGCGTCGACGAAGGGGATAGGAGGAGGAACCAAAAAAATGGGCCGTTTCGATTGAAAGCGGAAGGTCATCATTGGGAGGAAATCACTATGCGCAAGGTGCTAATCGCGACCTCTATCGGCGCCGTGGCGGCGCTCGGCGGAGGTGCTGCCAGTGCCAACGAAGAACTCAGCAAAATGACGCAGAACCCGAAGGACTGGGTTATGCCCGCGGGTGATTATGCCAATACGCGCTACTCAAAGCTGAATCAGATCAACGCCTCGAACGTTGGAAAGTTGCAGGTCGCCTGGACATTTTCGACCGGCGTGCTGCGTGGCCATGAGGGCGGGCCGCTGATCATCGGCAACATGATGTACGTGCACACGCCCTTCCCGAACAAGGTCTATGCTCTTGACCTGTCGCAGGACAACAAGATTGTCTGGAGGTACGAGCCGAAGCAGGATCCGAACGTGATCCCGGTGATGTGCTGCGACACGGTGAATCGCGGCGTGGCCTATGGCGACGGCAAGATCTTCCTGCACCAGGCCGACACCTCGCTGGTGGCACTCGACGCCAAGACCGGCAAGGTGGAGTGGACGGCCAAGAACGGCGATCCTGGCAAGGGCGAGACCGGCACATCCGCGCCGCTGGTCGTGAAGGACAAGGTGCTGGTCGGCATCTCCGGCGGTGAGTTCGGCGTGCAATGCCACGTGACCGCCTACGACACGAAGAGCGGCAAGCAGGTCTGGCGCGCCTATTCCGAAGGGCCAGACGACCAGATCAAGATCGATCCCGAGAAGACCACCGCTCTTGGCAAGCCGGTCGGCAAGGATTCGAGCCTCAAGACCTGGCAGGGCGACCAGTGGAAGACCGGCGGCGGCTGCACCTGGGGCTGGTTGTCGTACGACCCGACGCTCGACCTCGTCTATTACGGTTCGGGCAATCCCTCGACCTGGAACCCAAAGCAGCGTCCAGGCGACAACAAGTGGTCGATGACCATCTTCGCGCGCAGTCCGGATAACGGCATGGCCAAGTGGGTCTATCAGATGACGCCCCATGACGAATGGGACTATGACGGCGTCAACGAGATGATCCTGACCGACCAGCCCTTCAACGGCCAGGAGCGCAAGCTGCTGACGCATTTCGATCGTAACGGCTTGGCCTATACGCTCGATCGCACCAACGGCGAACTGCTCGTCGCCGAGAAGTATGATCCGAAGGTCAACTGGACCAGCGGCGTCGACATGAACAAGAGCTCGCCGACCTACGGCCGGCCGAAGGTCCTCGACCAATATTCGACCGACAAGCAGGGCGAAGATGTCAACGTCAAGGGCATCTGCCCGGCTGCGCTCGGCAGCAAGGACGAGCAGCCGGCAGCCTATTCGCCGGAGACGCAACTGTTCTACGTGCCGACCAACCACGTCTGCATGGACTATGAACCGTTCAAGGTGAGCTACACCGCGGGCCAGCCCTATGTCGGCGCGACGCTCTCGATGTATCCGCCTCCCGGCGAAACCCACATGGGCAACTTCATCGCCTGGGACAACAAGACCGGAAAGATCGTCTGGTCGAACAAGGAGCAGTTCTCGGTCTGGTCAGGCGCGCTTGCGACCGCCGGCGGCGTGGTGTTCTACGGCACGCTCGAAGGCTATCTCAAGGCAGTTGATGCCAAGACCGGCAAGGAGCTCTACAAGTTCAAGACTCCCTCCGGCATCATCGGCAACGTCACGACCTATGAGCAGGGCGGCAAGCAGTATGTGGCCATACTCTCGGGTGTCGGCGGCTGGGCGGGCATCGGCCTTGCTGCAGGGCTGACCGATCCGACTGCCGGTCTCGGCGCAGTCGGCGGCTATGCGGCGCTGAGCAACTATACCGCCCTCGGCGGAACGCTCACCGTGTTCTCCCTCCCGCAGTGAGCCGAACGTCGTTCCGGCGCGTGGACCATCCACGCGCCGGTTTTGCCTGTATCTGATCTCGAGGACATGCTCTTGCGTAAAAGCTGGTTTGTGGTTGCGGCGATGATCGTCGCCGTATCTGGAGGATTCGCCTTTGCCGACGATGCGGTCGATCCGACCGCCGTCAAGGAAGAGAACGGCAAATATCTGGATAAGGAAGGTAACCCGACCTACAAGGTCGCAGCCGACGGGACGGTGGATTGGTACACCTACTCCGGATATCGGCGGTATCATTCCGAATGCCATGTCTGCCATGGCCCGGACGGCATGGGTTCGACCTATGCACCGGCATTGGCGAGTTCGCTGAAGACCATGAGTTACGCCGACTTCCTCGGCGTCGTCGCCAGCGGGCGCAAGAACGTCAGTACCGCACAGGAAAATGTCATGCCGGCGTTCGGTGACAATCCAAACGTCGCCTGCTACATGGACGACCTCTATGTCTACCTGCGCGCCCGCGCCAATGACGCGGTGGGGCGCGTACGCCCCGCAAAGCATGAAGAGAAGCCCGCCGCCTATAAGCAGGCGGAAGAGTCCTGCATGGGCAAGAACTGAAGCTGCGGAGCGCGGGCGACAACACGCTTTACGGAGAGATCAACATGAAGACACGCGCTGCCGTCGCATTCGAAGCCAAGAAGCCGCTTGAGATCGTCGAGCTCGACCTGGAAGGCCCGAAGGCCGGTGAAGTCCTGGTCGAGATCAAGGCGACCGGCATCTGTCATACCGATGCCTACACGCTTGACGGCTTCGACAGCGAGGGAATCTTCCCTTCCATCCTCGGCCATGAGGGCGCCGGCATCGTCCGCGAGGTCGGTGCAGGCGTGACCTCGGTGAAGCCGGGCGATCACGTGATCCCGCTCTACACGCCCGAATGCAGGCAGTGCAAAAGCTGCCTGAGCCAGAAGACCAACCTCTGCACCGCGATCCGCGCCACTCAGGGCAAGGGCGTGATGCCGGATGGCACCTCGCGCTTCAGCTACAAGGGCCAGACCATCTACCACTACATGGGTTGTTCGACCTTCTCGAACTACACGGTGCTACCGGAGATCGCGGTGGCGAAGATCCGCGAGGACGCTCCGTTCGACAAGAGCTGCTATGTCGGCTGCGGCGTGACCACCGGCGTCGGCGCCGTGGTCAACACCGCCAAGGTCACGCCAGGCTCCAACGTCGTGGTGTTCGGCCTCGGCGGTATCGGGCTCAACGTGATCCAGGGCGCCAAGATGGTCGGCGCGGACAAGATCATCGGCGTTGACATCAACGACTCCAAGGAAGATTGGGGCCGCCGCTTCGGCATGACGCATTTCGTCAATCCGACGAAAGTCGGCGGCGATATCGTCCAGCACCTGGTCGGACTCACCGATGGCGGCGCCGATTACACCTTCGACTGCACCGGCAACACCAATGTGATGCGCCAGGCGCTGGAAGCCTGCCACCGCGGCTGGGGCGTCTCCGTGATCATCGGCGTTGCGGAATCCGGCAAGGAGATCGCGACCCGGCCGTTCCAGCTCGTCACCGGACGGGTCTGGAAGGGCACGGCCTTCGGCGGCGCGCGCGGCCGCACCGACACGCCGAAGATCGTCGACTGGTACATGAACGGAAAGATCCAGATCGATCCGATGATCACCCACGTGCTCAAGCTCGAGGACATCAACAAGGGATTCGACTTGATGCACGAGGGCAAGTCGATCCGTTCGGTCGTCGTCTACTAGGGCGTGATCCGAATCGGAGTGCCAGGTCGGCGGAAGCGGACCCGGCTCCCCGGAAGGGTCATGCTCCAGCAAAAGGTGGAACGGGATCACGATGTCCCGTTCCAGAATCAACGTGTCAAACACCAGGAGGATTGACCCATGACTGTTCATCTCCACCCGTCGATTGACAACGGCGTCCAAAAAGGCTCGGGCAACTTTGCCGGTGGCACGCTGGTCTGCAAATGCTCGGACCGACCGGTGAAGGTCGAGATCAAGGGCGACGTTGCCCACAACCACGCCTGTGGCTGCACCAAATGCTGGAAGCCGGAAGGGGCGATGTTCTCGGTCGTTGCGGTGGTACCGAGACAGAACCTGACGGTCCTGGAAAACGGCGACAAGCTGCAGATCGTCGACCCCGCGGCCGTGATCCAACGCTATGCCTGCAAGGATTGCGGCACGCATATGTATGGGCGGATCGAGAACAAGGCGCATCCGTTCTACGGCCTTGACTTCATCCATCCCGAACTCTTCCAGGAAAGCGGCTCGGCGGCGCCGGGATTTGCTGCGTTCGTCTCGTCGGTGATCGAGTCCGGCGCCAAGCCGGAGGATATGCCGGCGATCCGCGGCCGGCTGAAGGAATTGGGACTCGAGCCCTATGACTGCCTGTCGCCGGCACTGATGGATGCGATCGCGACTCACGTGGCGAAATCCAAGGCTGCCTGATAGGGCTGCTTAACAAGGCTGCCTGATTTGCCCGCGCTCCCGCTGGCGGTGCTTGACCGCCAGCGGTCCCATCGGCGCCCGCACCGCAGCATTTTCCGCTGCACGCGCCCATCCTTCATATTGCTCCCGTGAATCGGTCAGTTCCGCCTTTTCCCGATCCGCGTCTGTCTCGCGGCGGTGAATTTTTCGTCGGCCGCGTTTGCAAAAATATCCTGACGATCTAACATCACCGACTGTCGGCCCCGCTTTTGACAAACGGCAAATGCAGAACACCGGGCTGTGAAGTCACTGTCGCATCGGTTTCTGATAACATTTGTTTTTCCCGATGCGCGCGGGCGGCGCATTTCATTTGAACATAGCAAAGGAGCAGCCGGACACGGACTACCGATCGTGCAACGGGCTCCCCTTAAACATCTCCAAGGACCTGCCCGCCGCACGAGACCCAGAAGTGGTCGCGAGCGCAGGGAGAAATATGTTCTCGCTCGTGGCCTGCAGACATCAACAGCTTAAGAAGAGCGAGGGACGATCATGGTCAAGTTGAAGATTAATGGTCAGGAACAGAATTGGGATGGCGATCCCGATCTTCCGCTACTCTGGTTCATCCGTGACGAAGTCGGGCTCACCGGCACCAAATTCGGTTGCGGTCAGGCGCTGTGCGGCTCCTGCACCGTGATCATAGACAAGCAGGCGGTGCGCGCCTGCATCACCTCGGTGTCGGATGCGGCCGGCCGCGAGATCACCACCATCGAGGGCCTGCACCCGACCGGCGATCACCCGGTGCAGAAGGCCTGGCGGCAGGTCAACGTGCCGCAATGCGGCTATTGCCAGGCCGGCCAGATCATGCAGGCCGCTGCGCTGTTGGCGGACAATCCAAAACCATCGCACGACCAGATCCGCGAAGCCATGTCCGGCAACATCTGCCGCTGCGGCTGCTACCAGCGGATCGAGAACGCGGTTCATCTCGCATCGACGGGGGTGTGACATGAATATCCTCACCAATCCCAACAAGCTTCGCGGTTTCGAGAAGCACATCAAGATCGAGAACGTTTCGCGCCGCAGCATCCTGAAGACCTTAGGGCTGGCCGGCGGGTTCGTGCTCGCTGCACCTGTGATGATACGTCCGAGCTTTGCCTACGAGACCGGCGCGGGGAAGATGCCGCACGGCGTCGTGGTCGACCCGCGTGTCTTCGTCTCGATCGCGCCTGACGGCATCGTCACGATCGTCGCGCACCGCTCCGAGATGGGAACCGGTGTGCGCACTAGCCTGCCGCTGATCGTGGCCGAAGAGCTTGAAGCCGACTGGTCGCGCGTCCGCGTCCAGCAGGCGCATGGCGATGAGGTCAAGTTCGGCAACCAGGACACCGACGGCTCGCGCAGCACGCGGCACTATCTGATCCCGATGCGGCAGATCGGCGCCTCGGCTCGCACCATGCTGGAGCAGGCCGCGGCGAAACGCTGGGGCGTGCCGGCGGGCGAGGTGAAGGCCGCCAATCACGAAGTCGTCCACAGCGCAAGCGGGCGCAAGCTCGGCTTCGGCGAGCTGGCGGCCGATGCGGCAAAGGAGTCGGTTCCAAGCATCGAAGGCCTGAAGCTCAAGAACCCAAAGGACTTCCGCTACCTCGGCAAGGGCGAGATCAGCATTGTCGACCTGCACGACATCACGACGGGTGCGGCCCGTTATGGCGCCGACGTGCGGCTGCCCGGCATGAAGTATGCCGTCATCGCGCGTCCGCCGGTGACCGGCGGCAAGCTCGCCTCCTTCGACCCCGCCGACGCGCTGAAGGTCTCCGGCGTCGAGAAGGTGATGGAAGTGAGGGGATGGCCGTGGCCGTCGAAATTCCAGCCGCTCGGCGGGGTGGCCGTAATCGCACGCAACACCGGCGCGGCGATCAAGGGCTGCAACGCGCTGAAGGTGACCTGGGAGGACGGCGCCAATGCCAAATACGACTCGGTCGCCTATCGTGCCGAGCTCGAGGCAGCCGCGCGCAAGCCAGGCCTCATCGTACGCAAGGAAGGCGACGTCGAGGCGGCGTTAAAGAGCGCCGACAAGGTCATCGTCGGCGAGTACTATCTGCCCCATTTCGCCCATGCCAGCATGGAACCGCCGGTCGCGGTCGCCAACGTCAAGGGCGACAAGGCGGAGGTCTGGGCCCCCGTGCAGAGCCCGGGCGGAACGCGCGAGGACGTCGCCAAGACGCTCGGCATTCCCGAGGAGAACGTGACCGTCAACGTCACGCTGCTCGGCGGCGGTTTCGGGCGCAAGTCGAAATGCGACTTCGCACTTGAGGCCGTGCTGCTCTCGAAGGAGCTCGGGGTGCCCGTGAAGGTGCAGTGGACGCGCGAAGACGATGTGCGCCACGACTTCCTCCACACCGTCTCGGTCGAGCGGATCGAGGCCGGTCTCGACAAGAGTGGCAAGGTGATCGCCTGGCGCCATCGCAGCGTGGCTCCATCGATCGCCTCGACGTTCGCCGCCGGGACCGTTCACCAGGCGCCGTTCGAGCTCGGCATGGGATTGATCGACAATCCGTTCGAGATCGCCAACCTGCAGTGCGAGAATCCGGAAGCGGCCGCGCATACCCGCATCGGCTGGTTCCGTTCGGTCTCGAACATCCCGCGCGCCTTCGCGGTGCAGTCCATGGTCGCCGAAATCGCCCAAGCCACCAACCGCGATCCGAAGGATATGCTGCTGGAGCTGATCGGTTCGCCGCGGATCGTCAATCTGTCCTCGGTGAAGGATCCCTGGAACTACGGCGAGCCCTATGACAGCTACCCGATCGACACCGCACGGCTGCGCAAGGTGGTCGAAGTGGTTGCCGACAAGGGCGGCTGGGGACGCTCGGTGCCCAAGGGCCATGGCCTCGGCATCGCGGTACACAGGAGCTTCGTCAGCTACATCGCGACCATCATCGAGGTTGCTGTCGACGACAAGGGCAAGCTGACGGTGCCAAGGGTCGACACCGCGATCGACTGCGGCACCTATGTCAACCCCGAGCGTATCCAGTCGCAGATCGAGGGCGCGGCGATCATGGGCCTGAGCCTCGCCAAATATGGCGAGGTCACCTTCAAGGACGGCAAGGTGCAGCAGGGCAATTTCGACGATTACCCGGTAATCCGGATCGACGAATCCCCTGCCGTGACCAATGTCTACATCGTGCCGCCCGCCAGCCCCGATACGCCCCCGAGCGGCGTCGGCGAACCCGGCGTCCCCCCGTTCGCGCCGGCGCTGATCAACGCGATCTTCGCCGCGACCGGCAAACGCATCCGGGCGATGCCGATCGGCAAGCAACTGGAGGCATGAGGCGGAACGCAAGCTCGCACCAACCGTTTCATCGATCTGGAGAGGAGACAGATCGATGAAACACAATTTCCCGGCGCTCGCGGTGTCGCTACTGGCGGGCGCCTTTCTTTTGAATACGCAGGCGGCGAACGCACAAGCGAACACGTCACCACCTGCAACTGCCACACGGCCGGCGAAGACGCCCGCAGAGCAGAATTCCCTGCCGAACAACGCCCCACCGGCGACCACCAACCAGACCACGGGCGAAGCCAGCCGCGACCCGACGATCAAGAAGATGAACGAGGACGAGAAGGCGAAGGTCGACAACAAAGGCAAGTAATTTCCTGTTCCTAATAAAGAACGGCGGACCTTTCGGTCCGCCGCTTTGTCTCCCCGCTCCGCCGCGTCGCTATTTCTTGACCGCGAACACCCAGACAACGCCGCCCTGAGGCACGTTGTTCTCCACGCCGACATTCTGGGTGGCCAAGGCATCCTGGATGCGCTGCGCGTCGACGCCCCAGCCCGACTGGATGGCGATATATTGCGTGCCGTCGACCTCATAGGACATCGGCATGCCCATGATGCCGGAATTGGTCTTCTGCTCCCACAGCAGCTCGCCACTCTTGGCATCGAAGGCGCGGAAGTTGCGATCGTTGGTGCCTCCGGCAAAGACCAGATCACCCGCGGTCGCGAGCACCGAACCGAACAGTTGCGATTTCGGGAAGGTGTGCGACCAGACCTTCTTGCCGCTGGCTGGATCCCAAGCCTGCAACTCGCCCATGTGAGTGGCGCCGGGGCGCACGGTCAGACCGATATCCTCCGGCTTGGTGCCGAGCCAGAGCTGGCCGGGAACCAGCGGTGTTTTCTCGCCGGAGAAGCCGCCGCAGAAGTTCTCGTTGGCGGGAACGTAGACGAGCTTGGTCTTCTGGCTATAGGCCGCCGACGGCCAATCCTTGCCGCCCCACAGCGACGGACAGAATTCGACCCGCTTGCCAAGCACCGGCTTGTGCTCGGGATCGACGATCGGCCTGCCGGTCTCCTTCTCGATGCCCTTCCAGACATTGGTGTACACGAACGGCCAGCCGGTCACATAGTTGATGCGATCGGGCTTTGCTTCGAGAACCCAGAAGATCGCATCGCGCCCGGGGTGAATGAGCGCCTTGAACGGACGGCCTTCCCGTTCCACGTTGACCAGGATCGGCGCTTCGACCTCGTCCCAGTCCCAGGAATCGTTCTGGTGATACTGGAAGTGGGTCTTGATCTTGCCGGTGTCCGGATCGAGCGCGAGCACCGAGCTGGTGTAGAGGTTGTCGCCAGCGTGCGCCGAGCCGGGCCATGGTGCGGCGTTGCCGACGCCCCAATAGATCGTCTTGGTGTCCTTGTCGTAATTGCCGGTCATCCAGGCCGATCCGCCGCCGGTCTTCCAGTCGTCGCCGCTCCACGTCTCGCTGCCGGGCTCGCCGGGGGCGGGAATAGTGAAGGTCCGCCACAGCTCCTTGCCGCTGTTGGCGTCATAGGCGACGACATAACCACGGACGCCGAATTCGCCGCCGGAGCCGCCGACGATGACCTTGCCGTCGACGATCAGCGGCATCAGGGTCATGTACTGGCCCTTTTTGTAATCCTGCACCTTTGTATCCCAGACCACCTTGCCGGTCTTGGCATCGAGCGCGACCACATGGTCATCCGTCGTGGCGAGATAGAGCTTGTCCTGCCACAGGCCGACGCCGCGGCTGGTCGGATGCAACTGGAACAGGTCCTCGGGAAGCTGCCGCTTGTATCGCCAATATTCGTCACCGGTCTTGGCGTTGAGCGCGATCACCTGCCCCATCGGGGTTGCAACGAACATCACGCCGTTGTTGACGATCGGCGGCGCCTCGTGGCCTTCGATCACGCCGGTGGAGAAAGTCCATACCGGCGTCAGGCTCTTGACGTTCGAGGTGTTGATCTGCTCGAGCGGGCTATAGCCCTGCCCGTCATAGGTCCGCCGATACAGCATCCAGTTGCTCGGCTCGGGATTTTCGAGACGCGCCGAGGTCACTGGGCTGTAATTCTCGATCGGGCCAGCCACCGCGGCGGTTGAGACAAGGCACGCGAACGCCGCTGCACTCGTAAGAAGCCATTGTTTCCTGCTCATTAGATGCTACCTCCCTGCTCTGTTTTTCATTTACGATCTTTCGCAACTTTTAGTTGCATATGTCCAGTACGATCGCGTTGCCTGATCCTTTGCCTCAAACACCTACCTTTCCTACGAACGCCGCAGACACTGTGAGCGAACCGTCAGTAAGAGCCAACGGAAGCGCCGCCAGACGACGGGTTGCCGGCCCGAACACGACGTCCGCGCTGTGCCGCGGGTCATATTCGGAATTGTGGCAAAAACACTTGAGGACCTTCTGGTCGCTTTCGGCCGCCTTCACCCAACCGGTGGTCGGACATCCGGCATGCGCGCAGATCACTGAATAGGCGACGATGCCGTCGGCCGAACGCGCGCGCGTGTCATCATCGAGTTCATCGGGATTTAGCCTGATGACGAGCACTTCATTCAAACGCGAACCTTTGCGGACCACCGAGGTGGCGGGATCCTTCGGCCAGGCGCGTACCGGAGGGCCGCCTAGCTTGAGGTCGTCGGACTTGATGACTTGGCCGGCGCGGTCGCCTTCGGAGATAACGAGGAGATCGCCCTTCTTCGGCCGATCGCTGCTGCCGGGCTGATCCTCTTGCGCCGCAACAGGCGAGGCGGCCGCAACGCAGGCGCCGGTGGCAAGAACCTTCAGAAGCGAACGACGTGTCTGGTCTGGATGGTGCATCTCGAGTTCCATCTTGAGTTGAGGTGTAACACCGAGCTTGAATTCAGACCCGGTGCAAATGAGCGCCGGAACTCTGCCGAAAACAAGGCAATCAATGACTCCGTTGCAGCGGGTGGTTTTTTCTCTTGCCGTTCGTTGTCGACAGCAGCCGCGATGCTCAAGCCCTCATCACATCACGCGCGAGCAGCAATGCAATGATGATTTTTCGGATCAGGTTGGACGCTTCTGAATTTGTGCGGCGCGCCAAGGAACGTGTGCGATGCGGATGCAGGTGAGAGCGTCAAACGTATTAGCCCGCTAACACATCCGCGCTCACGCTCGCGAGAGACGCACGATCGTAGGGTGGGCAAAGCGCAGCGTGCCCACCATCAGCACTCCGCTCGCAATGGTAGGCATGCTGCGCTTAGCCCACCCTACGACGCTGCATTCACATCGTCATATGTGGACGATGATCTCCTGCGCGATGCGCCGTAACTGTTCGTTCTTGCCGTAGCGCAGTTCGCTGATCGCCATGTCGATCGCGCCTTGATGATGAGGGGACATCATCGCCACAAAATCGCGATCGACATCGCCGGTCGGCTTGATCTCCATGTCGTTCATCATCCTGGTCATCGCAGCCTCGTTCTCTTTCCAAAACGGAGCCTCGTCGGCGGCAACTGCCGGCTGCGCAGGCTGGTGGGCTTCGTGCGCAAGCACATGCGACGGAAGAGAAAGGGCGATGAGAAGGCGCGCGCCAAGAACCGCAGTGCCTAGACCTGGTCTCGGAAGCATGCCTGACAGTGCCGTCACGGCGCCGTGAAACGATGGCCTACGCATTCTGGCCTCCATATTGATTGGGTTGTGGGGGTGTGACGCGTGCAGGCGCGTCTTATTCCGAAGGGCTGCCAAACGGGCCGATCACATAAACGTTGGCGCTCAGAACCGAATGGCAGTAGATGAACCAATATGGAGCGTCTTTTCCTCAACAGTGATGTGCCAGCCACGTCCAGCGGCAGATGGACCTATTGGCGCCCAATGGCGGAGCACGTTGTAGAGCTGGGCACCCTGCACGGTCGCGAGGTAGGTCTGCCGACGCATTTCCACGACGAGAACCAGATCACGTTCGTTCTTTCCGGCAGGCGAAGATTTGTCGTTGAAGGCAACGTCATCGATCTTGCTGCTGGCCAGGGCACGCTGATTCCTGCCGGCATTCCTCATCGTTCCATCGCAGAACCTGCCGGAGTGGTCTGCCTTAACGCCTATGTCCCCGCGGGGAGATATGCGGTCGGCCCGATGTTGAAGGAAATCGAACGCCAGTGGCGCAAATCCGATCAAGTGCGATGGAACGACCTCATTTCAGTGATCCGCGAACACCGCCAGGATGAGATGCTGGCCAGCCCTGCCGCGCCCGTTCGCACCATCTGCGATAAACCCGTCGGAGAGATCGCGGCGCGAATGGGAATGAGCCGTGAAGGCTTTTCCCGCATGTTCACCCGGCGCGCCGGTATGCCTCCTCACGCCTTCAGGCTCGCGAGCAGGCTCAATCGGGCGCGCAAATTGCTGCGTGCCGGTGAGACCATTGCCGCGGTCGCGGCGGAAACCGGATTCGCCGACCAGAGCCATCTCGGTCGATGGTTCCGGCGGGTCTTTGGCGTTACGCCGGGCCAATACCGCTTGGGCTAAGCCTGTCACAAACATTCCAGACGCGCCGATCCGGCTCCCTTAATGGAGGCGCGATAGAGCGCGGGGAGCCAGTCATTCGACTGCGGCGATAGCCACTCATGGCACCGGCTCATACCCATTTGATGAGGTGGTGCGATGCCAGGAGGCTATGTCAACGTGTTGTTCTGTCTCGTGGTGGTGGGCGCGGGAGTCAGCGTCGCATTCCAGCAAGTTCTCAACACGAACCTCCGGACAGAGCTGGACTCCCCCTGGTGGGCAGGGTTCATCAGCTATCTCGTCGGCACGATAGTCATGCTGGCGGCTGCTACAACCTCCGATCAACCATGGCTGTCGGCGGCCATGGTCGCGCGCACCTCCTTCATTTCATGGGCTGGCGGCATCTTCGGTGCGATCTTCATCGGAACCGCAATTCTTATGGTGCCTCGCCTCGGTGCCGCGACAGTGCTTGCCTTGATTGTCGTCGGTCAAATGATCGGATCACTGGCTTTCGATCATTTCGGCGTTCTTGGTATTCCGCAACATTCAGCAAACCCGGTCCGGCTCGCCGGTGCAGCCCTTCTCGTTCTCGGCGTCACTTTGGTCCGTTTCTGATTGACGGAGCGAATGCTGACTTCGGCTGGGTTCGGAACAACGAGGCGCGGCTACACGAAATCGATGTGCTTGTTCAGCGGCAACTCGCGGACGCGCTTGCCGGTGGCGGCGAAGATGGCGTTGGCGAGTGCTGGCGCGGCGGGAGGAACCGGGGGCTCGCCGATGCCGCGGATCGGGCTGCCGTTGTCGATGGCGCGCACTTCGATCGCCGGCGCCTGATTGAGGCGCAAGCCCTGGTAGGCGTCGAAGTTCGTCTGCTCGGCGACGCCGTCCTTGAAGGTCAGTTCGCAATTGACGGCGTGGCCCAATCCCCAGATCACTGCGCCCTGAACCTGGTTCTCGAAATTGGTCGGGTCCAGCACCTTGCCGACATCGGCGGCGACGAACACCTTGTCGATCCGGATGCCGCGCGGCGTGTTCGAGACTTCCACGACCTCGGCCACCGGCACGCCGAATGACAGCGTGAACGCGATGCCGCGGCCGCGGTCCTTGCCGGGATCGCTGCCCCATTTCGACATCTCGCCCACGGCTTCAAGCACCTTGCGCGACGGCTCGTGCCAGCACAGCCGGATCAACTCCTTGAGCGGATCAGCGCCCGCCGCGTGGATCAACTCATCGAGGAAGCAGTTGTGCAGGAAACCGTTCGCCGACGCACCGACCGAGCGCCAGGAGCTCACCGGCACCAACTCCGGCACGCGATAGCCGGTGACGCGATAATGCGGAATCCGGAACGGCTGGTCCCAGGCCCCCGCCACGATCGCGATATCCGGCCCGAAGGTCGGCATCTGCAGCCGCCCGATCTGAGAGGCTGTCACCGACGGACAGGCAACCTTCAGATCATAGGCTTCGACCTTGCCATCCCTGACCGCGCCGCGCATGCGCGCCATGCCGAGCGGTCGCGGGAAGTCGTGGGTCATGTCCTCTTCGCGCCTCCAGGTCATCTTGATCGGAGATCCGGGATGCGCCTTTGCGAGTTCGACCGCCTGGCGGACATAATCGTCCTCGAGGCGCCGGCCAAAGCTGCCGCCCGACATCAGCGAATGAAGGTGAATCTTGTCAGGTGCGAGCCCACTGACTTCGGCCGCCGCCGCCACCAAGAACAGCGGCATCTGCGTGGCCGTCCAGATATCGAGCCGTCCGTCCTTGAGCTGGACCACAGCGTTCATCGGCTCGAGCGGCGCATGCGCGAGATATGGCACCTTGTATTCGGCCGCGATCGCGCCATCGCCCTGCAGCGCCGTCTCGACATCGCCCTCATCCTTGAGCCGGCTATCCTGGCGCTCGCCTGTGAAGGACGCCGCGACCGTCTCGAACATCGCTGCGCTGGATGGAGGATAGGGCGGCGGGCCCCAATCGCATTTGATCAATTCCGCCGCCTGGAAGGCACGCCAGGTGTTGTCGGCGATCACGCCGACGCCGCCGCTGATCGGCACGACCGCAATGACACCCCTCGCCTTCTCCGCCGCGCTCGCGTCATATCCCTTGATGCCGCCGCCGATGGAAGGATTGGCGCGAACCGTCGCGTAGACCATGCCGGGCATGCTGATATCGATGCCGAACGTGGCTGTGCCGGTCGACTTCGCGACGATGTCGATGCGCTGCATCGGCTTGCCGAGATAGCGCCACTCCGACTCCGGCTTCAGTCGGACCTTGCGCGGCGGTTCGATCTTGGCGGCTTCCGCTGCCAGCGACGCGTAGCTCAGCGCCTCGCCGCGCGGCGTGATCACGCTGCCGTCCCTGGTCTTCAACTGGTGCTTTGGAATTCCGGTCTGCATCGCTGCCGCCTGCAACAGGACTTCGCGAGCGGCCGCGCCGGCAATGCGCATCTTCTCATAGGCATCGGCAACCGACGACGATCCGCCGGTGATCTGCAGCCCCAGGAACTTGCTCACGGCATCGCCCACCACGCGCGCCGAACGCGCCTTGATGCTGTCGTCGGTTGCCGGAACGGGAAGGCCCTCGGCGGCGGCGATGCCGTTATAGTACGCGCTGCTTGGCGGTCCGAAATCGATCCTGATGTCGTTCCAGGCGATATCGAGCTCCTCGGCGACCAAAGCCGCAAGCACTGACGCGACACCCTGTCCGAGATCGGCGCGCGGCGTGATGATGGTGACGCCGGCCTGGTCGATGCGCACGTAAGGCGTCAGCGCCGCTTGTCCGTCGCCAAGCTCCTTCAGCAGCGGATTGATCGGCTCGCGCTTATAGGCATAGACGCCGAACGCGACGCCGCCTGCGATCACAGCAGTACCGATCAGGAAGGTGCGCCGCGCGATGGTGCCGGCCCTGCTCATGTCGGGCGGCCTTTGAGTTCACGCGCTGCGGTCTTGATCGCGGCGCGGATGCGCGGATAAGTACCGCAGCGGCACAGATTGCCGGACATCGCCTCATCGATATCGTCGTCGCTCGGATTGCCGTTCGCGCTGAGCAGCGCGGCGGCCGACATGATCTGGCCGGATTGGCAGTAGCCGCATTGCGCGACCTGATGCTCGACCCACGCCTTTTGGACCGCATGCAGCGCCGCCGGTGTGCCCAATCCTTCGATCGTGATGACGTCGGCTTTGACGTCGCCGACCGGCAGTGAGCAGGAACGCACCGGCTCACCACCGACATGCACTGTGCAGGCCCCGCACATCGCAATGCCGCAGCCATATTTGGGACCGGTGACGCCAAGCACGTCGCGCAAGACCCACAGCAGGGGCATCTCGTCTTCGACGTCAACCTCATGCGTCCTGCCGTTGACGATGAGCTGCATGCGACCTCCGGAACCCGTGCGATGACGATCCTCGATCGCATGCGCATTTTCTCTGCCGCTCTGGTCAGAGCAACAGCAGCCTATGCCAAAGCCCTGGCTCTGTCATAGCGGTTCGGGGGCAGTTCACACACGCGTGTGCGCGTTGCGCGGCATCACGCCGCACGCAATCGTAGCCCGGGTGGAGCGAACGCGTAACCCGGGGACCGCTCGCAAACGAGGATAGAGGCGTCCCGGGTTGCGCTTCGCTTCACCCGGGCTACGAAAGTATCAGGCTACGGAAGCGTCAGGCGCGGCGGCGCTGCGGCGTGGTGCCGTTGGCGTCCCAGTGGCTCCAGCTCACGCTGGCGAGGCTTCGCCCGTCGGTGGCCAGCGGCCGCTTGGTTCGCCGCTCGTAATCGCCGATGCAGCGCTCCGCTTCCATGATCTTCCGCTTCAGCTCGCTGATCGCTTGCTCGGTTTTTCGGTTGAAGGTCGGGATAGCGGCCCCCCCGAACCGGGCGATTTCCAATTCCTTGAGCGCAGCGCGGTGCTTCCTGACCTGCGCCCGTTGCCAGGCAATATGGCTATCGCTGTCCGCCGTCATGTTGCAGCCACCAGCTTGGATCGTTGCGCGGCATTGGGCACTTCGATGTCAACCTCGAGCATCGAGACAAACTTGCCCCGATCCAGCTTGACCACGACCTTCTCCGGATCGAGATCCACATGCTTGGAAACCACGGCGAGGATTTCGGACCGCAGCAGCTCCAACAGTTCGGGCGCGCCGCTGCCACCCACCCCGCGTTCATGCGCGAGCAGGATCTGCAGCCGTTCCCGCGCGACCGGCGCGGAGCCGGAGCGGCCGCTCATAAGCCGCAGGAGATTCATCATGCCGCCCTCCGTCGTAATAGCCTGTTCATCAGTCCCTTGCGTTCAACCGGCACCGTCATGGGCACCGTCTCGCCCATCAGGCGGCGTACAGCGTCCATATAGGCGCGGGACGGCGCGCTGTTCGTGCTGTTCAGCGTGACCGGGCAACCGACGTTGGATGCGCGCAGCACGTCCTGGCTTTCGGGGATGATGCCGAGCAGCGGCGTCGCAAGGATCTCCAGGATATCGTCGATCGAGAGCATCTCGCCGCGCGAGGCGCGCGAGGCGTCGTACCGGGTGACCAGGAGGTGCTTCTCGACCCGCTCGCCCCGCTCCGCTTTGGCGGTTTTCGAATCCAGCATGCCGATGATGCGGTCGGAGTCGCGCACCGAGGAGACTTCGGGATTGGTGACGATGACCGCCTCGTCCGCATAGCGCATCGCCAGCGTCGCGCCGCGTTCGATACCCGCCGGGCTGTCGCACAGGATCCAGTCGAACTTGGTCCTGAGCTCGTTGATGACCCGCCGCACGCCCTCATCCGTGAGCGCGTCCTTGTCGCGGGTTTGCGACGCCGGAATCAGCCACAGATTCTCCAGGCGCTTGTCGCGGATCAGCGCCTGCGAGAGCTTGGCGACGCCCTGCACCACGTTGATGAGGTCGAACACGACCCGCCGTTCCGCGCCCATCACCAAGTCGAGGTTGCGCAAGCCGACATCGAAGTCGATCACGACAACGCTTTGTCCGGCTTGCGCAAGAGCCGCACCGAGCGCAGCCGTTGACGTCGTCTTGCCGACGCCTCCCTTCCCAGACGTCACGACCAAAACCTTGGCCATTTTCTCTCCTCCTTTGGTCGATCAATTCAGCGCTGTGATTTTGAGGGAATCGTCTTCGAGCCATGCCTGGGCCGGCCGGCTGCGCAGGCTTTCGCCGATGTCCTCTGCGGTCTGGTAGTAGCCATCGATGGCCAGTAGTTCGGCTTCGATCCTCTGGCAGAAGATCCGTGCCGATGAATTGCCGTTGATGCCGGCCATCGCCCGGCCGCGCAGCGTTCCATAGACATGAATGGAACCGCCGGCGACGATTTCGGCGCCCGAGCCGACCGAGCCCAACACGGTGACATCGCCATCCGTGAACACGATCGACTGGCCGGAACGCACCGGCTGGTCGAGCAGCAGCGATGTCTGTTTCGGCTTCGCCGGCTTGGCTTGCGGCTTTGGCGGCTCAGACTGCGGGAGCCCGCAGGGCCGGCCGCCCGTGAGCAGCGGCGGCAGGCTGCTCGTGAGATGGTCGGGGCTGACGCCCTCGATGCCGAGCACGCGGATGTTGCGCTGCTCGAGGTTGGCGACGAGATGCTGGATCGCGCTCTGGCTGAGGTCCAGCGCCGAGAGGTCGAGCACCACCGGCTTGCCGACGAAGAATCCGGGTGAACGGGCGAGCGTCGCGTCGATTTCCCCGAGCCAGTTCATGATCGGGACCACGGGGGTAAATACGAACGCAACGTAGGATCGGCCCCGCATGCGGACCAGTTGACGGTTTGACTGCACAGGTGCGTCCATCGCGACCGACTCAGCTCCTTTTCGAATGGTTAATGATCGGTAGCCATGGTTAATCATCCGTTAACGGCCCTGTCATTCCACGGAATAAAGGCATAAAAGGCCTGTCCCGGTGGACCGAAGGGCAACAGCATGACGAGGCGGCCGGCGAATCAGTGCCGTAGCCCGCCTATAGAGATCTCAGGAGATCATGGCGATCCGGCGATGATGCCGAAGCGCAGGCCCTTTTCCTTGAGCCAGCGGCGATAGGCGACGGAGGAGCCGTCGGCCCGGGTCGGGATTTCCGCGCGCGGCTCGAGCGGCAGCCGCAGGGGACGCTGGTTCTCGACGATGATGCGGTCCTGCGAAAAGATCACCTGCTCGAACTTCAGCATGTCGTTGTAGGCCGACTGCGCATCGACCAGGAACATCACCGGCTGGGCGCGGCACAGTTCCTCCTCGATCGGCTGGATGAACAGCGCGATCGCATCGAGCCGCGAGGGGGCCGAGGGGCATACCCGGTAGAGCATCACCGTGAACGGCGACGGCACGCGGTAGGTGAGCTGCACGAAATCGCCTGATGATTCCGTCACTGCGATTCGCGGCTGGAAGAAGCGGCAATTGCTCGCCCAGACCTCGTCGACGTCGCGGCGGATTTCGCTCTCATAGCTCGGCACCTCCGTGTGCGGCACGGCGCCGAGGATGTCGTGATGGACGTAAGGGAAATGCGCCATGTCGAGGAAATTCTCGATCACCCGCGGCGCGGAGGTGCGCAGCTTGACCCAGCCGCAAATCACGAAGCGGCGGTCCTCCTCCGCGGCCTCGGCGATGTCGAAGATCTCGCGCCGCGGCTGGCCGAGCGTGGTCCAGAGGCAGCCATAGCGCTCGCGCGTCGGCAGCGGCGCGGCCGGTGTACCCGCGACGATTTCCCGTACGCGCGGGGCGCCATCGGCGTCGCGGTCGATGATCAGATCCTGGCCGAGCAGGCGCGTGAGGCGCGGCGTTGCCGTCACCTCGGACAATGTCTCGATCGCGTACCATTCGTTCAGCGCGACGGGATCAGTGGTCTTGGCCATCGCCTCCCCCAGCCGCGCCGGTCCACTGCACCGAGCCATGGACGTGCTCGGCAAGCCAGGCGGCGCGGCGCGCGAACAATCCCGGCGCCACCTCGTGAACGTGATCGATCAGCGCGCGCAGATCGGCTGTCTTCAACCGGCCGTCCTCGACGACGATCCGGCCGTCGACCATTGTCAGCGCGACATCGCCGCCGCGCACGGCGTGCACCAGATTGTGCTGCAGGTTGAAATAGGGTCCCTCGCCGAACAGCGGCGTCATCCGCGGCGTGTCGGTGCGCACCGCGATCAGGTCGGCCTTCTTGCCGATTTCGAGCGAGCCGATCTCGTGGTCGAGGCCGATGGCGCGCGCGCCCAGGATCGTGCCCATCCGCAGCGCGGTCCAGGAATCCAGCGCTGCGGCATTGAGCGACTTCAGCTTGCCGAGCAGCGAGGCCGCCTTCATCTCCTCGAACATGTCGAGATTGTTGTTCTCCTTCTCACCGTCGGTGCCGAGGCCGACGGCGAGGCCAGCCTGCAGCATCGCCTCGACCGGCGCGATGCCGCTGGCGAGCTTCATGTTGCTGACGGGATTGTGCGCGACCGAAACGCCGCGGCGGGCGAGCAGCGCGATCTCGGCGTCGTCGAGCCAGACCGCATGCGCGATCATCGCCCGCGGCGTCTCGAACAAGCCGAGATCGTCGAGCACGAACATCGGCCGCTTGCCGTAGCGCTTCTCGAACTCGGCGACCTCGATTCCAGCCTCGCTGCAATGGGTGTGGAAACCAGTGCGCTGGCGTTTCGCCATTTCGACCGCGCGGCGTTGCGCGGCTTCGTCGGCATAGAAGAGATGCTCGAGCCCGACCCAGACGGAGATGCGACCGTCCTCCTTGCCGTGCCAGCTCTCGATCATCCGTTCGTTGTCGTCGAGCGTGTCGAAATAATTGTAGTCCGGATGCTCGCCGACATAGGGCACCGCGACGAGGCGGTTGCCGATGGCGCTGGCCGCGCGTGCGCTGCCATCCATGAAGCGCCACATGTCGACCGTCGTGGTGGTGCCGGAGAGCACGCTCTCGGCGTAGCAGAGATAGGACGCGGCCTCCGCCTCGTGCGGCCGGAGCACGCGATGCATCGGATTGATGTGCAGGCGCAACCAGTCCCACACCGGCAGGTGCTCGGCGGTGCCGCGCAGGAAGCCGGAATGCATGTGGCAGTTCACCAGCCCCGGCATCACCAGGCAGTTCTTGAGGTAAGTGACCTCGGCCGCCGGCTCGGCGGCGCAGAGCGCGTTGCTCTTGCCCACCGCAGCAATGCGGGCGCCGCGCACCAGCACCGCGCCGTCGGAGATAACACGGTTGGCTTCGTCCATGGTGAGAACGAAGTCGGCGGCGATGATCTGGTCCTTTGCGTTCATGCCGCCTGCTCTGCAGGTTTCATGCCGGTGATCAAATCGGCGGCGCGCTCGCCGATCATCACCACGGGCGCATGGGTATTGCAGGACGGGATGATCGGGATCACCGAGGCATCCGCGATGCGCAGCCCCTCGACGCCGCGCACCCGCAACTCCGGGTCGACCACGGCGCGCTCGCCTACGCCCATCGCGCAGGTGCCGCAGGTGTGAAAGAAGGTCGAGCAGCTCATGCGGATGAACGCGATCTTCTCGCTGCGCGATAGCAGACGGGTGGGCGCGGCCGGCGCCGCGATGAGATCGGCGAAGGCCTTGGTAGCAGAGAGTTCCATGATGGTGTCGATGCCGGCGATCAGCGCCTCGAGGTCGGCGGGCTCGGCGAGGAAGTTCGGCTGCAGCTCGATCGCCGCACCCGGCTCGGCGCTGTTGAGCCGCATGCGGCCGATGCTGGCCGAGCCCATCAAGCCCGGCGACATCGCGAAGATGTCGCCGGAGAGATCGTAAGCCGCGGCAACCTCATCGTTGGCGTGACGGCCCTGCACGACGAAAGCGTGGAGATCGGGCGCGGCGAGCGTGGCAGCGCTCTTCCAGTTCATCATGCTGCCGCCGCCATTGTCGCGGACCGGCCCGAGCGGCGCCTTGGCGCGAAAATTCATACCCATCAGCAGCGGATGGTCCTGCAGATTCTCGCCGACGCCTGCGAGGTCGGCAATGACCGATACGCCGAGCCGCGCCAGTTCCTCCGCCGGACCGATGCCGCTCATGAGGAGCAGCCGCGGCGTGTCGATCGCTCCGAGCGCCAGGATGATCTCGGAGTCCGCTCGCGTCTCAACGATGGCGCCGTCGATGATCGCGCGCACCGCGCGGGCGCGGCGGCCCTCGAACGAAAGACCGATCGCGAGCGCGTTGGTGCGGATGGTGAGATTGTTCCTCTCCGCCATCGAGTGGAGATAACCGCGCGCCGCGCTCCAGCGCTTGCCGTAGCTAGCGTTGAGATTGGGAAGGCTGGCGCCCTCATTGCTCGCGCCGTTCGGATCGTCGATCACGGGGATGCCGAGCTCGGCGGCGCCCGCGAGCATGGCGAGCGCGATCGGATGCGGATCGCGCGGCCGCTCGATGCGCAAAGGACCGCCGGCGCCGCGATAGTCGGAGGCGCCGCCCTCCCAATCCTCAGCTCGCTGGAAGTAAGGCAGCACGGAACGGAAATTCCATCCCACAGCGCCCGCCGCCTCCCAGGCGTCGTAATCGGAGGGATGGCCGCGATACCACAGCATCGCGTTGAGGCTCGACGATCCCCCGAGCACGCGGCCGCGCGGAATCGCGATGCTGCGATCGTTCAACTCGCGCTGCGGCGCGTAGCGATAACCCCAGTCGTAGGGGCCGCTGAGCAGCGCGGTCCAGTTCGCGGCATCCTCGATCGCGGCAATGCCGGCGTCCAACGGTCCGGCTTCGAGCAGCAGCACACTCGCATCACTGCGTTCGGCCAGCCGCCGCGCCACCACCGCGCCGCCGGACCCGCCACCGACCACGATGTAATCATAGGCGGGGAGGAGCGCGGTCATCGCGCAACACTGGTTGGTAAGACAGTCTGGCCGCGCACTCGCCTCACCTCTCCCCTTGTGGGAGAGGTCGGATCGCATCGCAAGATGCGATCCGGGTGAGGGGTCTCGCTCTCTCGTGGGACCTGATCGCCCTCACCCGGCGCTACGCGCCGACCTCTCCCCGATGGGGAGAGGTGCAGAAGCCACGCGGCTGCAGATCGATCCAATCTCACCATCCGCTAATTATGCTCGCTCGGGCCCATGATGACGATGTTCTCGGTGCGCTCGACGTGGCGGACGAAGATGTATTTGTCCTCGCGCCCATCGCTGTGCTTGCGCTTGATGTCGGGCTGCACCGTGCCGGACACTTTTGCCACGACCAGATATGGCTCCTGCGCCGCCAGCCCGTCCGCGCAATGGCTGTCGAATTCCTCGATTGTGCGCGCGGTATAGGCCCGCGTCACGCCCGCGCCGCGCGCGATCGCGGCGATGTCGACGCGGCCGCTTGCCGTATGCGTCGGCGGGCCGCCGATCGACTGGTAGCATTCATTGTCCCAGACCACGATGAACAGATTCTTCGGCTGCTCGTTGGCGATGGTGGCGAGGATGCCGAGGTTGAACATCATGCCGCCGTCAGTATCGAGCGAGACGATGCGCCGATGCGCCAGGCCTGCCGCAAGACCAAACGCCTGCGCGCTGACGCAACCAAGCTGCTGCTGGAACAGGCTGGCATCGCGCATATGCGGAGCGGCGTTGTACCATTCGTCAACGCTGGCACCGAGCGAGAGGATCACGAGCTCATCGGAGAGCCGGCGCGCCAGCGCCTTCATGCAGTCGAACCGCTTCATCGCACCACGCTCCCGCCCAGCGCGACCGCCGAGTGATAATAGGCCGAATAGGACCAACTGAACGCATCGGTGATGGCGCGCTCGATCCGCTCCTCTTCCGTCACGATGCGATAGGGAATGCGCAGCGCGTTCAGCACCGGCTCCATGGTGATGCCGTGCGGGATCGCCCACCAATTGTTCTCGCCGAGCTCGCCGCGATAGCTCATCAGCATCACCACCGGGATGCCGGCCCCGAGCCCCATCCGCGCCAGCGGCTCGACCGAGGCGCGCAGGCCCGAATTCTCCATCACCAGCGCCGCGCGCTTGCCCGACAGGAACACCCCACCGCAGATCGCGGCGCCCTCGCCTTCATTGGTGACTCGAATGGTGCGGATATCCGGGTCGGCGTCGAGCGCCGGATAGAGCTCTTTGAATAGCGAGTCCGGCAGATAGCAAACGATGCTGACACCTGCTTTCTTCAAGCCGCGGATCACGGCGTCGACGGCGGATGGCTTCATGCAGATTCCCTTTTCGGGCAAAATCTCAGGCGCGAGATGTTCTGAATAGGCCCTGATTTCTCACCAGCCTGATGCGCCATGCGCAACATGTCTCAGCCGCCGGACAGGCCCTCGATCGCCCGCGTCAGCATGGTGGCGAGGCTTGAGGCCGCTTCCGACATGCCGGACTTGGCGCGCGACAGCAGCACCAGCTTGCGCGGCCGCAATTTGGGATCGCGCAGCGGCACGAACACCATCGCCCCGCTCCTGATCTCGCGCTGCACGCCGATTCGCGTCTGCAGCGCAACGCCATTGCCGCGCATGGCAAGATCGGCCATGACGGTGATGGAGTTGGTCAGCGCCCGCCGCCCGAAATCGATCGAGGAGCCGTTCAGCGCTTCCTCGATCGAGGCACCGAGCGAAAGGCTGGCATCCGACAGCACGACGCGCTCGCCCGCGAGATCGAACAGCCTGAGCTCGCTGCGGCCGGCGAGCCGGTGCCCGGGATGCATCAGCGCCCCCATATTCAGCACCGTGCCGGCGAGCCGCTGCGCGTTGCGCGGCGTCTTGATGTCGAAAGCGATGCCGATGTCGCATTCGCCGTCGGCCACCGCGTCGAACGCATGTTCCGATCCCATCACCTTGATGTCGACGGTGATCGCCGGATAGCTCTCCCAGAACGTCGACATCACGTCGAGCAACAACCCGCGCGCGATGCTCTCCACCACCGCCACCGTGACGGTGCCGCGACGAAGACCCTGGAGGTCGGTGATCTCGGTGTAGGCGCGCGTCATCTCGCCCTGGCTGGCGCGCGTGCGGTAGAGCAGGATTTCGCCGGCGCTGGTGAGTTTCAGCCGCTGGCGGATGCGCTCGAACAGCGGCGTCTGCAGTTCGTCCTCGAGCTGACCGATCACGCGACTGATCGAGGACGGCGCGACATTGAGCACGCGCGCGGCCTGCCGGATCGAGCCGAGCTGGGCGACGAGCTGAAAATAATGCAGGCGCGTCGAGATCAGGCCGAGCCGGTGTGGATCCATCTGCTACTCGAACAGCGGCGCGAGCCGCATTTCCGGCACCAGCACCAGCCCCTTGTCGGTGATGCGGATTTCGGGGATCACCGACAGCGGGATCAGGTTGAAGCCCATATAGGGGATGGTGCAGCCGGCTTCCTGCCATGCCACCTTGAGTTTCTGCACCTGTTCGGCGACCTCGGTCACCCGCTTGTCGGAAAGCAGGCCCGCGATCGGCAGCGGCACCATCGCCTTCACCTTGCCGTCGGCAACGACGCAGACGCCGCCTTGATGATCCCTGATCGCAGCAAGCGCGAGCTGCATGTCATCTTCGTTGGTGCCGGCAATGATGATGTTGTGGCTGTCATGCCCTACGCTCGATGCCACCGCGCCGTGCTTGAGACCGAAATCCTTGAGGAGACCGTGGGCAACATTGCCGGCCGATTTGCCGTGGCGTTCCACCACGGCGACGAAGCAGAGGCCGTAGCGCTCGAACAGCGGCTGCCAGTCATTGGCGGGTTCGATGGTGACACGATCGTGGATCAGGGTGATGCCGGGCAGCGCGGTTCGGATAGCATTGACGGTGCAGGCCTCGGTCGGCAGCACCGGCGTCAGCTTCACCTCGTCAGGCAATTTCACCGTCGAATAAGCGGCTTGCGGATAGCGGTAGCGCTTCGACAAAGCGGCATCGAGCAGTGGCGTGATCTTGCCGTTCTCGACCACGCATTCGCCGCCATACCAGGTGGCGCGCGGCTTGAGCGAGTCGTCGAGCAGCACCAGATCGGCGCGCCGCCCGCCGCCGAGGCCGCCGATCTCGCCCTCGGCACCGAAGCGCGTGGCGCCATGCAGCGACCCCATCGACCACGCCTGTTCCGGCGACATGCCGGCCTTCACAGCCTCACGCACCACCCAGTCGAGACCGAATTGCAGGAGATCATCGGCATCGCGATCATCGGTGCAGACGGCGACGCGCTTATGCGACGCGCCGAGTTCGGTGATTGTTCGAATCGCCTGCGGCAGCGAGTGCCATGGCGTGGTCGGCGGACCGCCGCGCAGGAAGATCCAGACGCCGGCTTCCAAGAGATCGTCGGCGATATCGCGGTCGATCGCCTCATGCGTGTCGGTGACACCGCTTGCCGCATAGGCCGCAACGAATTCGCGGCCATAGACATGGCCCGACACCGGCCGTCCGCGCTTGAGCGCCGCGGCAAGGATCGCGTGGCTGCGCTCGTCGCCGAGCGTCACGGGGACGAAATCCATCTTCTCACCGAGCGCCACCGCCTCCGGCCAACGGTCGAACAGGCCGGCGATCTTCTCCGCGGTGAGATCGCCGCCGGCGGTCTCGAGTTCCGGCGAGGTGGCGGGCACCGTGCTCGGCACGGTCAGGAAGATCGAGAGCGGTGCCTCGCGCGCATCCTCCAGCATCGCCTCGACGCCGGCGACATCCATCACATTGCCGATCTCATGGCTGTCGCAGAAGATCGTCGTGGTGCCGTTGAGCAGCGCTGCTTCGGCATAGGCGCAGGCCGTCACCATCGAGGATTCGATATGGATGTGCGGATCGACCAGCCCTGGCGCGATGATGCCGCCAGCAACGTCCTTGATCGCGGCACCGCCGCCGGCAGCCTTGTGCGCGCCGGCCGGCTTCACCGCGGCGATCCGCCCGCCTGCAATCCAGATCTCCCTGTTGTCGATGATCCGCTCCGAATAGGTTGAGAGCACGCGCGCGCCCGTGATGACGAGATCGGGCGCCGCCCGTCCCGAGGCAACGTCGGCGAGACGGCGGGTCATGGTGTGGAGCGGCTGGACGGAAAAGCGGGTGAGCCTGGTCATGGCGGCCTCTTACGTTGCGCGTGCGTGATCGGCCTCAATAATAGTCGGGAATGCCCGGCATGGTCACGAACCCCGGGGTAGTCCGCACGCGGCGCATCCAGCGCCGCAGTGCCGGATAGGCCTCATGTTCGATGCCGAAATCGCGGCTCAGCGCGATTGCCGGGAACAGCGCGAGATCGGCAAGCGATGGATTATCGCCAACGAACCAGGCGGCGCGATCAAATTCGCGTGCCGTCATGTGATCCTCCATCAGGCGGAAGGCGCGCCGCGCGGCAAAGCCCAGCGCCACCTCATCCCCTGGTTCGTCGAACATCGCCAGCCGCCGCGCGAGGAAGGCGGCATGGAGATCGCGGCTGGCAAATTGCAGCCACGCTGCGACCAGGCCGTGCGCCTTCGGTTCGGCGGGCAGCCACGCGTTACAGTTGTCATAAGCGCTGGCGAGATAGGTCATGATCGCTTCCGCTTCGCTCAGCACGATCTCGCCATCAGTTAGGATCGGCAGGCCGCCGCGCGGATTGAGTGCCATCAGCGCGGGCCCAAGATGTTCACGGCCCGGCACCATGTTGACCGCGATCTTGCGGTAGGACAATCCGAGCACAGACAGGACGAGCCGCACCTTGTAGCAATTTTCGTCGAGCTCGAAGTCGTAGAGGGTCATCTCGCTCACGGCGTCACCCCGTGACGCAGTTCGCCGGTGTACCGCGCCGCCCCTTCGATCTCACGCCGCAAGGCTTCACCCCAGGCGGACACACGCTTCTGGCTGTCGCCGGAACAGATATCCGGCGATCCCGCGATGACAATATGGAGCGCGGTTTCCACGTCAGACAGCGGCTGCACCGCGACCAGGATTTCATCGCCGCCGCTCTTGAGCGAGACCAGCGCATCGGTTCGCGACCGCTGCGTCGGGCCGCCGGCAATCGTCAACAGTGGGCATTCGGCCAGCACGAGCGCGTCGAAAATCTTGGCTGCCGAAGCATCGACATAGAGGCTGCGCACCGGTGTCACCGGCGCGCGCTCGGCAAACCCGATGTCCTGCGGCGCGTCGCTGTCGAGTTCGTTGTAGGCCCAGACGATGCCCAGCCGTTCGATCGAAGGACAGCTCGCAACCCGGATCGTGCTGGGGACGGCAAGATCGGGATGCGCCGGAATATAGCTGCATTGCGCCGCCGTATCGTACTGCCAGCCGTGATAGAGGCAGGCGATGTGGTTGTCGCGCACGAAGCCGAAACTCAAGCGCATGCCACGATGCGGGCAGCGATCTTCCCAGACATGTGAAGCGCCCGCGCTGTCGCGCCAGACCACGAGCTCGCGGCCGAACAGCCGCGTGCCAGTAGAAGTGCCGCGCTCCAGCCCCTCCGCCAGCGCGACCGGATACCACCCTGCTTCCATCAACCCATCTCCATCGCGAACCCGGCAAACGCGCTGCAAGACTTACGCCGAGGCCTTCTTCCGCCAGACATCCCGCACCAGGCAGTCGATCGGCCCGAGGCTGCATGCCATCTCGAACGCATCGACCAGCTCCGGCTGTCCTGAAACCGCCACCTCGATGCAATCAGGCGTCGCCGCCTCCACCACCGCGTCGAGCTGCAACCGCCGCGCGCGGTGGTTGACGAACTCGACGAAGCTGTCGACGCGAAACTGCCCTGCGAAGACGATAACGGTTGCTCCCTGCATGCGCTCACATCCCTGTGGTTCGATTTATTCGAGCGTGCCGCGATCAGGGCAAGCGGAAAGATTGCCCATGCATATCCTTTGAGCAGAGAAGCAGCGATCTGCTTGTTTTTTAAGGCATCGTTGCCGAACGATGTTGCGCTGGATCGATCACCGCAATCGAAAAAAAGCGCCTATGCGAAACAGCCAGCGACAGACACGCTGACTATGCGCAAGCGTGCGGGATGGGCCGGTGATGCCGCCGATGCGCGGACTGCGGCATGGACCTTGCTACGGAAATCTTTCGGTAACAGAGCGCCGACACGCTGTGTCGACGATCGGCATTGCCCGGAGTTTCCGGCTGGTTTGGCCACGGCAACGATCCGCAACAGAACACGGGCTCCAACACGAGGCTTAGCTCAACCATGTCAGACCTCCGCCATCTGTCCCGCCGGCGCTTCCTGAACCTCGGCGCCGCCGCCGGCTCCTCGCTCCTGCTGCCGCCGGGCCTGATCCGCTCCGCGCATGCCGCGGCACCGCTGCCGGCGATCGCCGAGAAGGATGCCGTGATCGCCTTCGGCCACACCGGGCCCGTCACCGATGAAGGCTGGACCTGGAGTCACGACCAGGGGATGAAGGCGGTGAAGGCTGCGTTCCCGCAAGTGAAGACCGTGTTCGTGGAGAGCATCCCCTACTCCGCCGATGCGACGCGCACGTACCGGCAGTTCGTCTCCGAGAATGCCTGCATGGTGTTCGCGACTTCGAACTATGGCGACTTCCTCTACGACGTGGCGAAGCGCTCGCCCAAGGTCGCGTTCTACGAATGCGACGGCCGCAACCCGCTCGACAATCTCAGCACCTATTATGTCGGGCACTGGTACCCGACCTATGTCACCGGCGTCGCCGCCGGCCTGATGAGCAAGAGCGGCAAGCTCGGCTATGTCGCATCCTTCCCGGTGCCGTCGGTGTTCTCCGGCACCAACGCGTTCCTGATGGGTGCGCGCTCGGTCAATCCGAACGCGACGATGCAGGTGATCACCATCAATTCCTGGTTCGATCCGCAGGCCGCGACCCAAGCCGGCACCGCGCTGCTCGACAATGGCTGCGACCTCCTGTTCGGCATCATGGACGAGGCCGGCTATCTGCAGGTCGCCGAGAAGCGCGGCGCCAAGGCGGTAATGTGGAACACGGATATCCGCCGCTACGGGCCGAAGGCCTACATCAGCTCGATCGTCATCGACTTCAAGCAATATTATGTCGACGAGGTGAAGAAGCGGCTCGAAGGCACCTGGACGCCCTCCAGCACCATCCTGCCGATGGGCGCCGGCGTCGACCGCGACGCCTGGGGCGAGAGCGTGCCAGAGGATGTGCGCAAGCAGGCTGACGCCGTGCGCGAAAAGATCCTCGGCGGCTGGTCGCCTTTCGTCGGCGAGATCAAGGACGCCAAGGGCAATGTGAAGGTCGCCAGTGGTAAACGCATGAGCGAGAGCGAGCTCTACAACTGGGATTGGCCGATCGCCGGCATCTCCGGGCTCTGAAGCTGACCGTGATGGCGATGCCCGGTGTCACCGAACGTCCTCCCGGCACGCCCCCACTGGTGCAGCTCCGGGGCATCGCCAAGTATTTTCCCGGCGTCGTTGCCAATCAGGACGTGGACCTCGAAGTATGGCCCGGCGAGATCCACGCACTGCTGGGTGAGAACGGCGCCGGGAAATCCACCTTGATGAATATCCTGACCGGCATCTACCAGCCCGATGCCGGGGAGATCATCATCGACGGTTACTTGAAAAGCTTTGCCTCGCCGGTGGAAGCGATCGCGGCTGGCATCGGCATGGTGCACCAGCATTTCAAGCTGGTGCGCGCCTTCACCGTCGCCGAGAACATCCATCTCGGCTGGTCGGAAACGCCGCGCGCGATCAGTGCGCAGGAACTGGAAGCGCGCACCGCGCAGCTCTCGGCCTCGCTCAATCTCGCGGTCCGCCCGGGCGCGCGGATCGACGAACTCTCGACCGGCGAGCAGCAGCGGGTCGAGATCTTGCGCGTCCTGGCGCGAAGAGCGCGGGTATTGATCCTGGACGAGCCGACCGCTGTGCTGACGCCGTCGGAAGCGCGCGAATTGTTCAAGGCGCTGAAGGAATTCGTCGCACGCGGCAACGCCGTGATCTTCATCAGCCACAAGCTGGACGAGGTGCTGGAGATTTCCCACCGCGTCACCGTGCTGCGCGGCGGCCGCAAGGTGGCGACCGAACCAACCGGCGCCTGCAGCGAAAAGATGCTGGCGAAATTGATGGTTGGGCACGAGATCGTGCTCGACGATTTACGCGCACGGGGACCGAACGCAGTCGTCAAAGCCAACGAGCCGGTCGTCAGCTTGCGCGAGGTGACGGCGCGGGACAGCACCGGCCATACCGTACTGAACAGGGTCTCGCTCGATATCGCGGGCGGGGAGATCCTCGGCATCGCAGGGGTAGCCGGCAATGGGCAGAAAGAGTTGAGCGAGCTCCTGACCGGAATGCGCGCGGCCAGCTCCGGACAGATCACGCTCGGCGGACGCGATGTCTCCACCGCTGATGCTGCTGACTTCGCCGATTTCGGCGTCGGACATATCCCGGAAGACCGGCTGCGCAGCGGACTGGCACCCGCGCTCAGCGTCACCGACAACGCGGTGATCCGCGAATATGACCGCGCGCCGGTCTCGCTCGGACCGTGGTACCGGCCGCGCGCGGCAGCGGCGCTGGCGCGCAAGATAGCAGAAGCCGCCGCCGTGATGGTGCCGAACTATGCGATGCCGATCCGCAACCTCTCCGGCGGCAACCAGCAGCGCTTCGTGGCGCGGCGCGAGATGCGGATCGCCACGAAACTTCTGGTCGCCGCCTATCCGAGCCGCGGCCTCGACGTCGGCGCGATCAATACCATGATGCGCTATTTCGTCGAGCTGCGCGACGCCGGCGTCGGCATCGTCGTGATCTCCGAAGAGCTCGAGGAACTGCTCAACCTCTCCGACCGCATTGCGGTGATGTTCCACGGCGAGATCATGGGCATTGTCGATAGCGCAGGCGCCGATATCGAACAGATCGGCCTGATGATGGGCGGCCAGCGCGCGGCCACACCGGCGCGCGCGGCTGCGATGGTGCATTGACGATGGCGATCCGTCTGCAACGCCTGCCATCGGCCTCGCCTGCCATCGCGCTTGCGGCGCGCGCGATTGCGATCCTGATGGCGCTCGTCATCGCCGGTCTCCTGCTCGCGGCCAGCGGCGCGCAACCGCTCAAGCTGGCGCAGCAGGTGTTGAAGTCGACCTTCGGCTCCGGTTTTGGCCTTGAGGATGTCGGCCTGCTGGTAACGCCGCTGATCCTCACCGGGCTTTCTGTCGCCGTCGCGCTCAGAATCGGCGCCTGGAATATCGGCGCGGAAGGACAGTTCTATGCCGGCGCCTTTGCCGCGACTGGCATGGCGCTGTTCGTCCCCGGTCCCACCGTCGTGATGCTGCCGCTGATGTTCATCGCCGGCGCGCTCGGCGGGCTGCTCTGGATTTTGATCCCGACGCTTGCGCGCGCCTATGCCGATGTCAGCGAGCTCATCACGACGCTGCTGCTCAACTTCGTCGCCACGCTGATGGTCTATTATGTCGCGACCGGCCCCTGGCTCGATCCCGGCGGGCATGCGCTGGGGACCACCGCGCGACTGAAGCACGACATCCCCGAATTCATCGGCATGGTGCATTGGGGCTTTCCGATCGCGATCCTGCTGGCCGTGATCACGGCCGCCGCCTTCAGCTTCACGCGTTGGGGCTATGAGGTACGGATCGCGGGCTCCAACCCGCAGACCGCCAAATATGCCGGCATGCCGTTCCGCCGCCATTTGATCGTGGTGATGCTGCTCTCCGGCGCGATCGCAGGCATCGCCGGCATGCTCGAGGTCGCCGGCACCGTGCATCGCCTGCAGGGCGGCATATCAAACAATTTCGGCTATCTCGGCATCATGGTCGCGGTGCTGGCGCGCGGCTCCTGCATCGGCGTGATCGCCGGTGCGGCGCTGATGGCCGTGATCCTCAATTCCGGCATCATCCTGCAGACCCAGGGCATTAACACCTCAACTGTACTCGCCATCACCGGGCTCATCCTGTTCTTCACCGCTGTCGGCGACGAACTCGCGCATTTCCGCATCGTCAGCAGCAAACCGGCGGAGGCCTGAAGATGGATCTGATCGCGGGCATCCTGCACACCTCTCTGCTCGCCGGCGGCGTGCTGGCGCTGGCCGCGCTCGGCGAGGTGCTGGCCGAGCGTGTCGGCGTGGTCAATCTCGGTGTCGAAGGATTGATGGCGCTCGGCGCGATATCAGGGATTGCCGCCGTCGTCACGACCAGGAGTCCGACCGCCGGTTTCGCGCTGGCGCTCGCGGTGGGGTTTGTGGTCGGCATGGTGTTTGCCGCGATCACGGTCTATCTGCGCGCCAACCAGGTGCTGTGCGGACTCGCATTGACCTTGATGGGCACGGGCTTTGCCGCGACCGTCGGCAAGGCCTATTCCGGAATCCCGGCGCCGGCGACGTTTACGAGCGTCGAGATCCCCTATCTCAGCTCGATCCCGCTGATCGGCCAGGTGCTGTTCACGCAGAATGTGCTGGTCTACCTGATCTACATCATCCTGCCGGTGATGCTGCACGTCCTGATGTTCCGCACTCGCCACGGCCTCAACCTGCGCGCCGTCGGCGAGAACCCGGCCGCGGCGGACGCCGCAGGGATCGCCGTGCAACGGATTCGCTTCTGGTATGTAACCGCGGGCGCGGCGCTCGCCGCCGGCGCCGGCGCCTATCTCACGCTTGCCTTCGTGCCGTCATGGTCGGAAGGCGTCGTCGCCGGCCGCGGCTGGATCGCGGTGGCGCTGGTGATCTTTGCCGGCTACCGACCGCTGAATGCGGTGCTGGCGGCGCTGCTGTTCGGTGTCATCACCTCGCTCGGCTTCGTCGGGCAGGCGCGCAACTGGCCGATCGCCGCGCCCGTTCTCTCGATGCTGCCCTATCTCGGCACCATCGCCTTCATCGTCGTTCCCGTTGTCGCCTGGCACCGCATGCGCCAGGTGATGGCCGCACCTGCCGCGCTCGGCATTCCCTATTATCGTGACCTGCGGTGAGCTTATGTCGACGCTGCTTGTAAAGAACATCGATCACCTCGCGACGTTCGACGACGCCAATCGCGAGATCAAGGGTGGCGCGCTGTTCGTCCGCGACAATGTGATCGAGGCGGTCGGCAGCAATGCGGAGCTGGCGCATCTTGCTGCCGACGAGGTGCTCGATCTTTCCGGACATCTGGTGATGCCGGGCATGGTCAACACGCATCATCACATGTACCAGAACCTGACGCGCGTGATGGTGCAGGACGATGAATTGTTCGTCTGGCTGACCACGCTCTATCCGATCTGGTCCGAGCTCGATGACGAGGCGATCTATGTCTCGGCCCGCGTCGCGATGGCCGAACTGATCGCCTCCGGCTGCACTACGAGCTCCGACCATCTCTACATCCAGCCCAACAATGTCCGGCTCGACAGCACGATCCAGGCGGCGCAGGAGCTGGGCCTGCGCTTCCACGCCGCGCGCGGCGCGATGTCCCGCGGCAAGAGCCAGGGCGGACTGCCGCCGGACAATTGCGTCGAGAAGGAAGAGGATATCCTGAAAGACGCCGAGCGGCTGATCCAGACCTATCATGATCCGAGCCGGCACGCGATGAGCCGGATCGTGCTCGCGCCCTGCTCGCCCTTCTCGGTGACACCGGGCCTGATGAAGGAAGCCGCTCAGCTTGCACGCGGCCACAAGGCCGTGCACCTGCACGCGCATCTCGCCGAAGACCTCGACGAAGAGGTTTATTGCCGCGATATCTACGGCATGCGGCCAGTGGAATTCGCCGGCTCGGTCGACTGGCTGGGGCCGGACGTCTGGTTCGCGCACGCCATCTTCCTCGACGGCAACGAGATCAAGACCTTCGCCGAGACCGGCACCGGCATGGTGCATTGCCCCTCCGCCAACATGCGGTGCGGTCAGGGCATCGCAAAGATCCGCGAGATGCGGGACGCCGGCGTCACGTGCGGGCTCGGCGTCGACGGCTCCGCCTCCAACGACACCTCGAACCTGTTCCTTGAAGCGCGGCTGGCGCAGATGCTGCAGCGCGTCGCGCCGCACCGCTATCTCTCCGAGGCGCCCGGCGGCCGCGGCGGATTTGGTGGCAGCCCGAAAGCGCTGTCCGCGCGCGAGGCGCTGGACATGGCGACGCGCGGCGGTGCCAAATTGCTCGGTCGCGACGACATCGGCTATCTCGCGCCCGGCATGAGCGCGGATTTCATCGCGATCAGATTGAACCAGCTCGGGCTCTCCGGGACCCAGCGCGATCCGCTGGCGGCGATGATCATGTGCGGCCCGTTCAAGGTGGACTATTCCTTCATCAACGGGCGCAACATCATCCGCCGCGGAGAATTTGTGCATCACGACGTCGAGGCCTCGCTTGCGGATCACGCGAAGATCATGCAACGAATCTACCGGCAATAGCCCCACCGCAACGAAGCGGAGCTTGCACCATGAATGGCAATATCGACCCCGGCACGTTGAACCAGTGGTATGTGCTGGATGCGCTCACCGACATCTCGGCATCGCCGCGGCGCAATCGCCTGCTCGGCGTTGAGCTGACCACGTTCCGCGACGCGGATAGCGCGATCATCGTCTCGGCGGAAGATCGCGACGATCCGCTGCCGGTGCGCGAACGTTACGGCTACCTCTGGACCACGCTCGGAAACCCCGACCGCGACGTATTACCGATTCCCGAAGCCGACGAAGCGGACCGGCGGCATGTTATCTGCGGCGCGGTCTCGGTGCGTTCTTCGGGCCTGCGCATCGTCGAGAACTTCCTGGACATGGCGCATTTCCCGTTCGTCCACACCGACATCCTCGGCGCCGAGCCGCACACCGAGGTGCGCCACTACACGACCGAGATCCGCCGCGACGTCGACGAGGTCTGGGCCACCGACTGCGAATTCTTCCAGCCGCAGGCGGCGCTATCGGCAAGCGACGGCATTGTCACGCAATATATCTACCGGGTCGCCGCCCCCTTCGCGACGCTGCTCTACAAGACCTGCCCGAATGCCGCCGATCGCTTGGATGTGATCTGCCTGTTCGTACAGCCGCTCGACCCCGACCATTGCCGCGCCCACCCGGTGGGGTTCCTGATCGACGACACCTCAGAACTCGCCGATCTCATCCAGTTCCAGCAGATGATCTTCCTGCAGGACCGCATCATCCTGGAAAACCAGCGCCCGCGGCTGTTGCCGCTGGAACCGCGCGCGGAAATCCCGACCCGGGCGGATGCCTCCTCCGTGGTATACCGGCGCTGGCTGAAGGAAAAAGGCGTCGTCTACGGAACCACGCTCGCGGCGGCGTAGTGGCAGGGCTTCCTGCAGCGGCATTTTCGTAGGGGTACTGGAACATCTTGTGACTAGAGCGTTTTCGGTTCTGATTGCTTCAGAACCGAAGCTCTAGATTCTTGCTTTGACGCGTTTTCTTCACGCGAACCGGTGTCCACCCTCGGATCAAGTCCGAGGGCATGCTTCGCTCGAAAACGCTCTATGCATTGGCAGGCAGTGAGCCGCCTGTCACAGGCATGCCAAACTATGGCCGTACCCGCGTTAAATACACGCGATTCCCGCCACCCCTCATCATCGCAGCGTTTTCATGCCGAGCAACTGTCTCCGACTCATCACGATTGCGCTCACCTGTCTGCTGCTGATGTCGCCTGCGCGAGCGCAGATGATGATCCCGAACACGTCGCCGCCTCCTCCGCCGCAGCCGCCGACAGCGGCGGCGCAGGCGCAAGCGACCCTGGATATTCTGCAGGACGACCACAAGCGGGCGCAGCTCATCCAGACGCTGCAGACCATTGCGAAAGCGTCCTCCTCCGGCGCGCCAGCGCAGCCGCAAGGTTCGGCGTCGCCGCCGGTCTTCACCGATAATCTCGGCGTGCAGCTTCTGGCCGAAGTCTCGGACTGGTTCGGCGACGTCTCGGACCAGCTCGCCACCGCGGCCCGCGCGGTGTCCGATTTTCCGATGATCTGGGGCTGGCTGGTCAATCTCACCACCAATCCGTACATGCAGCAGATGCTGCTCGACACAGCGTGGCGGCTCGTGCTCGTCATCGCCTGCGCTTTCATGGCGGAATGGATCATTCGCCGCGCGATCCGGCGTCCGCTCAACGCCATCGACCGCTACATTCCATTACGCGCGCGGCATGTCGATACCGTACGGGATCCGAGTGCGGCCAACGAAACGCAGCCGGTCCGGCGCTGGCATGCAACGCTCACCTACGCCTGGCAACTCGCCATCCGGCTTCCCTTTGCATTGGCACGGCTGTTCCTGGACCTGCTGCCGGTGGTCTGCTTCGCGGCGATCGGCAATCTCCTGCTCGCAACCGACATCGGCCGGGCGCCGACGCCCCGCGTCGTCATCCTGGCGATGGTCAATGCTTACGTGATCTACCGCAGCATCCTCGCCGTCACCGCGGCGGTGATGTCGCCGGCCTCCAGCCAGCCCAGCCTGTTCATTATCCGCGACGAGGCTGCCGCCTATCTCGACATCTGGTGGCGGCGGATCGTCGCCTTCACGGTGTTCGGCATCGCCCTCGCCAACATCGCGCTGCTGCTCGGCCTGTACCGCCCGGCCTATCACGCGGTAGTTCGGCTGGTGATGCTGGTGGTGCACCTGTTCGTGGTCGTCATCATCCTGCAATGCCGCCGCAGCGTCGCCGACTGGATCCGGGCGCCGGAGGGCGCGCGCGGCCCGCTGGTGGTGATGCGCAACCGCTTCGCCGATGTCTGGCACATTCTCGCGATCGTCCTCGACCTCGCGCTATGGACCGTGTGGGCGCTGCGGGTGCAGAACGGCTATGCGCTGCTGTTCCGCTATTTCGTCGCCAGTGTCGCCGTGCTCCTGATCGCGCGGCTGGCACAGATTGCGATGATGGCGGCGCTGGATCGCGTGTTCCGCATCAGCCCGGAATTCACGCGCCAGTTTCCGGGCCTCGAAGCACGCGCCAACCGGTATTTCCCTGCATTGCGGAGCATCGTCTCGGGCGTGATCGCCGTCATCACCGTGATCGCGCTGCTCGAGGTCTGGGGCCTGGATGCGGCGGCATGGTTCACCAGCGATCACATCGGCGGACGCCTCCTATCGGCGCTGATCACGGTCGCGATCGCCGGCGTGGTCGCGCTTGCGATCTGGGAAGCGGTCAACGCCGCCATCGAGCAGCATCTGCTGCAGCTCTCGCGCGAAGGACGCTACGCCCGCGCGGCGCGGATGCGTACCTTCCTGCCGATGCTGCGCACGACGCTGCTGTCGATCATCCTCACCGTCGTCGCGCTGACGGCGCTGAGCCAGCTCGGCGTCAACATCGCCCCGCTGCTCGCCGGCGCCGGCATCGTCGGCATCGCCATCGGCTTCGGCTCGCAGAAACTGGTGCAGGACGTCATCACCGGGCTGTTCCTTCTGCTCGAGAACGCGATGCAGGTCGGCGACTTCGTCACCGTGTCGGGCCTGTCTGGTGTCGTCGAGAACCTCTCGATCCGCACCATCCGGCTGCGGGCCGGCGACGGCTCCGTGCACATCATCCCCTTCAGCTCGGTGACATCAGTCACCAACACCAACCGTGGCATCGGCAATGCCTCGGTCAGTGTCAACGTGGATTACAAGGAAGATCCGGATCGCGTTGGCGCCGTGCTGAAGGAGATCGGCGCCGAGCTGCGCAAGGATCCTGCATTCCAGCACATGATCCGCGGCGATCTCGACCTCTGGGGTGTCGACAAGGTCGATGCCACCATGACGACCATCGTCGGCCAGATCCAATGCACGGACTCCGGCCGCTGGCCGGTGCAGCGCGAGTTCTACCGGCGCATGAAGAAGCGCTTCCACGAGCTCAACATCCAGATCGCCCGGCCACCGCAGACCATGCTCGTGTTGCAGTCGCCTTTCGAGCGGAAGGACGAGTCACGCGGTGCGGAAGCCGCGGAGTAGCCGTGGCGATATTCCGGTTGAGCTAGCGCGTGATAAGGGCAGGTTCGAGTTGGTGCCCGGTCGAAGGTGCCTCACCTCTCCCCATCGGGGAGAGGTGAACAACTGCCGTCACGCCGATTCAAGCAAAGCCATAGCGCTTCAATCCCACTTCACACCTGTTACGCTTCTCCGAGACGCCCCACCCACCGGGCTAGCCAAAGGCGCGCCCGGCGACAGGTTCTGGCGTGATGATGACGCGCTATGAGTCTCCACTGCGGCCACGAGCCGCATCTGCATTTTCAAAAACCGAGTATGGTAGCTGCCAGCGTGCTCGGAAGCAGTCGACGCATCCACGAAGCTGTTGCAAGCGCGCTAGCCGGTGATACGATCCAAACAATAGTGGGGAAACGCTTGAAATTGCCGCGTTGCAACGCAAGCTGAGCGGCAAATTTCTCCTCACGAAAAATCGGCAACAGACCGATTGCAAGAGGGAGGACTGCAAGGTGAAGCCAGCGAACACTTTTTTCGAACTTTCGGCATGCTTGATGGCTGCTACGATCAGCGGGTAGGCCCTTGTACGGCTACATTGTGCGCCGGCTGCTGGCGCTGATCCCCACGCTGCTGTTTGCGAGTCTGATCGTGTTCGCCACGGTACGGATGATTCCGGGCGACGTGATCGACATGATGCTGAGCCAGAACGATCTGGCGGCCGACAAGCTGAGCCGCGAGCAGCTCGTTCAAGCGCTCGGCCTCGACAAGCCCATGGCCGAACAATACCTGATCTGGATCGCCGGCATCTTGAAAGGCGATTTCGGCCGCTCGCTCTGGCAATCGACTCCGGTCCTGGAACTCGTCCTGCAGCGCCTGCCCGTCACCTTTGAGCTCGGCGTCATCGCGCTCGCGGTGGGTCTCGTGATCGCGCTGCCGATCGGCGTCTACTCCGCCGTCCGGCAGGACACGGTGGGAGATTTCGTCGCGCGCTCGTTTTCGATTCTTTTACTGGCCGTGCCGAGCTTCTGGATGGGCACCATGGTCATGGTGTTCCCATCGATCTGGTGGGGCTGGTCGCCCGAAGTGAACTATGTGAAGTTCGCCGACGACCCGATCCAGAATCTCAAGCAGATCATCGTGCCGGCCATGGTTCTCGGCGCGAGCCTGTCGGCCGTCACGATGCGCATGACGCGCACCATGATGCTGGAGGTACTGCGCCAGGACTACATCCGCACCGCCCGCGCCAAGGGTCTCAACCAACGCCTCGTCATCATGCGCCACGCCTTGCGCAACGCGCTTATCCCGGTGATTACGCTGGTGGGTCTCCAGGCCCCCTTGCTGATCGGCGGCGCCATCATCATCGAGCAGATCTTCGTCATCCCCGGCATGGGGCTTCTCCTGCTCGAGGCGGTGAATCAGCGGGACTACCCGATCGTCACCGGCGTGTTCCTGACGGTGGGACTCGCAGTGATGCTCATCAACCTCATGGTCGACCTCAGCTACGGACTGCTCGATCCGCGAGTGAGGACCAGATGACGGCGATCGAACAGGCCAATCCCTCCGTCGGTCAGGAGACGAGACGCAACCCGGCACTGGAGTTTCTGGGCCGCCTGTTCCGCGAGAAGCCGTTTGGTGCCGCGGCCGGGATCATCTTTCTGCTGTTCGTCTTTGCCGGCCTGTTCGCGGATGTGCTGGCGCCCTATGGCTTCAACGAGATCAATCCCATACAGCGGCTCAAGCCGCCGTCCTGGGCGCATCTCTTCGGCACCGACAATCTCGGCCGGGACCTGTTCTCGCGCTGCCTGTATGGCGCCCGCCTTTCGGTGATCATCGGTTTCTCGGCCGCGTTTCTTGCAACCGTGATCTCGGTGCTGATCGGCGCACTGACGGGCTATCTCGGCGGCCGCTTCGATCTGATCACGCAGCGATTCGTCGATGCCTACATGTCCTTTCCCGAACTCGTGATCCTGATCGCTGTCGTCTCCGTGGTCGGTCCGGGCATGCCGCAAATCATCGGCGTGTTGAGCCTTGCCTTCGGCATCGCCGGTTCGCGCATCATCCGTGGCGCCGTCGTCTCCGTGCGCGAGCACATGTATGTGCACGCCAGCCAGTCGATCGGCGCCTCCACCGGCCGCATCCTCTGGCGGCATATCCTGCCCAACATCATGCCGCCGATCATCGTGCTGTTCACCACCCGCGTCGGCGCCGTGATCCTCGTCGAGTCCGGACTGTCGTTCCTCGGGCTTGGCGTTCCGCCGCCGGCGCCGACCTGGGGCGGACTGCTGTCGGGCAGCGGCCGAACCTACATGTTCCAGGGTCCATGGCTGGCGCTGGCGCCGGGCCTCTGCCTGACGATCGTGGTCTATGCCACCAACGTCTTTGGCGATGCGTTGCGCGATCTGCTCGACCCGCGCATGCGCGGATCGCGATAGCCGGCGGGCATACAAAACAAACAAAGAGGAGGGAGAGAAGCATGGATCGGAAGACGACGTTCGGCAGTCTCGCGCGAGGTTTGGCCATCGCAGCTACGCTTGGCCTGTCGCAGTCGCCTGCCCTGGCGGACGAAAAGCCGCAAGTCGGCGGCACGCTCAACATCGGCATGGTCTACGTGACGCTGTCGCCGCTATCGTGGGATCCCGCCGACTGGACCTGGAAATTCCAGCAGGACACCGGGCTGATGTACGAGCAGCTCTTTGTCGGCGATCTTTCCAAGGCAAAGCGCAACGGCGGCAAATACAGCTTCGTGCCGGATGCCTGGCTGCCGAGCGACGCCGTCAAGGGCGAACTCGCGGAAAGCTGGGAATGGAAGGAAAATCCGCTCCGCGTCGAGGTCAAGCTCCGCAAAGGCGTGATGTTTCCCGAAAAGCCGGGCGTAATGGCCTCACGCGAGCTCGTCGCCGACGACGTCGTGCAAAGCTACACCCGCCTCGACAAGAGCCCGAAGAAGGTCCCGACCTATTTCGATCATGTGGCGAAAGTCGAGGCGACGGACCCGCACACGGTTGTCTTTACCTTCAACAACTATCACGCCGAGTGGGATTACCGTTTCGGCTGGGGCTACTATTCCGGCATCGTGCCGAAGGAAGTGGTCGACGCCGGCGCCGGCAACTGGAAGAACGCCAACGGCACCGGCCCGTTCATGCTGACGGACTATATCCAGGGCAACGCCGTCACATTCTCGAAGAACCCGGTCTACTGGGACAAGGAAAAGATCGCCGGCCAGGAGTACAAGCTCCCGTTCGTCGACAAGATCGTCTATCGCACTATCAAGGATGAGGCCACGTTCCTCACCGCGCTGCGCACGGCCAAGCTCGACCTTCTCGAAGCGATCAGATGGACCGCCGTAGACGAATTGAAGAAGAGTGCGCCCCAATTGCAGTGGTCGCGTTCGCTCGGCACCGGCGGCACCTTCCTTGCCATGCGCGTCGACACCAAGCCGTTCGACGACATTCGCGTGCGGCGCGCGCTGAACATGGCGGTCAACAAGAAGGAGATCGTGGCTTCCTATTATAATGGCAATGCCGAACTGTTCGCCTATCCCATGCATCCGGATTACATCGGCTACTACGAGCCACTGGAAAGTATGCCCGACAGTGTGAAGGAGCTCTTCACCTACAATCCGGAGAAGGCGAAGGCCCTGCTGAAGGAAGCCGGCTATCCCAACGGCTTCTCCTTCAAGGTCCAGGTCTGCTCCTGCTCGCCGGATCACATGGATTTGCTGCCGCTGGTCGCGGCCTATCTGGAGAAAGTCGGCGTCAAGCTGGAGATCCAGCCGATGGAATATGGCGCCTTCCTCTCCGCCATGACGACGAAGACCAACGCCGCCGGCTATTTCATGCGCAACGGCCACACCAATCCCACGACCTCGATCCGCAAGAGCTTCGTCACCAAGCAGACCTGGAATCCGTCGCAATACTCCGATCCCGAATTCGACAAGAAGATGAACGACGTCTACCTGGAGCGGGACGAGTCCAAGCGCCAGGAAATGATCAAGGCGCTGACGCGCGAGATCGTGGACAAGGCCCCCTATATCTGGCTGCCCGTCGACTACTTTTATACGGCATGGTGGCCGTGGGTGAAGAACTATGGCGGCGAACTGCGTGTCGGCTCCGAACGACCCGGTCCGATCCATGCTCGACTCTGGATCGATCAGGATCTCAAGAAGAAGCTTGGTTACTAGAGGCCTCGCAAATGACGGCGGCAGCCAAACCTCTCCTCAGCGTACGCAACCTCGTGACCCGGTTCGGTCGCGGCCGGGGAGCGGTGACCGCCGTCGATGATGTCTCCTTCGATGTCGGCGTGGGAGAAACGGTGGCTGTTGTCGGCGAGTCGGGCTCAGGCAAAAGCGTGACGGCGCTGTCGATCCTGCGCCTGATTCCCTCGCCGCCCGGCCGGATCGAAAGCGGCGAGATCCTGTTCGAAGGCACCGATCTCACCAAGCTTTCCGAGCGCGAGATCATGGAGATTCGTGGCAACCGAATCGCCATGATCTTTCAGGAGCCGATGAGCTCGCTCAACCCGGTGCTCACGGTGGGATTGCAGGTTGCCGAACCGATCAATGTCCATCGACGCAAGCCCTGGGATGCAGCGCTTGGTACCGCGAAACAACTGCTCGGCCGGGTGCGGATGTCGGATACGGAATCGCGGCTCCGCGCCTATCCGCATCAGTTCTCGGGCGGCATGCGCCAGCGCGCCATGATCGCGATGGCACTGGCCTGCGAGCCGCGGCTGATCATCGCGGACGAGCCGACCACGGCGCTCGACGTCACGGTTCAGGCGCAGATCCTCGACCTGTTGAAGGATCTCGCGCAAGGCTCTCGCTGCTCGCTGATCCTGATCACGCACGACCTCGGAGTGGTCGCACGCTATGCCGACCGGGTCGTCGTGATGTATGCGGGGCGCGTGGTGGAACAGGCGCCCGCGCGCGAGCTTTATGCCAATCCCCGCCACCCTTATACGCGCGGCTTGATGGCATCGGTGCCGCGGCTCGACGGCGACACCAATAAACGTCTGGTGCCGATCGACGGACAGCCGCCCAACCTCGCCCGGCTCCCGACAGGATGCGCGTTCGCGCCGCGTTGCAAGCAGGCCACCGACCTTTGCCACCGCGAGCGGCCGGCGCTTTCCGAAATCGGACCGCAACACCAAACCGCCTGCTGGCTGGAGACACCTGCACATGTCTGAGGCCGATGTCCTCCTCCGCGTCGATGATCTGCAGGTGCACTTTCCCGTGCACAAGGGCGCGGTGTTCCGCAAGCAGGTGGCGACGGTAAAGGCCGTCGACGGCGTCTCGTTCCAGTTGAAGCGCGGCGAAACGCTTGGCCTTGTCGGCGAAAGCGGTTGCGGAAAGTCGACAACGGGCCTTGCAATCCTCCGGATGCTGGAGCCGTCTGGGGGGCGCATCGAGTTCGAGGGCAAGGACATCACCCATTTCGACAAGTCCAGCCTGCGTCCGCTGCGCCGGCGCATGCAGATGGTCTATCAGGACCCCTTCGGATCGCTCAATCCGCGGATGAAGGTCCGCGACATCATCGGCGAACCGCTCGAGGTTCATGGCCTCGCGAACGACAGAAAGGCCTTTGATCAACGGATCGCGCAGCTGATGCGGACGGTCGGGCTGCTGCCTGACATGGCCGACCGCTTTCCACACGAATTCTCCGGCGGCCAGCGACAGCGGATCGGCATCGCGCGCGCGCTGGCGCTCGAGCCCGCGCTGATTATCTGCGATGAGCCGGTCTCCGCGCTTGACGTGTCGATCCAGGCGCAGGTCGTGAACGTCTTCGTCGAGCTGCAGCAGCGGCTCGGAATGGCCTATCTCTTCATCGCCCACGACCTCGCCGTGGTCCGCCACGTCAGTGACCGCATCGCCGTGATGTATCTTGGCCGGATCGTCGAAATCGCGGCACGGGACGAGATCTATCGAAAGCCGCTCCATCCCTATACCCAGGCGCTGCTGGCGGCCGTGCCGGTCGCCGATCCCGTTGTCGAGGCCACCCGCAAGCGCGTTCCGGTCTCGGGCGAGGTGCCGAGCGCGATGAATCCGCCGTCCGGCTGCCGCTTCCACACGCGCTGTCCGCTTGCGATCGATCGCTGCCGACACGAGGACCCTGCGTTGCGCGACCTCGGTGCCGGTCGGGCCGTGGCTTGCCACCTGCACGACATGGCCGCACAATAATGCCGTCCGAGAGGTCGACGCGGCGCGGTGATCCGGCTGCGTACACGCAAAAATACCTGAAGCGGCGCGAGGCGATCATCGGAACCTCGGCGCGACTGTTCAACCGCGATGGCCTGAAGGGCGCGACTTTGGCCGAGATCGCTGGGGATGTCGGGCTGCTGACCCACAGCATCACCTATTACTATCGCCGCAAGGAGGATCTCGCGGCGGCCTGTCTGCTTGCGGCGATAGAGACAACCAAAACCGTGGTCCTCGACGCGGCACGGGAGAACCGGCCGGAAGACAGACTCCGCAGCTACGTATGCGGCTATGCCGATCTGTTGGCGGAGATCGCCACCGGCGCGCGGGACGAGCTGGTGTTCTTCAACGATATCCGCGCATTGACCGGATCTCATGCGCGTCGCGTATTCGACGCCTATAACGATCTGTTCCGCAACGTGCGCTCTCTCCTTCCCGCCGGCGAGTCGGCGGACGATCGCCTGTCGCGAAATGCCCGGACCCACCTCCTGCTGTCGCTCGTTAATATGATGCGGGCGTGGATCTCACGCTATGAGCCGTCCGACTATCGGCCAGCGGCTGAACGGATGTCTGCGATCCTGATCGATGGCCTTGCCCGCTCGCCCAAGTCCTGGCGGGAAGGCGCAGCGCCCGAGCTCGGTTGGCCGCGAGCCGCGACCGCACGGGATGTCGTTCCAGAGGCCTTCTTGCGCGCGGCCACCATGATGGTGAATGAACAGGGCTATCGCGGCGCATCGCTGGAGCGGATCGCGAGCAGCCTCAACCTGACCAAGGGATCGTTCTATCATCACTACGCGAGCAAGGACGAATTGATCATCGCCTGCTTCGAGCGGACCTTTGACGTGGTGCGGAGGATGCAGTCGCTCGCCATCGAGCGCAGCCCCTCCGGCTGGGCCCGCCTCTGCACGAGCGCGCGGGAGCTCGTCCGCTTTCAACTGTCCGATCAGGGACCCCTGCTGCGGATCACCGCCTGGGGTGCGCTCCCGCTCGGCCAGCGCAAGGATGCCCAGGCCGGGCTCAACCGCCTCACCGAACGCTTCGGCAGGTTCATCGTCGAAGGAATGGAACAGGGTCAGGTTCGCGTGCTCGACGCCTCCATTGCCGCGCAGCTCGTGTCGACGATGGTCAATGCTGCATCGGAGTTGGAGCGGTGGACACCAGCGATCACGGCGGAGAACGCAGTTCGGCTCTACGTTCGTCCCCTCTTCACCGGTCTGTTGTCGACAGAGAATTCGCTGCGCTAGAGCATGATGAGTATTGTTTGAATCGGCGTGATCGCGGTTGTTCACCTCTCCCATAGGGAGAGGTCGGCGCGTAGCGCCGGGTGAGGGGTTACGGTTCCTCGATGGAGCTCATCCCCCTCACCCGGATCGCATCTCACGATGCGATCCGA